>JADGQR010000166.1 GCA_017881685.1 Gemmatimonadaceae bacterium
CGGAATTTCCGGGCGATGCCAGTCACGCGTTCCTCCCGGGTCTCAGATCACCGACAGCCAACGATGCTCAAGGTGAGCTCGGCGGACCTGAGCTCAAGTCGAAAGAGAAGGGGATGTACTCGCCAGACCACTGGAGTGGAATGGCGAAGCGTCGGTGGGCCATGACTGTCGATCTCGCGCGCTGCACCGGATGCTCTGCGTGCGTCACGGCTTGTTATGCAGAGAACAACATTCCGACTGTCGGTGCCGACTGGCAGGGAGCGAAAGTGCTTCCCGACAGAACGGGCTTCGGATCCAACATCACTCGAAGCAGAGAGATGGCGTGGATTCGTCTCGAGAGGTACTTCGAGGGCGGAGAAGACGGCAGCGCCGATTTCGACACGCGCTTCGTTCCGATGATGTGCCAGCACTGCGGCAACGCTCCATGCGAGCCCGTGTGCCCGGTGTACGCGACGTATCACTCGCCTGACGGTCTCAACGTTCAGGTCTACAATCGTTGCGTCGGAACCCGCTACTGCTCTAACAACTGCCCGTACAAGGTTCGCTACTTCAACTGGTTCGGTTACGGTGAGCCGAATCGTCCGCAGTATGCCTTCCCGGAGCCGCTCAACTGGCAGCTCAATCCGGATGTCACGGTTCGCGGAAAGGGTGTCATGGAGAAGTGCTCCTTCTGCGTACAGAGAATTCGCGAGACTGAGAACCGCGCGGCTCTCGAGCATCGCGGAGTCGAGCCCGACGAGTTCACGACAGCGTGCGCCGAAGCGTGTCCGTCACGTGCGATCACGTTTGGTGACGCGGCGGATGAGAAGTGGGCTGTCGCTGGAATGATCAACGATCGACGCGCATATCACGTCTTTGAAGAGCTCAACACGTACACAGCGGTGGTCTATCTGAAGAAGGTCAATCATCCAGCGGGAGGGCAGGCCTGATGGCTACCATGGCCAAACCTCTCAATGAAAGGGACATCCCGCGCCGCCCGAACATCGCCACGGCGGACGTTCAGCTTCCTGCTGTAAAGGATTACGAGCAGGTAGATCGCGAGATCACGGGAACGCTTCATCCGACCGCTGCGTGGTTCATCGGTCTTGGTGTCGCGATTTTCTTTCTCGTGGTCGGCGCGGGTGCGTGGACTTACCAGATCTACAGCGGTCTGGGTGTCGCGGGATACAACCCGCCGGTGATGTGGGGCGTGTACATCATCACCTTCGTGTTCTGGGTCGGTATCGGTCACGCCGGGACGCTCATCTCCGCGATTCTGTATCTGTTCCGCGCCGGTTTCCGAACGACGATCTATCGATGTGCGGAAGCGATGACGGTGTTCGCCGTCATGACTGCCGGACTGTTCCCGATTCTTCACCTCGGACGGCCGTGGAAGTTCTTCTGGCGGATTCCGTATCCGAACTGGCGCTACATCTGGCCGCAGTTCAAGAGCCCGCTCGTGTGGGATGTGTTCGCGATTCTCACGTACCTCACCGTTTCGGCGACGTTCCTTTACGTTGGATTGATTCCCGATATCGCGGTTCTCCGGGATCGCGAAAAGAATCCGGTGCGTCGCAGAATTTTCGGTGCGCTGTCGCTCGGCTGGAGAAACTCCGATCGCGAATGGAGACACTTCGCACGGGCGTATCTCTTCCTTGCGGCATTCTCGACACCTCTCGTGCTGTCGGTTCACTCGGTCGTGTCGTTCGACTTCGCGATGGCGCTGACTCCGGGATGGCACACCACGATCTTCCCGCCGTACTTCGTCGCCGGTGCCATTTACTCGGGTATCGGAATGGTGTTCACGATCATCATTCCGCTCCGGAAATGGTTTGGTCTCAAGCACTACGTGACGATCAACCATCTCGACGCTGCGGCGAAGCTCTGTCTCTTCACGTCGCTCGTCGTTGGCTGCGCGTACATGAACGAGTGGTTCGTTGCATGGTACTCCGGCAGCGAATTTGAAAAAGCTTTCTTTGCCAACCGAATCTGGGGTCAGTGGTGGTGGGCGTCGGTGATTCTCTACACCTGCAACATGGTGTTGCCGCTCAGCCTGTTCAGGCAGAGCTGGCGCAGGAATCCTACGTGGCTGTTCATCCTGTCGTTCTTCATCAACCTCGGCATGTGGTTCGAGCGATTCGTGATTGTCGTTCCGTCGCTGTCGCACGAGTTCGAGCCGTGGCAGTGGACGGGGTACACGCCGACGTGGGTTGATTTCGCGATTCTCGCCGGAAGCTTCGGCTGGTTCTCGATGTGGTTCCTGCTGTTCATCAAGCAGCTGCCGGTTATCGCTCTGACTGAGGTGAAAGAAATCATTCCGCCGAAACTTCGCAGGCGACACGATCTCGGTATCGATTCTTCGGGGAGTCATCTCGAGTTCGAGTCCGCAACACCTGGGGAGTTCGACTGATGCCCGGAGTCATTGCAGCATTCCGCGAGCTCGACGCCGCGGTCGATGCCATCGAGGCACTGAAGAAGGAAAAGCTCGGAGAGATCACAGTCTACACGCCGACCCCGCGACATGAGATCGAGCACGCGATCGACGCGGGGCCGAGTCCGGTGAGAAGGTTCACGTTGTTCGGGGGACTTTTCGGAGCGACCTGCGGTTACTGGATCGCCGTCTGGATATCCGACTACTGGCCTCTTGTTGTCGGCGGCAAGCCGATCGCTTCGTGGGTGCCCTACACGATTTTCGGATTCGAGGTGATGGTTCTCTTCGGCGCCCTTTCCACTGTGCTCGGATTGTTCATTAACTCGAGAGTTCCAAGACTTACGATGACTGTTGGATATGACCCTCGCTTCAGCGGTGGCGATTACGGAGTGTGGGTAGAGTGTGCCCCGGAGCGAGCAGCCGCGGCGGAATCGTTGCTGCGCAGTCATGGAGCGGTGGAGGTGCACGGTGAACGCTAGACTCAGAGCGACACTGCTCGTCGCACCAATTCTGCTCGGCGCGACCGGGTGCGAGTGGTTCACCGACATGAAGCGACAGCCTTCGCTTTGGACGTGGGAGCCTGTGAAGGACACCCTGACTCCATCACGTGGAAATCCGCAGTATTCGGTTCCTGTGACTGGAATGGCCGTAGCGGGGATTCAGGTTTCGTACAACGCGCTCCCGGGGACGATCGACTCGATGGCAGGGGTTCCGAATCCAACGCCGGTAAGCGCAGCGTCTCTCGCAAATGGTCGGAAGTATTTCCAGGTCAACTGCGCTCCGTGCCACGGCGTGAAGGGGATGGGCGACGGCGCGGCGACGCAGTACGGAATGCCGGGAATCAATCTTACGGGCGACGTGACGAAGAACAGGACCGATGGATACATCTTCGGGATGATTCGAAACGGCCGAGGTCTGATGCCGCCGTACAATCGAATCGAAGAGCCAGATCGGTGGGATGTCGTGAATTATCTGCGCGGTCTTCAGGGCAAGATCGGTCAGGAGGTTCCGACCGGTCCACTGGCGGCGCCTGGTGTCACGGGCGACAAGCTCTACGGATTCTCGCGCACTGCTCCAACGCGTCCTGCTCCTTTCATCAACGCACGTGGACAGATCGCCGGCACAGGCCTTCATACTCAACCCGCTGCTGCGGCTCCTGCATCGCCTGACACGGCTCATGCCGCGGGCGGTGTCAGGGTAATGCCAGCTGCAACGACGACGGATTCAGCAAAGCGGGAGATCAAAAAGTGAGTCACGAACACATTCACGTGCCGACGCGCGAGGAAATTCTCGCCGGCACTTCGAAGCCGTTACCGAAATCGTTGAAAACGATCTCGATCGTGCTCGCGATCATCGGACTGGTCGTATTTCTCTTCGGCGCGCTTACGGGGAACGACAGAGCCTGGCAGTCGCTGCTGTTCAACTGGCTCTATTTCGCGACGGTCTCGTCTGCCGGTGTGATGTTCGTCGCGGTGCAGCGAATCACGACCGCTCGCTGGTCGCGTTCAGTGATCAGGCTGCTCGAAGGTTACGTCGCGTTTCTGCCTGTCGCGTTCATTCTCCTGATCGTCATCCTCCTCGGCAGGAGTCACATCTTTCCGTGGACGCACGGCACGCTCGCGATTCCCGAGAAGAAGATCTACCTGAATCCGAGCTTCCTGATTCCCAGAAGTCTGATCGCGTTCGGAATCATCACCGCGCTCAGCGTCTGGTACATCTATACCACCGTTCGGCTCGACGTTGGATTGGTGCCGGAAGCGGGAGCTGCGTGGGCAAAAGGCATTCGTGAGAGAATGCGCCGCGGGTTCAAGGATGAGCGCCGCGAGATTCATTCGACTCATTCGCTTCAGGGCCGTCTCGCAGTGTTCCTCGGCTTCGCGTTTGCGTTTGGCTGGATCGTTCTTTCATGGGATCTTTCCATGTCGATCGATCCGCATTTCCAGAGTACCATGTATGGATGGTGGGTGTTCATGGGTGGATGGGTCACAGCACTGGCAAGCTTCACCATTCTCACGATGGCGTGGCGCCGATACCTCGGCAGCTATGATCTGATCACCGAGAAGCATTTCCACGATCTAGGCAAGCTGTGCTTCGCGTTCACGGCGTTCTGGGGATATCTGACCTTCGGTCAGTACCTTGTGATCTGGTACGGTAACATGGGCGAGGAGACGCACTGGGCGCGGCTCCGTCTGATTCATCCGTGGCTTCCGCTGACGCTGCTCACGGTGACGCTGATGTTCGGTCCGTTCTTCGGCCTCATGTCGCGCGCGGCGAAGGTTTACCTGCCGACGATGGCGCTGTTCGCGTTCTTCACGGTGTTCGGCCTGTGGTTCCACCGGTACCTCGAGATTTATCCGTCGATCTATTACAAGTCTGCCGACATTCCGTTTGGGATCTGGGAAATCGGCGTTGGGCTTGGAATGCTCGGAATCTGGGGCTTCTGCTACACGTCGTTCATGGATGCCTTCCCGCGAATGCGCGTCGTCCTCATGACGTCGCCATACCGTGACGAAGTGCAGGTGCCGGTGAACGCGAAGACGATGGAGCCGCTCCCGGCGCACGAGTAGCACCAGACAAAGGGGATCGCGGCATGGGCAGTGCGGGTGTCAGCGATCCCATTGAGAACGGGGCGGAGCAGAAACGGCAAATTGCGTTTCTGCTCCTCGTTGTTTGTATCGCCGCAATACTCCGAATATTGGTCGCTTATCACGGCGGAATCTGGGCCGACGAGAGCTTTCTCCTTCTCATAATTCGTCTCCCGTCGTGGGGAGCGATGTTTGACTTCCTGCAATACCACGAATCGCATCCGCCTTTCTTCTATGTCTTGATCCGTCTGTGGGCCGCTGCGTTCGGGGCTGAAGACAACGTGCTGCTCATACTTCCGATCCTCATCGGAATTGCACTTGTTCCTGCAGTGTATTGGTGCGCAACGAGAATGTTCAACCCGCGTGTTGCACTGTTGTCTTCCGTGCTGACGGCAATCTCACCGCCGCTGATTGAATATTCATCACAGCTTCGACCGTACGGTCTGTTGCCTCTTCTC
>JADGQR010000024.1 GCA_017881685.1 Gemmatimonadaceae bacterium
AAGTCGGCGAGCCCCTCCATGGTCCCGAGGACGAGCGTGCTCGCGCCCATCACGCCGGTCAGAAACAAGGGCAGGATGGCGAAGATCGCCTCGGAGCTGACATCGGTGAGGAAGCTGACGATGCCGAGCATGACCACCTCGCGCGGCACGCCGAAGAGCTGGTGGTGCACGCGGGCAGGCGAAGAGGCTTTAGGTGTCGTCACGGTCCGTGCACGGTAGCGCGGCGACGCAGAGAGACTCAAACGCTTTTCGAGCGTGCCTCAAAGTGATGTGCAGGTAGCCAACCGCAGAGCGGTGTGCACGTACCTGCCCGCAGTCTGTGCGCAGGCTCGTGCGAAGAGAGGGACGACCATGCCGAAGCTGAAGATCGTCACGACCAGCACCAGCAAGCAGCGCCAAGGCCCAGCGGTCGCCATGCGTTTTGCGCAGCACGCCAAGTTCGAGGTCGAAAACGTCGATTTGAAAGTGGTGAACCTGCCGCCGCTCGACGACCCCAGGGGAGAGGCGCAATGACGCAAACGACGCTTCTGGTTGCAGAGAGCGATTCACGCTGGGTCGAGTGGGCGCGTGCATCGCGCACACCACAGCACCAGCTGGTCCTGGTCGTGCAGCACGCCGAGGAGTCACAGAGTGCCTTCTTCTGCCGGGTGAAGCAGCGGCTGGAACGCCTCCTTCACGGCGCGGAGTGGCTCTGCCGCGTCGTGCTGATCGCCGGAAGCCGCTGGGACGCTCCCGCTCTTTTCGCGCGTGCGCAGATGATCCGCGGGGTCCTAGCGAGGTCGGTGCGGCGCGCCTTAGCGCCACAGCTCTGGCTCGATGCAGGAGCCAGGCAAGGGCCGGCCCACATCGGCGTGACCGCTATCGCCGAAGCCCTCCAGCGGAGCGCGGCGGGTATGGCAGAGCAGCCATGGCTTGTCTTCGGCCCGATCGCCATAGGTCGAGAGGCCGCTTGAGGCGATTTCCCCATGTGGATCCTAAACAAACTGACCCGGAGAGCGACCATGAGAGTTGAAGAGTTGATGACACACCCCGTGAAGACGTGCCGATCGAGTGACTCGCTCAATGCTCCGGCTCAGATCATGTGGGAGTGCGACGTGGGGTGTGTTCCGGTAGTCAATGCAGCCAATCAGGTCGTCGGCATGATAACCGACCGTGACATCGCTATGGCGGCCTACACTCAAGGCACTCCGCTCGAGGTCATCAGGGTAGAGAGCGCGATGTCCAAGCACGTCCACACGTGCGGTCCGCTGGACTCGGTCTCCAGCGCCGAGAAAGCGATGCAGGCCAACCAGGTGCGGCGCCTTCCTGTAGTCGATCCCGCAGGCGAGTTGGTCGGGGTCGTGTCCATGAACGATATCGCTATCGAGGCCGCGCGCGAGAAAGGCATGCGGCGTCCGGCAGTTCCGCTGGACGGTTTGGCTCTGACGCTGGCCAGCGTCTGCCAGCGCCGCGGACCCGTGCCCATCGTCGAGGCTCAGTAGCGGAGCCCGTGACTCCGACGTTGTCTGTGCACCATTACCAAGGGCGCTTCGAGATAGCCCTGTCTGCGTCCCAACTTTTCCGCGTGGTTGATGTTCACGTTTATCTGCACGGCTCGATCTCGCGCCTGCTCGATCTTGAGAGCCCGAGATTGCGGGCAACGCCTCAAGCGTTGGCTCGCAGCAGTGGAGGTTGTTGCGCAACGTCCCGCGAGCGCCAGCCGCTCGCGGCACAACTTGTGGAGCAGCTCCATCGCATTGCTCGTCGGTGCTCGCTCCACCGTGGAACCACGCGTAGTCCGCGAAAACCCTGTCGGCGTTGAGATCGTTCGACTTTCCTCGGCCTGCTATCATGACGCGATGTCGTTGCTGATCGCAAAAGCGTCCCACCGACGACCAGCCCCGACGCCGAGGACCGAGAGCGCGCCACCGGACTCGGTGGCAGGTGTCCGCGCTCGACAACTGGCAATGCCTTCGCTGAACCGCCGGTGGCGGACCCCGCAACTGAACGCATTGGCAGCCGCGCGGCGTGAAGTGACGAGGGACAGCGCTCCGTTGGTCGTCGGGCTCGAACAACTCAACGATTTAACGATTTGATGAAGGGGTGGTCTTGCGCTCGTCATCGCAGGGACTATTGGATCGGTTCACGCTAGCTTGTACGAGTATGGCGGAGACTCGGTCTCATGCTGAGCTATCATCGGCTGCTCGCAGGTCACGCGATGCTTCGCTCCCTCTTGGTGCCGAAGCCATGCGCCGCACCTGAAGCTCCGGCTCAACTGCCGGTCTTTGCAAGCAGTGCTCTGCCACAGGCCTTGCCACCACAATACATCAGGGGATTGGCCATATGGCAGTGCTCATGAGGGGATCCTCGATGACCGAAGCGTCCACCTCACCGCCGGTCGCGGCGGATATGCATTCCGCGCGCCCGTGGGAGCTCAAAGACCGACCGCTTTTCGACAAGATGCCGAGTGGCTTTGCGCTCCATGAGCTGATCTGCGACGACACCGGGCGCCCGGCCAACTACCGGTTCCTGTACGTCAATCCGGCCTTCGAACGTTTGACTGGGCTGCGTGCCGACGCCGTCGTCGGTAGGACAGTGCTGGAGGTCCTGCCAGGGATCGAACATCACTGGATCGAAGCCTATGGCCGCGTCGCGTTGGCCGGAGAATCCGCTCATTTCCAAAATCACTCCGAAGACCTGGATCGGGACTTCGAGGTCACCGCGTATCAAGCGGAGGTCGGCCAATTCGCCTGCTTCATCACCGACGTAACCGGATCCACGAAACTGCAGAAGGAGCTGCTAGAGAAGGAGCGGCGATTCCAGACCATTCTAGACAACATCCCGGATCTGGTTTGGTTCAAAGACCGCGAGTCTCGTTTCATATCAGTCAACGAGGCTTTCGGCCTGGCGTGTGGGCGCAAACCTGACGAGCTGGTTGGAAAATCCGACGTCGAGATCTGGCCTAAGGAATTGGCTGAGCACTACCGGGCGGACGACTTTGAAGTCGTGGCCAACGGAAGACGTAAGCAGGTGGTGGAAGCCTTGGTCGACAACGACGGGCGGAGCCGCTGGATCGAGACGATCAAGACGCCTGTGCGCGACGGAGTCGGGGAAGTCGTCGGCACTACGGGGATCGCGCGGGACATCACGGCGCGCAAGCGGGCGGAAGCGGAGCGGGAGCAGCTTTATAACTTCTTTCAGACCTCGACGGATCTGATGTGCATCGCTGATCCTCTAGGGGCTTTCAAGCAGGTAAACCCCGCTTTCACACAGACGCTCGGATTCACCGAGTCAGAGCTTCTATCGAAGCCTTTCATCGAATTCGTGCACCCCGAGGACCGGCAGCGGACAGTCGATGAGATGGCTGACCAACGTCGGCGCAGATTTTCGCTCAACTTTGAAAACCGCTATGTCTGCAAAGACGGAACCTTGCGATGGCTCTCGTGGCGTGCCTACGTCAATGAAGCTGAAGGACTCACTTACGGGACAGCACGAGATGTCACCGCTCAAAAGGCAGCCGATGAAGAGCTGCGACTTCTAAACCGAGATTTCGTCACACTCCTCGAGAACACGTCAGACTTCATCTACTTCAAGGACAAGAACAGCCGCGTTCGCTTTTGTAGTCAGGCGATGGCGTCACTCTGCGGCTATACCAGCTGGCGCGACATGATCGGAAAACACGATCTGGAGGTTTTTCCAGAGGAAACCGCGCGCATCTACCACGAAGAGGAGCTGCCCGTATTCCGTGACGGCAAGCCCCTGCTGAACAAGATCGACCCTTACATCGACCGGCAGGGAAATCGCGGTTGGGTCAGCACCAACAAGTGGCCCGTGTTCGACGACGACAATCATATTGTCACGGGAATTTTTGGAATCTCTCGTGATATCACCCAACGAAGAAACGCCGAGAAGGAGTTGGAACGTCAGGCGCTGAGAAACGAAACGCTGCTGCGCTCAGCGACCGACGGTATTCATATTCTGGATGCTAACGGCAATGTCATCGAGGCCAACGAAGTGTTCTGCCGCATGTTGGGCTACACGCATGAAGAGGCGCTGAAGCTGAATCTGGCAGAGTGGGACGCAAAATGGTCGGCCGACGAGCTCAAGGGACAGATCATCCCAAGCCTGTTGAAAGAACCACATGTGTTCGAGACAAAACACCGCCGCCGCGACCGTCGAATCATCGATGTCGAAGTCAGCGCCGCCGGAGTAGAAATTGAGGGTCAGTGGCTGCTCTTCGCGGCGTCCCGGGATATCACTGAACGCAAGCAGATGGAGAAGATGCTTCGGCTGCGCGAGGAGAAGATTGAAGGCATCTTCCTCAGCGCGCCGGTAGGGATCGCGGTTCTAGCTAACCGCGTCATCACCGTGGCGAACGATCGCTTTTGTGAAACCATCGGCTACTCGCGGGAAGAGGTTGTCGGAATGCCCACGCGCAAGCTCTACCTCTCCGACGAAGAATACCAAGAGATCGGCGACAGTTTCTACGCCGCATTAGGACAGAAGCTCGCTCACGCAGCGGAAACCCAGTTCCGCTGTAAGGATGGGCGCATAGTCGATGTTCTCCTTACGATGGCCGCTATGAACCGGAAAGATCCAAGAGCCGAGGCAACGTTCATGGTGATGGACATCACCGAGCGCAAGCGAGCAGAAGAAGAATTGAAGCGCTACGCTGCTGAGCTCGCAGAAGCCAACAAGCTGAAAGACATCTTCACCGACATTTTGCGGCACGACATCATGAATCCAGTCAGCGCGATTAAGGCCGGGGTCCAGTTGATGGCAGAACGCGAAACTGAGCCGCGCGCGACCAGGCTCCTGAATAGCATGCAGAGGAGCATCGCGAATCTGATCGAGATGACTGAGAATGCGGCGAACTTTGCGAGAGTAGCGGCCATCGAGGACATGAAGGTCTCGAAATCGGATGTTGCGAACGTGCTTCGTGACCTGCTTGATGATTTCGACTCGCAGCTAAGAGAGAAAGACGTCGGTATCGAGCTCGTCGCGCCCCAGGAATCGTGGGCAGACCTAAATCCAATCGTCCGAGAGGTGTTCGCTAACCTCATCTCGAACGCCATCAAGTACGGCCCCGCCCACAGCAAGATCGAGCTCCGCGTCGACGAAGAGCCCGATTCCTGGCTCGTGTCCGTCAAAGACTACGGCGAGGGAATCTCGGACGAAAACAAGGAACGCATCTTCAACCGCTTCGAGCGGATCTCTAAGCAGGGAGTGAAAGGCAGCGGCTTGGGGCTTGCCATCGCGCACCGAATCGTAGCGATGCATCGTGGAAAGATTTGGGTAGAAGATAACCCGCAAGGTGGTTGCGTCTTCCTTGTGCGGCTGCCCAAGAAGGGCGTGGCCTAAGCTCCCGGACGCGTCGTTCGTGCCGCACGCGCCGTGCGTCACTTTCTCGACCGCGACGCTGCTGGCTGCGGCATGGATAACGCCGATCAGCCGCTCGATGGCATACGGCTTGCCGAGGTAGTGGGTTACAGCTCGGCATCTTGCCGGTAACCACGTGATCACTAAGTACCTACCTATGTGTCGGCGCTACGGCACGCCGGCAGCGGCGGCATCCTCGAGACGATCGAGGCGTTGCGCATCGATCCGCACAACCTTTTCGTGCATCGCGCGCTCCGGGTTCTACTGGGCCGAAGCCGCCACGAACTCGAAGCCATCGACGCCGGCACGTTCGTATATGCAGTGGTATTCGCGATCGAGGGCGTCGGGCTGCCGCTCGTGCCGTGCTGGGCCGAGTACCTCACGCTGATCGTCACGGC
>JADGQR010000167.1 GCA_017881685.1 Gemmatimonadaceae bacterium
AGAGGTCGCTCGGTGGTCGAGTTGGCCACCAAGGCGCCGCGTTTGGAATTTGGGGCTGACTACGGAACAACCTTCAAGGGACCTGAGTTGACGCAAGGATTCATGAATGAGAAATGATCTCGAAAAAACCCCAAAAAAAGAAAAGAGTGGACCACAGAGTCAATTTCAATGCAGAAGCTTCTCGTGTCCGATTCTTCTGTGGTCTCTGTGGTCTCTGTGTCAAATAGCAGTTTGAGAACGGGGAAGAACTAGCGGAATGCCCAGAAGAAGCGATCTACACAGAATTCTCCTGATCGGCTCAGGCCCAATCGTGATTGGGCAGGGAGCCGAGTTCGATTATTCCGGAACTCAGGCCGCCAAGGCGCTGAAGGAAGAAGGGTACGAGGTGATCCTCGTCAACTCGAATCCTGCGACGATCATGACGGATCCCGAGTTTGCCGACCAGACGTACATCGAGCCGGTGACCCCGGAATACGTCGAGCTGGTGATCGCGAAGGAGCGGCCGGACGCTCTGCTGCCGACGATGGGCGGACAGACGGCGCTCAACGTCGCGATGAAGCTCCACGAGAACGGCGTGCTCGAGAAATACGGCGTGCAGCTTATCGGGGCCGATTCACGCGCGATCGCGATGGCCGAAGACCGCGGTCAGTTCGCGGACGCGATGCGCCGAATTGGACTCGCCGTGCCTCAGGGTGGAATCGCCACGACGTTCGATGAAGCCCTCACGCTCGTCGACCTCGTTTCCTTCCCCGCGATCATCCGTCCAGCCTTCACACTTGGCGGCACTGGCGGCGGCATCGCCTACAACCGCGACGAGTACGAAGCGATCGTGCGTCGCGGACTCGAGCTGTCTCCGGTCAGTCAGGTGCTCATCGAGCGCAGCGTCATTGGCTGGAAGGAGTTCGAGCTCGAAGTGATGCGCGATGGAGCTGACAACGTCGTCATCGTGTGCTCGATCGAGAACATCGATCCGATGGGAGTTCACACCGGTGATTCGATAACAGTCGCTCCGGCGATGACGCTCACCGACCGCGAATACCAGAAGATGCGCGACGCAGCGGTCGCGGTCATTCGCGAGATCGGCGTCGAGGCCGGCGGGTGCAACATCCAGTTCGCTGTAAATCCCGAGAATGGCGAGATGCTGGTCATCGAGATGAACCCGCGCGTCTCGCGGTCTTCGGCGCTCGCATCGAAGGCGACCGGATTCCCAATCGCGCGCATCGGTACCAAGCTCGCAGTCGGGTATCGACTCGACGAGATACCGAACGACATCACGAAGACGACACCGGCCTCGTTCGAGCCGGTACTCGACTACGTAGTCGTGAAGTGTCCGCGCTTCGCGTTCGAGAAGTTCACTGCCGCAAATCCGCAGCTCACAACTCAGATGAAATCCGTGGGCGAGTCGATGGCGATTGGCCGGACATTCAAGGAGGCGCTCCAGAAAGGTCTGCGCGCGCTGGAGATTGGGCGTCCCGGCTGGTCGGTCGGGCAATTCCTCTCGGACGACCGTCTTGCTGATGATTCGATCGAATCACTTCGCGGCGCTCTTCGCCAGCCAACGCCCGAGCGGATCTTCCAGATCAAGCGCGCTCTCGAAGCCGGCCTGACGATCAACGAGATAAATGACCTCACCGGCGTCGATCAGTGGTTCCTCGCTCAGATGCAGGAGCTCGTCGCAGCCGAGGCCGAGTTCAAGGCGATGGAGGAGATCGACATCAACACGATGCGGCGCATGAAGCGAATGGGCTTCTCCGATCGCCAGCTCGCCGATCTTCGCGGCACGAACGAAACGGACATGCGCACAATTCGCTGGCGAATGGACGTGCGGCCGTCATACAAGATGGTCGACACGTGCGCCGGCGAATTCCCATCTGCGACTCCGTATCTCTACAGCAGCTACGACGAAGAGGACGAAGCGCCGAGGACGAACAAGCCGTCCGTCGTGATTCTTGGCAGCGGACCGAATCGAATCGGGCAGGGAGTCGAATTCGACTACTGCTGCGTGCGTGCCTCGCTCGCGCTGCGCGAGCAGGGATACGAGACGATCATGATCAACTCGAATCCTGAAACAGTCTCGACGGATTTCGATATCTCCGACAAGCTGTACTTCGAGCCACTCACACTCGAGCACGTTCTCGAGATCGTGGAGCGCGAGCAGCCACTCGGCGTGATCGTTCAGCTCGGCGGACAGACGCCGCTCAAGCTCACCCGCGGACTCGAAGCGGCCGGCGTCACGATACTCGGCACCTCGCCCGATTCAATCGATACGGCCGAAGATCGCCGGAGATTCGACGCGATCGCGCGCAAGCTTGGCGTCATGCAGCCGCCTAACGGTACGGCGACGAGCGTTGGAGAAGCTGTAGCCGTCGCAGAGAAAATCGGATATCCCGTGCTCGTGCGTCCGTCGTATGTGCTCGGCGGAAGAGCGATGGAGATCGTTTACGATGCTCCGTCACTCGAGGACTACTTCGAGCGGGCGGCGAGAGTCTCGGAGAACCGGCCGGTTCTCATCGACAGGTTCCTCGAAGACGCCTACGAGGCCGATGTCGACGCGATCTGCGATGGAGTTGACGTCGTGATCGGTGGAATCATGCAGCACATCGAAGACGCTGGAATTCATTCCGGCGATTCTGCGTGCGTGCTACCGCCGTATCTGATCACCGAGGCCGATCAGGCAACGATGCGTGAGCACACCGTGGCGTTCGCGAAGGCGCTTGGTGTTGTCGGTTTGATCAACGTTCAGTACGCGATCAAGAACGGTCAGGTGTACGTGCTTGAAGTGAATCCGCGCGGAAGCCGCACGGTTCCATTCGTGTCGAAGGCGATCGGAGTCTCACTCGCCGCCCTTGCCGCGCGAGTGATGCTCGGAGAGAAGCTTGCGGACATCGGCTTCATGGAAGAGATCGTTCCGGAATACATCTCCGTGAAGGAGGCTGTGTTCCCGTTCACAAAATTCCGCGAGTTCGATCCGATTCTTGGTCCCGAGATGCGATCGACGGGCGAAGTCATGGGAGTCGCGGAATCGTTCGGAACTGCGTTTGCGAAAGCGCAGCTCGCTGCCGACAACAAGCTGCCGTCGTCAGGCACGATCCTCATCACGGTGAATGCGTTCGACAAGGCCGGCGTCACGCCTATCGCGCGCCGCTTTCATGAGATGGGCTTCACTCTCGTGGGCACTGAAGGGACAGCCAATTATCTTCAGGCCGAGGGTATTCCGATAACGCGTGTGTTCAAGGTTCACGAGGGCCGTCCGCACGGAATCGACATGATCCTCAACGGCGACGTGCAGATGTTGATCAACACGCCGTTCGGAAAGCACGCTCTTCAGGACGACTACACGCTGCGCCAGGCAGCGATCGCCCACGGCGTCGCTTACACGACGACTCTTTCCGCGGCGAAGGCCGCATGCGACGCGATTCACTCGCTGCGTACTGAGACGCCGTCGGTGCGGTCAATTCAGGAGTGGCACGCGGAGCTGAACAAGGGCGCGGCCGTATGAGTGCCGCGGAGCCGTTCATTCATGAGTCTGCCTACGTCGACGCTGGCGCGCAGATCGGAAAGGGAACGAAGATCTGGCACTTCTGTCACGTAAACGGCGGCGCCGTCATCGGCGAGCGCTGCTCGCTCGGCCAGAATGTCGTCGTGATGAACGATGTGAAGATCGGCAACAACGTGAAGATTCAGAACAATGTCTCGGTCTACGATGCTGTCGAGCTGGAGGATGATGTCTTCTGCGGACCTTCAATGGTCTTCACGAACGTCATCAACCCCAGAAGTCATGTGCCGCGGAAGGACGAGTATCGAAAAACTCTCGTGAGACGCGGCGCGAGCATCGGTGCCAATGCGACAATCGTCTGCGGCGTCACGCTTGGCGAGTACGCGTTTATCGGCGCGGGAAGTGTCGTGACGAACGATGTGCCAGCGTACGCACTCGTTGTCGGTGTCCCCGGTCGGCGCATCGGGTGGATGTGCCAGTGTGGCGAGAGATTGCCTGACAGTGGCACCGGCACGTGCAAGGCCTGCGGCACTGAGTACGTCTCTCGCGGTGAAACAATCGAAAGGACCAGCGCAAATTGAGTCAGACAGAGAATAAGAGTTTCCGCGTCGCTCTCGTCGGTTGTGGGCGGATCAGCAGAAATCACGTCGATGCGATTTCGCTCATCGATGGGCTTGAGCTTGTCGGCGTGTGTGACGTTGATGAGCCGCGCGCCAAAGCGTTGGCCGAGCCGCTCGGGATTCCGGCGTACTCGTCGTATGAGAAGATGCTGGCCGAGGTCGATTGCGACGTAGTCGCGATCGCAACGCCTTCGGGCCTCCACCCATCGCAGGGCGTGTTTGCAGCGAGAGCCGGGAAGCATGTCGTGACCGAGAAACCGATGGCGATCTCCCTCAAGGCCGCGGATGAACTGGTTCACGCGTGCGACGATGCTGGCGTGCAGCTCTTCGTGGTGAAGCAGAACCGGCTGAATGCGCCGATTCAAAGACTCAAGCAGGCTGTCGACAAGGGACGTTTCGGCAGGCTTTATCTCGCCAACTGCACCGTTCGCTGGGCGCGACCGCAGGAGTACTACGATCAGGCGCCGTGGCGCGGGACGTGGGAGTTCGATGGCGGTGCGTTCATGAACCAGGCATCGCACTACGTCGATCTCATTCAGTGGGTGGTCGGCCCCGTTCAGGGCGTGATGGCGATGACCGCGACGCTTGCCCGGAAGATCGAAACCGAGGACACCGGTGTTGCGATCCTGAGGTTCCGGTCGGGGGCGCTGGGAGTCATCGAGGTGACTATGCTCACGTATCCGAAGAACATGGAAGGCTCGATCACACTCCTTGGCGAAAAGGGCAGCGTGAAGATCGGCGGAACGGCCGTGAACAAGGTGGAGCGGTGGGAGTTCGCCGATTCGGAGCCCGATGACGAGTTCGTTCGGACGATGGACAGCAATCCGCCGAACGTCTACGGCTACGGTCACGAAGGCTACTACCGGAATGTCCTGGCTGTCCTGCGAGGGGAAGCCAAGGCCGATACGGATGGGCGGGCCGGCAGAAAGTCGCTCGAGCTGATCCTCGGAATCTACGAATCCGCGAAAACAGGATGCGAGGTGCCGCTCCCGCTGAAGGCGTGAAAATGGCATCTTTACAGGCTATGCGTCTCCCGAAATAATGTCAGTTCCTCTACTCGATCTCCGCGCCCAGCACGCCCGCATTCGCGACGAAGTTGTCAGCGAGATGATGCGCGTGGTGGACGATCAGGCATTCATTCTTGGCGCCCCTGTCGAAAGGCTCGAAAAGGCCGTCGCCGAGCTGTCGCATTCACGCTTTGCGATTGGCTGCGCGAACGGGACCGACGCCATCCTGCTGTCCTTGCGCGCGCTGGATGTGAAGACGGGAGACGAGGTCGTAACAACTCCGTTCACGTTTTTCGCGACGGCCGGGGCCATCCACAACGTTGGCGCTCGTCCCGTGTTCGCTGACATCGACCCCGACACGTTCAACATCTCTCCTCGAGCGGCTGCATCGGCTGTGACGGGGAAGACGAAGGCAGTGATGCCCGTCGACCTGTTTGGACAAATCGCCGCAGTAGACGCTGTTCGCGCCGCGATTCCGGATCTGCCGATTATCGAAGACGCCGCGCAGTCGATCGGAGCGTCCCGAAAGATCGGCGATCGTACGTACATGGCCGGCGAAGCGGCGACGATCGGAACCTTCAGCTTTTTTCCGTCGAAGAACCTCGGCGGATATGGCGATGGTGGGATGATCGTGACGCAGGACGAGGAGATCGCAAACCGGCTCAAGCGTCTCCGCGTTCATGGCGGAATGAAGACCTACTATCACGACGAAGTCGGATACAACAGCAGGCTCGATGCGCTTCAGGCGGCAGTGCTTCTCGCGAAGTTGCCGCATCTCGAGTCGTGGAGCGCAGCCCGAAGGAAGAACGCCGAGTACTACAATGCGGCGTTCGCCGGGTCTCCTGACATCAAGACGCCGTACATCGATCCTGCGAACGTGTCGATCTACAATCAGTACACGCTGAGAGTCCGGCGCAGAGATGCGCTTCAGGAACATCTCAAGAGCAAGGGAATCGGCAATTCCATTTACTATCCGCTTCCCCTGCATCTTCAGCCCTGCTTTGCCTATCTGGGGTATTCAGAAGGCGATTTTCCTGAAAGTGAGAGAGCCGCAAAGGAAGTCATCTCGCTGCCGGTTTATCCGGAACTCGAGCAGTCACAACTCGACGAAGTCATCGAAGCCGTGAGACAGTTCTATGGCAACTGAACAAAATGAGGCAGGAATGAAGAACCAGCTTCTCGCAAAACTCGAGAGCCGGAAAGCATGCATAGGTGTCGTGGGCCTTGGTTACGTTGGCCTTCCTCTCGCGCTCGAATTCGCGAAGGTCGGTTTCAAGGTCATCGGCTACGACGTGAGCGAGCGGATCGTCAAGAATCTGAACGCCGGTCACTCGCATATTCAGGACGTTCCAAGCTCGGAGCTCGATGAGCTCGTAAAGGCAGGGAAGTTCGAAGCGACGGCTGACGAGTCACGCCTCCGCGAGATGGACGCGATCTCGATTGCGGTCCCGACTCCGCTGGCAAAGACTCGCGATCCGGACATGACGTACGTCATCGCTGCCGCTGATGCGATTGCCCGCAACTGTCACCCGGGTCTCCTGATCGTGCTGGAAAGCACGACTTATCCCGGAACGACCCGCGAGCTGATGCAACCCAAACTCGAGGCGGCGGGACTTACAGTAGGCGAGGACGTGTTCCTCGCCTTCAGCCCCGAGCGAGTCGATCCTGGCAACCCGAAGTGGAACACCAAGAACACGCCGAAAGTCGTCGGCGGAATCACGCCTGCGTGCACTGAGGTCGCGTCAGCGCTTTATGCGTCCTGTCTCGAGCAGATCGTTCCGGTGTCGAGCACAGAGACTGCGGAGCTCGTGAAGCTGCTCGAGAATACGTTCCGCTCGGTGAACATCGGGCTCGTCAACGAAATGCAGATCGTGTGCGACAAGCTTGGCGTCAATGTGTGGGAAGTCATCGACGCGGCAGCGACGAAGCCATTCGGGTTCATGAAGTTCACTCCTGGCCCTGGCATTGGCGGTCACTGCATACCGCTCGACCCGCATTATCTCGCGTGGAAGATGCGGACGCTCAACTACAAGACACGCTTCATCGATCTCGCGAGCGAGATCAACAGTGAGATGCCGGCGCTCGTCGTCGAGCGTGTCGCGCAGGCTCTCAACTCCGACAAGAAGCCCGTCAACGGCAGCCGGATTCTCGTTCTCGGCGTCGCGTACAAGCGCGACATCGACGACATGAGAGAGAGTCCCGCTCTCGATGTCATCCGTCTTCTCGAAGAGCAGAAGGCTGATGTCGTCTATCACGATCCGCATGTCGCGTCATTCCGTGAAGACGGACACGAGCGTCATTCAGTCGAGCTCACCGATGAAGAATTGTCGGCGGCCGACGCGGTCGTGATAGTCACCGATCATTCGTCCATCGACTACCAGCGCGTGGTGAATCTCGCCAAGGTTGTCGTCGACACGCGTAACGCGACCGCCGGACTGAAGCCAGGTGGCGCCCGGTCCGCGTCTCGTACACGTCCAGATCTCGCACTCGCCTAAAACAGAAGCAACTCCATGAATATTTCAGTAATCGGCACCGGATACGTCGGACTCGTCGTGGGTGCCTGTCTCGCCGAAACCGGCAGTGACGTCATCTGCGCCGATGTCGTCGAATCAAAGATCGAAGGCCTGAAGAAGAACATTCTGCCAATTTACGAGCCCGGGCTCGAAGACCTGGTCGAGCGAAATCAGCAGGATGGCCGCCTCAATTTCACGACTGACATCGGTGCAGCGATCGCATCTGCCGACGTTCTGTTCGTCGCCGTGGGCACGCCTCCCGACGAGGATGGCTCGGCTGATCTCCAGCACGTTCTCGCCGTTGCGCGGCAGATCGGGAAGCACATGAGCAAGGAGCTCGTCGTCGTCACGAAGTCGACGGTTCCGGTTGGAACCGCAAAGAAAGTCGCAGCTGAGATCAAGAAGGAAGCGCGCTTTCCGTTTCACATGTGCAGCAACCCCGAGTTCCTGAAGGAAGGCGCCGCGGTTGACGATTTCATGAAGCCGGACCGCGTCGTACTCGGCGTGGACAGCGATCACGCGCGTGAGATGATGACCGAGATCTACGCTCCGTTCGTCCGAACTGGCAAGCCGATCATCTTCATGGACATCGCCTCCGCCGAGATGACGAAGTACGCGGCCAACGGAATGCTCGCGACGCGAATCTCGTTCATGAACGAGATCGCTAATCTCTGCGAGAAGGTCGGAGCGAACGTCGACATGGTTCGGCGGGGAATCGGCAGCGATTCACGTATCGGATCGTCGTTCCTGTTCCCCGGTCCCGGATACGGCGGATCGTGCTTCCCGAAAGACGTGAAGGCACTCGTACGAACGGCCTCTGAGATCGGAATGGAGATGAAGGTTCTCGGAGCTGTCGAGGACGTCAACAAGGGCCAGAAGCTTCGTCTCGGCGAGAAGCTGCGCGAAGCGCTCGGCGACAATCTTCGCGGAATGCATTTCGCTGTCTGGGGTCTTGCTTTCAAGCCGCAGACCGACGATATGCGAGACGCTCCGTCGCTGACGCTCATCGAAGATCTCCTCGAGGCCGGCGCAACTGTATGCGCGCACGATCCGGCTTCGATGGCCGAGGCGCGTCACAAGCTTGGCGACCGGATTACGTACGCGGAGTCGAATTACGATGCACTTGCAGGGGCCGACGCGTTAATCGTCGTCACAGACTGGAATGAATACCGCCATCCAGACTTTGCACGGGTCAAGGAATCGCTCAAGCGGCCTGTCGTCGTCGATGGCAGAAATCTCTACGAACCCGAGAAGATGCTGGATCTCGGCCTCAGTTACTACTCGATCGGGCGCACTACGGTTGAACTCCCGGCGCCTCTTCGGGTAGGAGAATACGCATGAACCTGAAACACGTCCTGTTCGCATCGGCACTGCTGCTGACCTCGTGCAAGCCGCCGTTCAATGCAGGTGCTTTTGCAAACACGGACGAGCTCTTCAACGCCGCTAACGCCGAGTACAAGGCCCATCGGTGGGAGAATGCGGTTCACGCCTTCGAGCGATTGACGACCGAGCTTTCGCCGCGAGATCCGCGAATCGCACAGGCGTATTACTACCTCGGCAAGTCGCAGGAGAAGATGGGAGACCATCTGCTCGCCGCGAAATCGTACAGCCGCGTTTATGAGCTTCTTCCGCAGGACACGCTTGCCGACGATGCGCTTCTCGCGTCCGGCGTTGCGTATCAGGAGATGTGGAGAAAGCCGGCGCTCGACGCAGAATACGGCCAGGATGCTCTGACTCAGTATCAGACTTTCCTCGGCTACTATCCCGATTCGCCGCTGCTGCCGGTCGTGAGCCAGCAGATGACGAAGCTCGACGAGTGGTTTGCGACGAAGGACTACGAGACCGGGATCCACTACCTGAAGCGCAAGGCGTACGACTCGTCGATCATCTACTTCAAGGATGTCATCAAGCTTCATCCGGCCGCGAAGGTCACGCGCGATGCGTATCTCCGGCTATACGAGGCTTACACGGCGATCAACTACAAGGATGACGCTCGCGACCTCTGCGATACGATGCGGAAGACTTACCCGGCTGATCGTGAAGTTCTTCGCATCTGCGGACCTGCGCCGCCGGCTGTAGCGGCTCCTCCTTCGAACTAGGCCGTTGCGCCTCGGTGTCTTTGGCGGGTCGTTCAATCCGCCACATATCGGACACGTTGTAGTAGCGAGTGACGCGTTCGAGGCGCTCAATCTGGACAAGCTGCTGATCGTTCCGGCGAACGCCAATCCACTGAAGGGAGTCAATCCCGGCGGGGCGGGCCGAATCCAGCGGCTTCAGATGACGCAATTGGCCTTTGCGGGCGATCCGCGGTTCGAGGTGAGCGACATGGAAATCGCCCGCGGCGGGTTATCTTACACGGTTGATACCCTCGAAGCACTGGCCGAGAAATACGAGGGTGCAGAGCTGATTCTGTTGATGGGAATGGACGCGCTTGCGAGCCTCGGCGAGTGGGTGCGTCCCGAGCGAATCAAGGAGCTTGCGAAGTTCGCCGTTCTCGCGAGGAGCGGGGGCTCGCAGGATGCATTGAAGATTCAGGATGGTCTCGTGCTGCCGGCAGGTGCGACTCTCGTTACGGCGAGACGCGTGGACGTCTCGTCATCGGAGATTCGCGAAAGGCTGGCTGCTGGAAAGTCGATAAAGGGATTCGTCGCGGAGTCGGTAGAGGAGTTCATAACGTCCGCGAAACTATATACGTCCTAGCTGCTGGCTCGTCCTCTGACGTGCCGGTTCGGCGGAACGGAATGAGGAAACGGGAATGTTGAAAGGTGTGTTGACGAACGTCTTCGGGACGCGGCACGATCGCGAGAAGAAGCGCGTTCAGCCAATCGTCGATCAGATCAACGAAGAGTACGAGCGGCTCCAATCAGTCTCCGAAGAAGACCTGCAGGGGCAGACGGCGAAATTCCGGGCGCGCCTGGCCGAAGAGACAAGCGAGCTCGAAGCGCGGATCGCCGAGCTGAAAGAGCAGAAGAAAGCGACTCCCGACGCCGCTGCGCGCGAGGAGATCGACATCGAGCTCGGCGGAGCTGATGGACGTGGCGGCGTCGAGGGAGAGCTTCGCGACACGGTTGCCGAAGTGCTCGACGAGCTGCTGCCGGAAGCGTTCGCGACTGTCCGGGAAGCTGCGAGGCGTCTGCTCGGCACCACGGTGATGGTGACCGGCCGGGAGATGCAGTGGAACATGGTCCACTACGATGTGCAGCTGATGGGCGGCATCCAGCTGCACCTTGGCCGGATCGCCGAAATGGCGACGGGTGAAGGTAAGACGCTCGTCGCGACGCTTCCGCTTTATCTGAATGCACTGCCTGGCAAGGGCGCGCACCTCATTACGGTGAACTCGTACCTGGCGCGCCGTGACTCGGAGTGGATGGGTCACGTGTATCGCTATCTCGGGCTTACAGTCGGCTGTCTCGACGACACGGAGCCGGGGACGCCGGAGCGTCGCGCTATTTACGAGTGCGACATCACGTACGGTACGAACAACGAGTTCGGTTTCGATTACCTGCGCGACAACATGGTGGTGTCGAACGAGCAGCGTGTACAGCGCGGACACGCATTCGCGATTGTCGACGAAGTCGATTCCGTGCTCATCGACGAGGCTCGTACCCCGCTCATCATTTCCGGACCTGTCGGAAACGAGTCGGATGGTGAATACGCGTTGCACAACGCGGCGGTCGAGAGACTGGTCAAGCGTCAGAGTGACCTTGCGAACACGCTCGTCGCTGAAGCTGAGAAGGCGCTTGCGGCGGGCGATACCGAAACGGCCGGTCTGAAGTTCTACCAGGCCCAGCTTGGCGCGCCGAAGAACAAGCGGCTGCTCAAGATGGTCAACGAGCCGGGTGTGAAGCAGCTGATCCTCAAGAAGGAGCTGGAGCATCTCGCGGACAGAAAGCTTCCGGCAGCGAAGCAGATGTACCGCGACATGGAGGAGAACCTTCTCTACGTTCTCGATGAAAAGGGCCACACGGTTCACCTGACGGATCTCGGCGTCGACTTCATGTCGCCGCAGGATCATGAGGCCTTCGTTCTTCCGGACATCTCGCAGGAAGTGCATCGAATAGACCACGACGAGGAGATGACGCCGGAGGAAAAGCTCGCGGCACGTGCGGAGATCAACCGGGCGTATGCGGAGAAGAGCGAGAAGCTCAACATCGTTCATCAGTTGCTGCGTGCTCACTCGCTTTACGAGATCGACGTCAACTATGTGGTGCAGGAAGGCCAGGTCCTGATCGTCGACGAGTTCACCGGCCGTACGATGCCGGGGCGTCGCTGGTCAGAGGGTCTGCATCAGGCAATCGAGGCGAAGGAACGTGTTCAGGTGAAGGGCGAGACTCAGACGCTCGCGACGATCACCATTCAGAACTACTTCCGCATGTACTCGAAGCTCGCGGGAATGACGGGTACTGCAGAGACAGAGGAGACCGAGTTCCACGAGATTTACGGACTCGGTGTGTCGGTGGTTGCGACGAACCGTCCGGTAATCCGTGACGACAGGCAGGACCTCGTCTACAAGACTCGTCGCGAGAAGTACAACGCGATTCTCGAAGAGACGCAGCGCCTGCACAAGCTCGGATTCCCGGTCCTCATCGGAACTGTGAGTGTCGACGTCTCCGAAACGCTTGCGAGGATGTTCAAGCGGGCCGGAATTCCGCACAACGTTCTCAACGCGAAGTACCACCAGCGCGAGGCGGAAATTGTCGCTAACGCTGGTCAGCCAGGTGCGGTAACGATCGCGACGAACATGGCCGGTCGCGGCACCGACATCAAGCTCGGCGAAGGTGTAACGACGTCGAAGCCGTCGGTGATCAAGGATCCCGAGAACAAGCCGATCGAAGTGGATGAGCTCGGCGGTTTGCACATCATCGGTTCCGAGAGACACGAGTCGAGACGAATCGACAGACAGCTGCGTGGACGCGCGGGCCGTCAGGGAGATCCGGGAGCTTCACAGTTCTTCCTGTCGCTCGAAGACGACCTGATGCGTCTGTTCGGCAGTGATCGTATCGCGAAGCTGATGGACCGGATGGGTGCGGAAGAGGGCGAGATGCTCACGCATTCGCTGATCACGCGCTCGATCGAGCAGGCACAGAAGCGTGTCGAGCTTCAGAACTTTCAGTCAAGAAAGCGGTTGCTCGAATACGACGACGTGATGAACCAGCAGCGCGAGGTCATCTACTCGTTGCGCTCATTCGCGCTCGACGGTGGAGAAGAGCTACGCGGCGAAGCGATCAAGATGATCGAGAAGGGAGTTGGCCGTCGCGTCGAGAATACGCTCGCGGTGTTCGATGAGCCGCTCGAATGGGATTTCGGTCTGCTGAGGCAGGATCTGCTCATGCATTACCTGCTGAGCGTTCCCTCGTTCGAAGAGGAGGCAGACAAGGCGACTACCCTCGAAGCAGCTCAGCAGGAAGCGATTGATGCGGCGCGACAGGCGTTCGTCGACAAGATGGAAAGCCTGGCCGAGTTCTCGGGGCAGCTTCTGTCGCTCGTGATGCTCAATGTGCTCGACGAGAAGTGGAAGGACCATCTCTACGATCTCGACCAGCTTCGCAACGCGATTCACTACAGGTCATGGGGCCAGAAGGATCCGCTCATCGAGTACAAGCACGAAGCTTACACGATGTTCGTCGATCTGATGAACGACATCTATCACACGTTCACAGAGCGATTCCTTCGCGCGCAGATCAGCTTCGAGCCGCCGCCGGAGTACCGCGAGCCGGTTCAGCAGGATGCGGGCAACGGACAGGGCCGTGGTCCAACGAAGCGCTTCAACGCGATGGGTGTGCTCGAGGACGTCGTGGCCGATGGCGGCGAGTCGGAGAATGGCGGGGCCGAGTCGGTTGTGGATATCGGTCCGTCTGAGCAGCCTTCACAGAAGAAGACTGTCGCTCGTGCTGAGCCGATTATCACCGGCGCTGGTCGCGTGCGTTCGTTGAATGCGGCGCAGAACGCGGGTTCAGCTGATTGGGAGAATGTCGGCCGCAATGATCCGTGCCCTTGCGGGTCTGGCAAGAAGTTCAAGAAGTGCCACGGAGCGACAGCGTAACGGATTGAGGTGCGTCGCATTTAAGGCTTTCAATGGAAGTATTGCCATCTTGCCAACTTGTGGCGTCGGCAGCACTGAGTGGCAATACTTCCATTAAAAGCCCTGAATGCGACACACCTCAATTCTCTTCGCCAAACTAAGGCGTGCGGTGACGTTTTTTCGTTGCGCTCGCGCTGAGACGATGAGGTAGACAGCGCGAAGTGCTGCTAAGAGTCGTGCTCCAATGATCAGGAGCACGAAAAATGGCAGTCTCAGTTCTTCGCGAGCTTCCCGCGGCCGAGAAGCCCCGCGAACGTCTCAAGTCACACGGTGCGCGCGCCCTCAGCTCGTCCGAATTACTCGCTATTCTCCTCGGCAGCGGGTCGGAAGGCCACTCCGCGATGCAGATCGGCCACGAGATTCTGGCAAGCTCTCGGGGCTCTCTTAGGCGACTTTCGTCGCAACCGGTCGCGGCTCTAACTGCCCTCGAAGGTGTAGGAAATGCACGGGCCGTCGCCATTCATGCAGCTCTCGAGCTTGGACGCCGGATGGCGGCCGAGGATCGCGAGGACGGAATACCCGTGCGAGGGCCGCGGGATGTTCACGAGATATTCGGGCAACGGCTGCAGGATCTTCCGGTCGAGGAGTTTCACGTCGCGGTCCTCGACTCGCAGCACCGGCTCGAGCGCGACATCACGATTACCCGCGGATTGCTGAACTCGTCGCTCGTGCATCCTCGCGAAGTTTTCAGGGAAGCGATTGCCGAAAATGCGGCGGCGATCATTCTCATCCACAATCATCCAAGCGGGGATCCAACGCCGTCACCAGATGACCGCATAACCACTGAGCAACTGGTGCAGGCGGGCAGGGTACTCGACATACCCGTGCACGATCACATTATTATTGGAAGAGGGCGCTATCTGAGCTTTGCGGAGGCGGGACTGCTTTGACTGTAGTTGAATCGCACGCTGTCATACCTGGCTGGAACGACAATGGTGAGCCGCTTCCCGAGCGTCTGGATCATGAGACGCTCCTGCGCGCCTACCGCTTCAGCGAGCGCGCCCACCTCGGCCAGAAGCGCCTTTCGGGCGAGGATTACGTATCTCACTGCGTCGAGGTCGCCAGAATTCTGGCAGACCTTCAGCTCGATACAGTCACTGTCGCAAGCGGACTGATTCATGACGTCGTCGAGGACACGGACATCACCGTTGCCGACATCGAGACCCAGTTCGGAAAGGAAATCGCCGAGATCGTCGACGGTCTGACGAAGATCGGCCATCTGCCGCTGAACTCTTCGCAGGAGCGGCAGGTCGAGAATTACCGCAAGCTGCTGCTGTCGATCGCCAAGGATGCGCGAGTCATTTTGATCAAGCTGGCTGATCGTCTCCACAACATGCGAACGCTCGATTATCTCCCGCCGGAGAAGCGCCGCCGCATAGCTCAGGAAACGCGCGATCTCTATGCACCGCTCGCGCATCGTTTTGGAATGGCGCGCATCAGGTGGGAGCTTGAGGACCTGGCATTCAAGCACCTGGAGACGAAGGAATACAAGTCGCTTGCGAAGCTCGTATCGAAGCGCCGAGGCGAGCGCGAGGCGATGATCTCGTCGCTCAGCGAGCCCCTGCAGGAGCTCCTGGACAAGGCAGGAATTCCAAACGTCGAAGTGACCGGACGACCGAAGCATCTGTGGTCGATCTACAAGAAGATGACGAAATGGGACAAGCCGTACGAGGAGATCTACGACCTCATGGCGATCCGCGTTCTCGTCGACAGCGTTCCTGATTGTTACCACGCACTTGGCGTGATTCACGAGCGGTACACGCCGCTTCAGGAGCGCATCAAGGATTATGTGGGGCAGCCAAAGTCGAACGGCTATCAGTCCCTGCATACGACAATCTTCGGCCCGGCCAAGCAGCTATTCGAGATTCAGATCCGCACGCGTGAGATGCATCGCACGGCCGAGTACGGAATTGCCGCGCACTGGAGATTCAAGGAGAATGCGCGAAGTGCGGACGAGCTCGATCGTGCGCTTCACTGGTTCCGCCAGGTTCTGGAGCTGCAGCTCGATGCGAAAACTCCGGATGAGTTTCTCGAGTTCCTCAAGCTCGATCTGTATCAGGACGAGATCTTCGTCTTCACTCCGACCGGCGATGTAATTCAGCTGCCGAAGGGAGCGACGTCGATCGACTTCGCGTTTGCCGTTCACACAGAAGTCGGACTTCATGCAATCGGGTCGCGCATCAACGGACGCCAGGCGACGCTTGCACGCGAGCTGAAGAATTCCGACACGGTCGAGATCATGACGTCGCCGACGGCTCGACCGAGCAGAGACTGGCTGCAGCACGTTCGAACGGGCAGGGCGCGGCACAAGATCCGTCAGCGGCTCCGCATCGAAGAGCAGACGACGTTAGCCAAGCTAGGGCGCGAGATTCTTCTCCGTGAAGTGAAGCGCCGTCGCCTTGGGAAGCCAGATGATGCTCAGCTAAAGGAAGCCGCTGAGGCGATGGGCCTCAACGACATGAATCACCTGATCGCATCGATAGGGCAGGGCGACATCGGTGTGATGCAGGTAATGAAACATCTCTATCCCGAGACCGAAACGCCCCAGACGCCGGTGAAGACGGGTCCGCTGGATTGGCTGGTCGACAAGATGCGCGGCAGCCCGAAGGGTGTGCGCATTCAGGGCGTTGACGGACTGATGGTGCGCTATGCGCAATGCTGCCAGCCGGTGCCGGGTGATCCTGTCGTTGGATACGTCACTCGCGGTCGTGGCGTGAGCATTCACCGAGCGGATTGTCCGAATCTTCTGATGCTTGATCTCGAGCCGGAGAGACGTCTCGACATCGACTGGAAGGAGTTGGAAGGAGAACGTTTCATGGTGAGGTTGGTGCTCGAGGCGACTGATCGGCGCGCACTCTATGCCGACCTTGCTGCGGCGGTCTCCGCTACGGACACGGATATTCGATCGTTCGAGCTTGCGTCGTCTGACGG
>JADGQR010000168.1 GCA_017881685.1 Gemmatimonadaceae bacterium
GATCCTGTTCGAAGTGATAACTCTCTCTCTCCTCACATTTGCCGACCAGATTTCAGGCTCCGTCTTTCTCGCTTCTGTCGCGCTGCTCGGTGCCGTGCTCACGAAGGTTGAGGGCGCTATGTTCGCCGCCGTGGTCGTCTTGGCGTATGTCTTGAGCCGCCGGAGGATAGTGCGGATGATTCAACTCACGATTCCGGCAGCTCTCGGTCTCGCTGTTTGGATCGTGTTCTCGAAGCACTTTGGTCTTCTGGACTCGTACCGCCCGAAACCGCTTGTTCTCGGGCAGGCGGCAAGCGTATTCAAGGAAATGTCCGCAAAGGCCAGCTACCGCGCGGGCTACTTGCCGTGGATCGCGTGCATCGCACCGATCTTCTTCGGACGCGAATGGAGACGTTCCTCGCTACCACTTCTCGTGGCGGTGCTGTTTTTGGCGGGCTTGTTCTTTGTCTATCTACATTCACCGGACGCGAGCAGTTGGATCAACACGTCCGTCGAGTGCGTATTGCTATCAAGCCTCGTCGCGCTGGTGATTGCGGCGACACGCATGTCACCGATGCAAACCGCCGATCTGCAGAACGATGGTGGGAGGCCGTCAGGCGACGAGTGAGAGTTTCGGCTTTGTCTCATCCAACGATGCGGTAGCAGTCGTTACTGGACAAATTGCTCCGGGCTTCAGCGCGGGCACTGTGCGGACTTCTTGTTCCGTGGAGGACGCGAAAGCTCATGGGGGTACAGATGGAATTCGGATTGTTTGGAGCCTTCATCTTCTTCGTGATGATAGTGATAATCATCGGCACTATCGATTTTCGCCTTCGAAAAATCGAAGCGAATACTCGAAGCGCCGACTCTCGGCTCGGACAAATCCTTCTGGAACTTCAGAGGCAGAGCAGGCTTCAGCGAGATTTGCATTCGGATTCTTCTGCACCAACGTAGGAGTCTGGACGCGCCGTAGAATCCGGTTCGTGTCGAACGGAAAGAAGAGGCTTGATCCGGCATCGCTGAAAATCTGCTACCTCTGTGGCGATCCGCTCACCGAGCCGATTGATCGCGACCAGGTTCCGCCGAAGCAGTTTTTCGGGAAGGTGTTCCGTCGATCAGGCGAACTTGACGACCTAGGCTCTCGTATGTCATTCGAGGAATGGTTGCCAGAGATTGCCGTACTCGGCCAACTCATCGCGCCGTGAGATGAGATTCGAAGTGTGCCCAAGAATGTGCCCAACTCGCGTCCGAATCGCGCTTGAATCACGGCTCGACCGGATGGCTGTTCGCGAGAGACTTTGCGGGTCAAACATTTAGCTTGGGCTGGTAGCGCATACGGGATTCGAACCCGTGTTACCGCCGTGAGAGGGGGACGGGCGTGATTTTCGCGGAACCGAGCCGCATTCGTATGCAGTCGCATTCATTCGCCTAAGCTGCTACGTCAACGAGAGTTGCTGCACGCTATGGACCTGTCGGTGATGATCGCCATTCGTTTTGATTCGTCGGCGTTCATGCGGAGCGTAGCCACTTCCGTAGGCACTTACGTTCTCTGACATCTGGCTTCGCGCAAGTTGTGCTGGTCGCCCTGCTGGTTAAGCCGTACGCAGACTCGCAGTAGCGAAGAACACCGCCTGCGAAAGGCGGCGTCGCTCAGCGACCGGGCGTCCTATTCGGAGACGCCTAGAATACTGCCCACGATGTCGCCCGCCAGTGAGCCACGATCGATCATCAAGACAAATGTGAAGCCGGCTGAGAAAGTGCAGTTCGTGGTCACGCTGGACGAGACTACTCCACCAGCTTCCACGTTGGGTCGGGGTCGTATTCCGTGGTGGCGGCGACAATTTCGGCGGTCTGAGTGCCGAGGTCTTTCTCGTACACGCGGCCCTGCTGGTTGACGATGAATGTCATGACTCCGGAGCTGCCCCATTTGTCGGGATAAGCGATCAACGCATAGCCGGCGATCATGTTGCCATTGATGACGTAGCTGAACTTGCCTCCCGGCGCATGCGTCCCCTGGGTTTTGAGGATCTTGAAAAAGTATCCGTGATAGGAAGAGTGTTTCGGCGCGTCGCTACTCTTGGGCATGCCCACCGGGTAACCTTCTGCTCGTGCCTCCTCGACCAGGCTTCCCATAGGGCTTGGTTTGCCGCCTTCGGGAACTTCCCAGAAAAGGCCATCCCGCTGACCTGGCGTGCTGATGAACCTCTGCGCATAGACAGCGAGGCCGTCCTTCGCCGTGTCCCTCGCTTCCGTGTAGTACTCCCACTGCGCTACCACGTAAGCGCGGGATGTCATGATCGCGGAGAGCTCGTTCTGTCCTATCCTCCGGTTCAAGATCTCCTCGAGTCCCGCTGCAGTGTCGAAGCGCCACATGCGGTGATCCTTGACGATCGGGATCGGCCACGGCCAATGTTTCTCGCCGACGAGGATGGTGTACTTTGAATCGTTGACCTTCTCGAGGGTCGCTGATTTCTCGAGGTTCCCGGCAAACCGCTTGATCGCATTGGCGTCCTCGATGGGATCGCCGGACAGTAGCTTCTCGCGGTCCGGTCCCAAGATCGCCGCCATCTCCTTTTCATCCGCGGCCTTTGCAACGTTCACGAGAGCCTGCATGGCAGCCTGGGGAGTGGCGAAGAGCATTTGGCCTGAGGCCTTCTTCGTCGGCGAGGCCAGAGCGGTGGCGGCACAAAACGTCCCGAGCGTGATCAACACAAGCAGCGCTCTCACAAGCGATAAGCGGCCGCGGAGTTCCGGTGACATCACTTGTCCTTGCATTCCCATGAGCTCGAGCCCTTTCCTCAGTGCTTCTTCTTCTGTTCCTCGTGCTGGCGCGCGGGCGGGGGAGGAGCGGGAGGGTGCGGCGGCGACGCGTGCCCGCGACTGATCTCTCCGCGATGGCTGGCCTGGCGGGGATCAAAGCCGCCACGTTCCGGGGTGAATGCCGGAGTGGCTGGCACAGGAAGCGGGGAGGGCGTCCCGGCCGAGTGCCCACGGTACTCATTGATCCGCGGGTCGCGGGTGTTGATGTTGCGGTCGATGATCTTGTTGGTGACCGGCACCTGTCTGGTCTCAGGCGGCGTGTTGGGCGGTATCCGACCCGTGGCCCGGAAGTTGTCGAAGTTCGCGTTGCGGTGAACGTCATCGTAGCGATTCAACGCGCCGTAATTCACACGGCGGTCAACGACGGTGCGGTTGATCACGACGTTCCTGTAGCGGGGATTCACGTAGACGTCGGTTGCGTGGATATGGGGACGGCTCCGATCGATCCATCCGCTTCGGCCCGACTCCCAGCCGTGATAGAAGAGCTGATGACCGCGCCAGTCGAAGTCAACGTTGAGCCATGCTCCAATGAGAAAACGCGTGCGAAAGAACAACGGTGCTCGGTTGAAAAAGACGATGGCTGGGTTGTACACCGGAACATAGATGTACTCGGGCTGCGCCGGCCACAGATCAATTTCGCCACCCGAGTCGACAACCTCCATTTCCGGAGTGGTCACGAGATTGCCAGCCGAGCGTGCCTCGTTCCGCAGCCGCTGGACCGATTCCATAACATCGGTGGACTGACTCACGTAGGCCTGTCCCAACGAGGTTGTCCAGTCCAGCTTGTCGGCCATCATTTCAAGGACGGTGGGGTAGTGTGCGACGGCCTTTACGCTGACGTCCCACGGCTGGTCGTCGACATCGTTTGAATCGGGGCTGTCGCGCACGAAGCGTGATGCTTCATCAATCTGGTCCGGAAAGGTCGCGGCGACCAGGACCTGCGCCAGAAGGGGATCGGGATAGAGCGCGATCGGTGCCGTCAGATTGTCGATCTGATCGGGTGAGAAAGGCTCATCTGGGGGGTTGTCCTGTGTGCGCGCCGGCGAGGTGAGCATCGTCAAAACGAGAGCGAGCGAGGCGGGGAGCAGCTTCCGCATGGCGGGTGTCTCCTTGGCTGAATTCCTCATCCTACCTCAACGGGCCGCTTTCGTTGCGAAGGCCGGCAAGCGTCATGAGGACCGCCTCGATGCAGCGCAGGTTCGGAGGACACGGACTGCGCAAACCGCCCGGGATATAGATGATGCTGAGCTTCGCGCTGGTGAGCACTAGATGGTCGTGATTCGGTGCCGTGGTCGCCGCCTGAGCTAGGGCGGCGTTCAGCCTTGGGGCGTCGAGCTTGCATCACGGAAGACGAAGAGGTTCCCGTTGCTATCGACGGCAACGGAGTGCGGCCACTGCAGGTCTGCTCGACGAGTCCAAGATAGCCTCCATCCGTTTCGTCGCGGTGCAGCGATAGCTGGCCACGACGTGTCGTTCTGCTTCACGCCAGTTCGTGTGCGTATCAACGCGCATCGCCGTCCAGCCGTGTTTCGCGCCAAACTTCGACGGAAAGAAACGTACGCCGTCCACAAGCTTGGCGTTCTCCGAGCGATCGGCCTTGAACACAAGGCAAAGCATTCCGGGTTGCTCGTGGTCATCGAGAACAGCAAACGTACGTTTCTTGCCGGCTTGAAACGTCGGGTGGCCGAACGTCGTCGTTTCAACGCACGCAGGCAGGTGGCTGCAGATCGTACGCAATGCTTTAAGCGCTTTTCGGAGTGCGGACGAATGTCCCTCAGGCTTGGTCATTAGGGGAGTCCTTTTCATTCCGAGAGGAGTCCTTGTTCTGAGCGATCGCTCGAGGATCGATCTTCGTCGAACCACGATAGCCATTCGCGCAAAAAATCAAGTCGCTTGTGATCAAGTTCGTATACTCGGTTACGGCCTTGGCGCGTGTGGCACAGCAGCCCTGCCTTTTCGAGTACCTGCAGATGACGCGTTGTCGTGGGCCACGCATGCGCAAAACGTGCGGCAATGTCGCCCGCGGTCATCTTGCCTCCGCGCATGTGAACCGTCAGCAGGATCTGGCGACGCGCCGGATGCGCGATTGCGTGAGATACCGCTTCAAGTGCTTTGAGGCGGACTTCCGGGTCCGCCGTCAGAGCGCCTCGAGAGTCGTCAGCGTCATCTCCTCGATGTAAGCGCCCATCGTCTCCCACACTGCCATGACTTCCGGTATTTGGTGGGCGATGTCCGACGCTTGTTCGTCGCGCCATTGAAAGGTCTCCACGAAATAGGATTGGGTCTCGCCTTGGCGCTGAATATCGATTGCGC
>JADGQR010000169.1 GCA_017881685.1 Gemmatimonadaceae bacterium
ACGCGCGGTCAAATCGCGCAGGCGCAAGCGAGAGAGCGGGAGCTTGCGGCGACCGAGCGCGACATCCGCGCCTCCGTCGGCGAAGACGTGAGAACCGCATACGCAACTGCAACCGCGGCTCTTCGACAGGCCCGCTACATAGCCGAGGAGCTCCTTCCGGCCGCCCGACAAGCGTTCAATGCCGCGTCGGCGAGCTACGCAATCGGCGGATCTTCTGCATTCGAAGTAATCGAAGCGAGACGAACTCTGGTCGACGCCGAGACACAGTACACAGATGCCTTGTCTGCAGCGAATACGTCGCGCGCCGATCTCGAGCGCGCGATCGGCGCACCTCTGGCCAACATCCCACTGACTCTTCCCAATGCGAAATAAATCCGCTGCGCTCCTGACCCTACTCGCTTTCACTGCGGCGTGTTCAAAACAGACGACCGACAGCGCCGTCGCCGCCGACTCAGCCACAGCGACCACGACAAAAGGCGCGTTCTCGGTCACTGCCGAGCAGCAGTCGCGCATTCACCTCGTCGTCGCGACCAAGTCGTCGTTTCAGCCGAGCATCGAGGTGACTGGCACCGTCGCATTCAACGGCGACCGTTCAACTCAGGTGCTCTCGCCTGTTTCGGGACCAGTGTCGCAACTCTTTGCGCAGGTTGGAACGTCAGTCGCTCGCGGTACTCCGCTTGCCGCCGTCGCATCGCCTGATTTCGCTGCCGCTATTGCCACTTATCGAAAGGCGCAGGCGTCTTACAGAAATCTGCAACGCATTGCAGACCAGGACGTTCAGCTATTCAAGACTGACGCGATCGCCAAGCGTGATGTCGATGCCGCGCAGGTCGAGGCATCCGCCGCTGCCTCCGACCGGGATGCTGCGCTCGAGCAGCTTCGCGCACTCGGCGTAAATCCCGCCGCGGTTGCTGACGGCTCTACAAACGCCATCTCTGCCGTGATTCGCGCGCCGATCGAAGGAGTTGTCGTCGAGCGACTCATCAATCCGGGCCAGCTCCTTCAGGCAGGCAGCACGCCTGCCTTCACTATCGCGGACCTGTCGACAATGTGGGTGCTCGCCAACGTTTTTGAGGCGGACTTACCCAGCGTCCGCAAGGGACAGCTCGCGACGGTGACCTCCACCTCGATGCCCGCACCTCTCTCGGGCCGCGTCGATTACGTTGCCGCGCTCGTCGATCCGTCAAGTCGCGCGACATCAGTTCGAATCACCGTTCCGAATCACAACCAGCTCCTCAAGAAAGACATGTACGTCAAGGTCTCGATCAACTCTGACGTTACGCGAATCGGGATTCTCGTCCCCGAAGCGTCCATCCTTAGAGACGAACAGAATCTTCCGTTCGTCTTTGTCGAAACGGGAAAAGGACAGTACTCGCGACGCAGCATCACACTCGGCGCGCACGTTGGGTCGAACTACGAAGTCCTGACTGGGATTACCGTGGGCGAAAAAGTCGTTGCAGAAGGAGCGCTGTTCCTTCAGTTCGCGGGAAGCCAGTGACCACCGATGACCGCCGGGATCAGGCGGACGAAATAATTGCAGCCGAGCGCGCGAGCAGCGTGACCCATGCAAAGCCATCGATCATCCATCGAATCGTGCAGATGGCTTTGGCTCAGCCCCTCCTGGTTGGCATAATAGGACTGGCACTTCTGGGAGCCGGCGTCTGGTCGTTCCTCCGGCTTCCGGTCGATGCATATCCGGATCTGTCGCCCCCGCAAGTGCGAATCATCACTCAGTGGCCGGGCCACGCGGCAGAAGAAGTCGAGCGGCTGATCACGTTCCCGGTCGAATCCGGAATGAATGGCGCTCCGAACCTCAAGATCATGAGGTCGATCTCGTTGTACGGTTTGTCATCCGTCGTACTCACGTTCGACGACCAGACCGACGACTATTTCGCCCGACAGCAGGTCTTCGAGCGCATTCCCGACGTCACACTTCCCGACGGAGTTACGCCCGGTGTCAACCCATTGTCCTCGCCGTCCGGACTTGTCTATCGGTACGTGGTAAAGAGTCCTGACCGATCGGCGATGGAGCTGAAGAACATTCAGGATTGGGTCCTCGACAAACAGTACAGGGCAGTTCCCGGCGTGGCAGACATATCGTCACTCGGCGGCACGACGATGCAGTATCAGGTCCTGCTCGACCCCAACCGGGTTGCCGGAGCCGGCCTGACAGTCGCGCAGATTGGTGCTGCCCTCGCGGCGAACAATGCGAACGCTGGTGGAGGATTTTACTCCGAGGGCGGACAATTCTACTACGTCCGTGGGATCGGCCGGCTCGAAAGCACCGACGATATCGGCAACGTAGTCGTTGCCGTAAAAAACGGAGCGCCGATTCTCGTGAAGGACATCGGCCAGGTAGTGATCGGCAACGCGCCACGACTCGGCCAGTTTGGATTCAACGACCAGGATGACGCGGTAGAAGGCATCGTGGTCATGCGCACAGGTGAGCAGGCGCAAACCGTCCTCAAACAGGTCGAGGCGAAGACAGCCGAGCTCAACAAGAGCGTTTTGCCGAAGGACGTCAAGGTTGTGCCGTTCTATGATCGCAGCGAGCTCATCGCACTGACCACACGAACGGTCGAGGACAATCTCCTTCGCGGAATTATTCTCGTCATCATCATTCTGATTTTCTTTCTCTACGACATTCGTGCCGGACTCATCGTTGCGGCATCGATTCCGCTGGCTCTTCTGTTCGCGTTCGTCTGTCTCGATCTGAAGCACATTCCGGCGAATCTTCTCAGCATCGGCGCGATCGACTTCGGAATTCTCGTCGATGGTGCAGTCGTCATGGTGGAGAACATCCATCGACAGCTCGCCCGCCATCATGGAACCAAATACGATCTCAAACGCGTGATCATAGCGGCCGCGGCCGAGGTCGACCGGCCGATCGTTTATGCCACAGCTGTCATCATCGCGGGCTTTCTCCCGATCTACGTGCTGGCCGGACCTTCGGGAAAACTGTTCAAGCCAATGGCGGATACTACGATTTTTGCTCTGATAGGCGCGCTGATCATGACGCTGACGGTGGTTCCGGTATTGTGCGCGATCGGCCTCAAGGGCGGAGTCAAGGAACGTCGCAACGCGATATTTGAATGGACGCTCGGGCAGTACAAGCGCGGGCTCGACTGGAGCCTTGCGCATTCGAAAGTTGTCTTGTGGAGCTCGCTCGCCGTCGGCGTCGTGTCGTTCGCATTGCTCTCCGCAGTGGGCGGCGAATTCATGCCGAAGCTGGACGAAGGTGCGCTGTGGGTCAGAGCCACGATGCCGTA
>JADGQR010000170.1 GCA_017881685.1 Gemmatimonadaceae bacterium
ACAACGCCTGCGACAACGCAGCCGGCCGGCCAGCCGAAGCGCTAGACGAACTGAGTTTGACTGACTCGCAGACTCAGCCGGGGTTCCTCCTCCTAGAGGACGGAACCCTTTTTCTTGGCCGGCTACGCACCGGCCAGGGACGCATTGGTGGAGAAGAGCCAACGGTGGCAGAGGTCGTGTTCTCGACGAACATGACCGGCTATCAGGAGATGTTCACCGATCCTTCGTTCGGCGGACAGATCGTCGTCATGACCGCGCCCCAGATCGGGAATTACGGCATCAACACCGACGACCCGGAATCGGCGCGACCCCAGGTCGCGGGAGTCGTCGTGCGCGAGTTGTCATCGACATTCTCGAACTGGCGCGCCACGGGTGATCTGGCCGGCTGGCTTGAGGCGTCTGATGTCCCAATCCTGCAAGAAGTTGACACTCGGCGACTGACACGCCACTTGAGGTCCGCGGGCGTCATGCGCGGTGTCATCGGCGCCGGCACAGCGCCAGGCGCCGAGGCCGTTGCGGCGCTCGAGGCGTGTCCCTCGATGGAAGGTCTCGACCTCGCCACACCGGCCTCGACGAAACAGCGCTACTCGTGGGGAAGCCCGGCCGCATCGCGACACATCATCGCCTACGATTTCGGAATCAAGCGCAACATCCTTCGCTTGTTCGCCGATCATGACAGCCGAGTGACGGTTGTGCCTGCGCAGACGACGGCGGAAGAAGTTCTGTCAGAGCGGCCCGATGGAATCTTTCTGTCGAACGGACCCGGCGATCCGGAAGCGATATCCTATGGACCCGACGTCGTTCGCGAGCTCGCGATGAGCGGGACGCCGGTCTTCGGAATCTGCCTCGGTCATCAGATGCTGGGCATCGCCTTTGGCGGCTCGACCACCAAACTGCCATTTGGCCACCGCGGTGGTAATCACCCCGTCAAGGACATGCAAACGGGACGGGTTCTGATCACGTCCCAGAACCATGGATTTGCCGTCGAGGGCGACGCCTCGGGAATCAAGGGCAGCTCCGATCTCGACGTCACGCATATCAACCTCAACGACGGCACCGTTGAGGGACTGAGACATCGTTTTCTGCCTGTGTTCGGCGTTCAGTATCACCCTGAGGCTGCTCCAGGTCCGCATGACGCGCTACCCCATTTCGACGAGTTCATAAAGGCGATCAAGTCGCGCTGAACGGCCGGCAGGACCCCTCGAAGGCGCCCCGAACAAACTTGACACGATTTCAGTAACGTCATACTTTCTAACGAGTTACGTTACATCTGGGTGCGTCAAATACTGAGGTGGAGTCAATGACGAAAGCGGACCTGGTCGAAAGAGTCACGGCCCAGATTTCCCGTACGGCGGGGCCGATGATCTCGAAAAAAGACTGCGCCCGCGTGGTCGACGCCTTCCTGGAGGCGGTGAAGGAATCGCTCCAGCATCAGGAAAACATCGAGGTACGCGGCTTCGGAACTTTCAAGATTCGCCGCCGCAAAACCCGCATGGCGAGGAACCCGCGCACTGGCTCCCCTGTCGAGGTATCTGCGAGGCCGGTCCCCGTGTTCAAGCCTTCCAAGGAGCTTCGCGCCCTTGTCGCCGGCGTCGAGATGTCAGATCTCCACGACGCCGAGTTCTTCGAGGCCGATTAAGCAGATCGCCGGTCGCGGCATGACCGTCACTCTCAGGTTCTTCGCGTCGTACGCCGAAAGTCTTGGCATGTCATCACTTGTGCTCGATCTGAGTGACGGCGCCACGGTCGCGGATGCTGTGATGACTGTCGGCACCATGCCCGGTGCGTCACAACTTCCGCCGTCGCCTCTCGTTGCCGTAAACCACGCCTACGCCAAACAGTCGCAGCTCCTTCGGGATGGGGACGAGATCGCGCTGATTCCTCCGGTTGCCGGCGGATGATCCGCGCTGCGCTCGTCCGATCGAGCATCGATCCACCTCGTCTGCTGGCCGAGGTCTCTGATGCCGCAAACGGAGCCACCTCACTGTTTGTCGGAACAGTGAGATCGACGAATGACGGCCGCGAAGTGACCATGATCGAATACAGCGCCTACGAGCCGATGGCGGAAAAGGAAATCCTCGCCATCCTCCATGAAGCGGCAGATCAGTTCGGTGTCACGAATATCGTCGCGGAGCATCGAGTTGGATGGCTGAAGATCGGCGAGGCATCAGTTGTGATCGCCGTTGCACACCCGCATCGGGCTCCCGCTCTCGATGCGCTTCGCTACGCGATTGAAGAGCTCAAGAAGAGAGCGCCGATCTGGAAGCTCGAGCACTATGTGGACGGCGAACGCAACTGGGTGAGGGCTGCCGAGGGTCACCCGAAATGACGACTCGATCGATCGATCAGTTCGGGCGGACAATCGAGTATCTGCGCATCTCCGTGACCGACAAGTGCAACTTCCGCTGTGTCTACTGCATGCCGGCCGAAGGCCTTCAATGGCTGCCGAAGTCTGAAATTCTGACCTACGAAGAAATCGCCGGGATCGTCCGTCGCCTCGCGCCACTGGGACTACGGCGGCTCCGCATCACAGGTGGAGAACCGACGATTCGACCCGAGCTTCACAAGCTCATCGCAATGTTGAGGGCAATCCCGCAAATCGAGGACATCGCCCTCTCCACCAACGGAGTGAAGCTTCCCGAGCTTGCGGCGGCGTTCAGGCAGGCGGGACTCGATCGTGTGAACTTGAGCGCGGACTCGCTTCGACCGGAGAGAATTGCTCGTATCTCACGGCGCAGTCTCGACTTCGATCCGGTCTTCTCGGCGCTGGCCGCGCAACGCGCTGGCCTTGGTCCGATCAAGCTCAACGTCGTGGTGATGCGTGGCATCAACGACGACGAGGTCGTGGATTTCGCGCGACTCACCCTCGATCATCCATGGCACGTGAGGTTCATCGAGCTCATGCCTGTCGGCGAGATGCGTGATCTCACTTGGGATCACATCGTGCCGTCGGAAGAAATTCTCGAGCGCGTTGCATCGATCGGGAATCTTGCGCCAGGCGCGGGACCCGCTCGCGGTAACGGCCCGGCCTCCTACTACAAGCTCGATGGCAGCGCCGGCACGGTTGGGGTCATCACTCCAATGACTCACACGTACTGCTCGACATGCAACCGCGTCCGCCTTACGGCCGATGGCCGGCTACGCACGTGTCTCTTCGGCGATCACGAAGTCAATCTGCGCGACGCGTTCCGCGAAGGTCGAGACATCGTGCCGCTGTTCCGGGAGGCACTAGCTTCAAAGCCTCTCGAGCACGAGCTTCTCCAGATGAAAGTCGGCGGTTTGCGCGCGCTGTCGCAGGTTGGAGGGTAGCCGCCGCGCAACGCGCGAAATAACTTTCGCGAGTACCGTCTCCACTAACAAAATCAGATCACAATGGTCAACAAGATTACGGTCGTCGGCGCAGGGAATGTTGGCGCGACGACCGCGCAGCGCGTCGCTGAGAAAGAGCTCGCACGCCATGTAGTACTCGTAGACATCATGGAGGGAGTTCCCCAGGGAAAGGGACTCGACCAGTGGGAGTCCGCACCAATCGAAGGATTTGATTCGCGAATAGTCGGAACCAACGGCTACGATGAATCCACGAACTCCGACATCGTCGTCATCACTGCAGGCATCGCCCGCAAGCCGGGCATGTCGCGTGACGATCTGCTCAATACAAATGCGGGAATCGTCAAGCAGGTCTCCGAGAGCGTGAAGGCCTCATCGCCGAACGCGATTCTGATCATCGTCTCGAATCCGCTCGACGTCATGGCGTACGTCGCGAAGGAAGTCACCGGCTTTCCGCGCGAGCGCGTGCTCGGAATGGCAGGCGTACTCGACACCGCGCGCTACCGCTCGTTCATCGCCGAAGCGCTGGACGTTTCAGTGCGCGACATTCAGGCGATGGTGCTCGGCGGACACGGCGACACCATGGTGCCGCTCATTTCGTACACGAGCGTCAGCGGAATTCCTGTCACGCAGCTCATGTCGAAGGAAAAGCTCGACGCGATCGTCGAGCGCACGAGAACCGGTGGCGCCGAAATCGTGAAGTATCTCAAGACTGGCTCAGCCTACTACGCTCCGTCGGCCGCAGCCGTTCAGATGTGCGAAGCGATCGTTCGCGATCAGAAGCGCATTCTTCCTTGCGCAGCATGGCTCGAAGGAGAGTACGGAATGTCCGGACTGTTCCTCGGCGTTCCATGCAAGCTCGGCCGCAATGGACTCGAGGGCATTCTCGAGGTCACGCTTACTGACGAAGAGCGCGCCGCGCTCGTGAAGAGCGCAGAGGCCGTCAGGGAGCCGATGAGCGCTGTAAAGCTGTAACCGGAGATGAACCGGGCAACTCGCTTTTATCAGGCGGCGATAGGCAAGAAAGCGGTGATGGGGATCACGGGGCTGATTGGTATCGGCTTCGTGATCGGCCACATGGCCGGCAATCTGCTCGTGTTCCGCGGTCCGGATGCGATGAACGCATATGCGCATTTCCTGAAGAGCACTGGAGAGCTTCTCTGGATCGTGCGGCTCGTTCTCATTACCGCAGTAGTTCTTCACGTCATCGCCGCGTGGCAGCTCACGCTCCAGAATCGCGCCGCGAGGCCCGTAGGCTACGTCGACAGAAAGCCGCAGGTGACTACGTTTGCCTCGAAGACGATGCGCTGGGGCGGCGTCATTCTCCTCCTCTTCATCGTTCTTCACATCCTGCATTTCACGACGGGCACGTTGAGGCCGAGCGGTTTCTTCGACGAGGCCGACGTCTATGGAAACGTCATCGCCAGTTTTCGAATCTGGTGGGTGACATTGTTCTACGTGATAGCGATGATCGCCCTCGGGCTGCATCTGTATCACGGCGCGTGGAGCTCTGTCAGATCGCTCGGTTACGCACAGCCATCGAAAGATCCACTTCACCGCAGAATCGCGCTCGGGATTGCCGTTGTCGTCTGGCTCGGCTTCACCGCGATTCCTGTCGCAGTTTTCGCCGGGTTGATAGCCTGATATGGAATTGAACTCGCGAGTTCCGGCTGGTCCCCTCGAGAAGAAATGGGACCGTCATCGTTTCGAGATGAAGCTGGTGAATCCCGCCAACAAGCGGAAATACACGATCATCATGGTCGGCTCTGGCCTTGGCGGCGGCGCAGCAGCCGCCACGATGGGCGAGCTCGGCTACAACGTGAAGTGTTTCTGCTTCCAGGATTCTCCGCGCCGCGCGCACAGCATCGCTGCGCAAGGCGGAATCAATGCCGCAAAGAATTATCAGAACGACGGCGACAGCATTTACCGCCTGTTCTACGACACTGTGAAGGGCGGCGATTTCAGATCTCGCGAGGCGAACGTTTATCGTCTAGCCGAGATCAGCGTCAACATCATCGATCAGTGCGTTGCTCAGGGCGTTCCGTTCGCGCGCGAGTACGGCGGACTTCTCGCCAACCGCTCGTTCGGCGGCGCACAGGTTTCGAGAACTTTCTACGCGCGCGGTCAAACGGGTCAGCAGCTGCTGCTCGGCGCTTATCAGGCGCTCGAGCGACAAGTCGCGGCCGGAACGGTGACGATGTATCCGCGCACCGAGATGCTGGACGTCGTCATCATCGACGGGAAGGCGAGGGGAATCGTCACTCGTGATCTCGTCACGGGAAAGATCGAATCGCACGTGGCTGACGCGGTTGTTCTCGGTACCGGCGGCTACGCCAACGTGTTCTATCTCTCTACCAATGCGAAAGGCTCGAACGCCACGGCGATCTGGCGCGCGTACAAGCGAGGTGCGGCATTCGCGAACCCGTGTTACACGCAGATCCATCCTACGTGCATTCCGGTCAGCGGCGAATACCAGTCGAAGCTGACACTGATGAGCGAGTCGCTCCGCAACGACGGACGCGTGTGGGTTCCGAAGGCGAAAGGTGACAAGCGTGCGCCCGGCGCGATTCCCGAAGACGAGCGCGATTATTACCTCGCGCGGAAGTATCCGAGCTTCGGCAATCTTGCTCCGCGCGACATCGCTTCACGCGGTGCCAAAGAGGTCTGCGACGAAGGCCGCGGAGTCGGGCCAAGCGGCCTCGGCGTGTATCTCGATTTCGCCGACGCGATCAAGCGTCTCGGCGAAGGTGTCATTCGCGAGCGATACGGCAATCTGTTTGAGATGTATCAGCGCATTACGGACGAGGACCCGTACAAGGTTCCGATGCGCATCTATCCGGCAGCGCATTACACGATGGGCGGCCTGTGGGTCGACTACAATCTGATGAGCACCATCGCGGGACTGCATGTGATCGGAGAAGCGAACTTTTCTGACCACGGCGCGAATCGCCTCGGCGCGAGCGCTCTGATGCAGGGACTCGCTGACGGATACTTCGTCATCCCGAACACGATCAGCGACTATCTCGCGTCAGCAAAACCGGCGAAGGTCGACACATCGCATCAGGCATTCAAGGACGCGGAAGCGCAGGTTGCTGAGCGTACGAGACAGTTCCTGTCGATAGACGGGAAGAGAACTGTCGATTCGTTCCATCGCGAGCTTGGGAAGATCATGTGGGAGTACTGCGGCATGGCGCGAAACGAAGCCGGACTCAGAAAAGCGCTCGAGCTGATCCCGCAGCTGCGCGAGGAATTCTGGCGGGACGTCAATGTCCCTGGCAGCGACGTGGAGCTGAATCAGGCACTCGAGAAAGCAGGTCGCGTCGCTGACTTCTTCGAGCTGGCCGAGCTCATGTGCAAGGATGCGCTGCATCGCCGAGAATCGTGCGGCGGACATTTCCGCGAAGAAAGCCAGACGCCTGATGGCGAGGCACTTCGCGATGACGAACACTTCGCGTACGTGGCCGCGTGGGAATACGCCGGTGACGCGAAAGAACCAATTCTGAACAAGGAACCGCTTGTGTTCGAAAACGTGAAGTTGTCTCAGCGGAGCTACAAGTGATGAATCTGAAGCTGAGAGTCTGGCGACAGGCTGATGCCAGGGCCGCCGGCAAAATGGTCGAGTATGACGCACCGGACGTGAGCCCCGACATGTCGTTCCTCGAGATGCTCGATGTCGTGAACGAGCGGTTGACCGAGGATGGGCAGGACCCAATCGCGTTCGACCACGATTGCCGCGAGGGAATCTGCGGCTCGTGCTCGCTGATGATAAACGGCACCGCGCACGGTCCGATGAAGGGAACCGCCACCTGCCAGCTTCACATGCGAAGCTTCAAGGATGGCGATTTGATCAATGTCGAGCCATGGCGAGCCAAGGCATTTCCTGTGATTCGGGATCTCGTGGTGGACCGGAGTGCGTTCGACAGAATTATTGGCGCCGGTGGGTACATCACAGCCGCGACCGGTGGCGCGCAGGACGCCAACAGCCTCCTCATACCGAAAGTCGACGCCGACGCCTCGATGGATGCCGCCGCGTGCATCGGCTGCGGCGCGTGTGTCGCTGCGTGTCCAAATGCATCGGCCTCGCTATTCACGGCGGCGAAGGTCAGCCACCTCGGTCACCTGCCACAGGGACAACCTGAGCGTTACCGAAGAGTGCTGTCGATGGTCTCCCAGATGGAGCTGGAGGATTTCGGCGGGTGCACGCTTTATGGCGAGTGTCAGGAAGCGTGTCCCAAGGAGATCAGCATCGATAATATCTCCACCATGAACCGCGACTACATCATGGCAGGCGTCGGCAGTTAGCGCGACAAAGCTGGATGTACAAGGCCAGTCATACAGGTCCCCGTGTTCGCAACGGGGACCTTTTTTGACCCCCCAATAAAATGAGTTGTTACCTCTCTGTCCCCGGGTCGTCCACGGGACAGAAGAAGCCGAGTCGATAGCTTATTCGCTCCTCCGAATGGAGGTCGCGACAAAGGCAAACCCGTCAAAAGGCGGGGACGCAAAGCTACGAGGCTAAAGGCGCCGAAATCCGTCGCCCACGCCAGTCGAGCTACCGAACACCACAGGAGGAGTTCACGATGTTTTCGTCGATCCGCAACGGTCGGCACGCAGCAGCGAGCCTTCGCTCGCTTGTCGTGCTTGGTTGCCTGACAATCGGCCTCAGTGCCTGCCAGGACGCCATTGCTCCAGCAGTACAGAGTGCAGCAACCATAACGCAGCCTGTATTCGCCCGCGGCGGAAAAGCTCCGATCGCCGACGAATACATCGTCGTCCTGAAGAGGGACGTAGCCGATGTTCCGGGCAAGGCAAAAGGATTGCTTCGCAACGGAATTCTCGGCTTCACGTACGGAAAAGCGATCAAGGGCTTCTCGGCTCACATGAGCGCTGCTGAAGCGGCTCAGATCTCAGCAGATCCGAGCGTCGCTTATGTCGAGCAGGATCAGGAGATGTCGGTGAATGACACCCAGAGCGGCGCGACCTGGGGGCTGGACCGCATCGACCAGTCCGCGCTGCCCCTCGATGGCAACTATTCATACTCGGCGACGGGCGCTGGAGTGAATGTCTACATCATTGATACAGGCGTTCGGCACACACACTCGCAGTTCGGCGGACGTGTCGTTGGAGATTTCAGCGCGATTGCCGACGCTTACGGCCCCGATGGCTGTCACTGGCACGGGACGCACGTCGCTGGAACCATCGGCGGTTCCACCGTCGGAGTGGCAAAAGGCGTGACGCTGCACTCGGTTCGCGTTCTTGACTGCAACGGAAGCGGAACAACAAGCGGTGTCATTGCTGGAATCAACTGGGTCGCGTCAAATCGCATTCTGCCTTCAGTTGCAAACATGAGCGTGGGGGGCGGTTTCTCTCAGGCGCTTAATGATGCCGTTACCAGCGCGATCAATACGGGAGTCACCTTCGCCGTTGCTGCCGGCAACAATGCAAGCGATGCCTGCCAGTATTCTCCCTCGAGCACGGCTGCGGCGATCACCGTTGGAGCGACGACGAGTGCCGACGCGATGGCTTCGTTCTCTAACTACGGCGGATGTGTCGATCTCTTCGCTCCGGGCAACAGCATCTATTCTGCCTGGAACACGGACGACAACTCGATGGGAACCGCGAGCGGTACGTCGATGGCGACACCGCACGTTGCTGGAGCGGCAGCTTTGTATCTGCAGGCAAATCCGTCTGCAACACCGGCCGAGGTTGCTCAGGCGATTGTCGGCAATGCAACGAATGGCGCACTTGGATCGCTTGTAACCGGCACCGTGAATTTGCTCCTCCACGTGAATGGCACGGGTGGAACAGTGACTCCACCTCCGGCACCAGCTCCGGCACCAGCTCCAGTACCGACCAACGCGCCGCCCAGTGCGAGCTTCGCATACAACTGCACCAAGGGAAACTGCTCGTTCGACGGATCGGCTTCGAAGGACGATAGTGGCATCAGCAGCTTCCGGTGGAGCTTTGGAGACGGGGCGTCGACCGTAACCGCAGCAAGCCCGTACGCAAGCCATAACTACACAACGAAGGGGAACTATTCGGTGGTTGTTACCCTTACGGTCACCGATGCTGGTGGGCTCACGTCCACGACACAGAAGACCATTTCGGTCAAGAACAACGGCAAGTAGCGCGCTGTTTACCCGCGCGCTGCCCGCGTAGGAGGCGGTGGGCAGCAATTGGAAGCCGCCTCTCCTTCCTGTGAAAGAAGCCGGGACTCTCGAAAGGGAGTTCCGGCTTTTCCCTTCTTGCGCACGTATCCAAAGGCCT
>JADGQR010000171.1 GCA_017881685.1 Gemmatimonadaceae bacterium
GACAGCTGCTGCCCTCATACCAGGAAATCTGAATGGCGAAAGATTCGATGAGGTTGTTCAAGGGCCCCGAAGGAACTCACTGGGGTGTTGAAGTGAAGATGCCAACGGCCAGCAATGCGATGGTCGTATTCCATCATCCTGGTGGAAAAACGTCAGGCATGGACCGGTATTCCTGGTATCAGTGGAGAGGACCCGAAGCGCGAAGCGTCACTTCGCGCGTGGCGCAAGGAACCGTGATGAAAGCACTTTCCGAAGACGTGATCGCGCTTCTTTTCCGCCGCTCGATGCCTATCTCGGCCGGCACGAATCCGCTGAACGGTGGCTGATCGAATCAGATTCGGACGAAAAAGAGGCCGCTTCGTTTGAAGCGGCCTCTTTTCAAAACTGCTCTCCTGCTGGACTACGGAGTGTTCGGGTTCACCGTCAAGCTGCCGGAGCCTCCAGGTGCGTTCGCGTCATTGCCATAGAAAGCGCGCACCGCCGTAAACCCGACCTTCTTGAAGGTCACCAGACCTGATGCATCGACAGACCCCACAGTGGAGTCATCGATAATCCAGCGGAAGCCGGCCACCTGGACTTCATTTCCGTTGGCGTCGTATGCCTTCGCCGAGAACTGGCATTTCACGTCCGAAAGGCGAAGAGCGACGCTATCTGGTGTTACCACGACTCTCACGACGTTCGGATTGAACGGGGCGGCCTCGATGACAATGTCGGCCGTACCCGAGACTCCCTCGGCGGTCGTTACCTTGACCTTTGTCGAGCCCACTGCGAGCGCCGTGACTCTTCCGGTCTGATCCACCGTCGCAAGAGCCTGATCCAGCACAGACCAGGTTACCGTCGTGGTCGTGGACGGAAGGGTGGCGCCGCTGTTGTCCTTCAGAGTGGCGGTGAAGACATGATCGAATCCGACCTGGAGCGTCTTCGGATTTGGATCGACAACCACCGTTGCGACTGTCGGACTGACGGTCACTACCGCCGTGTCTTCGAAGTAGACCTTGCCCTGTCTCAGCTTGTCTGTTTGATCGTAGGCGCGCACGATCAGCTTGATTGTTCCAGCCGCCAGGCCTTTCAGCGTGGCAACAGGCGGATCGGCAACGGTCAAAGTGCCTGTTTTCACGAGACTCGTCACGTTTCCGTTGGACACCGTGAAGTCGAAAGCGAAACGCGGGTTCGCGGCTGATCCTCCGGACGTTGTCACGAAACCGATGTTGAAATCCTTCGTTGCGCCGATGGCGATCGTCGCGGTCTTCGGGCTGACTCGCATCACGCCTTTCTGTGTCACCGTAACTGTCGACGAAGCGCTCGATACGTTGCTCTTCGGATCGATTCGGGTATCGTCCACATTGACGGTCAGCGTTGCCGTGCCGGCGCCGACCATCTTGAGCTTCGCGAACTGAGTTGTCTCGGAACCGTCAGCGATAACCGTGAATACGGTGGGATCGCTGCTCGTCCATCGAACTTTCAGATCGATGGCCGTGCCGACGAAGACGAAAAATCCGGTTTCAGCATCGGCTGTGACTCTGACGGTGTCGCCAACCCAGCCGCCGTAGGCGGGAATATTGATGCTTCCGAGAAAGTAGCCTTGCTGCGTAGCCAAGGGCTCGCCGTTACACCCAGCGACCGCGAGGAAGACGAAGGCTGCCAATGAACTGAAGCGTGATGCGAAAGAAACGACCTTGCGGTTCAAAGGCTTCATCAGAATCTTTCTCCTGGCGTCGGTCCGACGACCTGGGTGTAGGTGGGGTCCATTCGCCTCAAGAGCGTCTTGAAACACATGAATTTGGATGCTACTATAAGCCGCTGTCATCACCCCCTCATCACCGCCATATCACCAACTCAAATTGTTGCGGCTCAAAGCTTTAGGAGGCCTCGCAGTCTCGTGCGAGCGCGGAGCCCTGCGCGGAGCCGCCACTCAGAGAAGACGCCTGACCCTGCTGGCGACCATCGCCATTGCCGGAAAAAAGGGAATCAGCCGGGACCGGTTGCTCACGTTGCTGTGGGCCGAGAGCGATGAGGCTCAGGGCCGGCATGGACTGGCGCAGTCGCTGTACGCGCTCAGACGCGATCTCGGGGCCGATGATCTTTTTCTCGGCACCACGGAGTTGCGCCTCAATCCCGAAGTGATCGGTTCGGACGTCGAGGATTTTCGGGAGGCTCTCGGCGCTGGCGATCTTGGCCGCGCAGTGGCGTTGTATCAGGGACCGCTGCTTGACGGCGTCTACATCTCAAACGCACCCGATTTCGAGAAATGGCTCGATTCGGAGCGCGATAGTCTTGCGCGAGGGTTTAGCGAAGCACTCGAGGCGCTTGCCGCAAGACAAGAGAAGCAGGGCGACATCGCTGCCGCGTCAGCTTCACTGACGCGGCTTGCGGCGTCTGATCCGCTCAACAAGCGAGTCGTGATCAAGGCGATGCAGTCGCTTGTCGTTGCTGGGGACGTTGCGGGAGCACTCACCCACGCAACCAGGCACGAGTCACAGCGACGAGATGATCTGGACATGCCCGGCGATGTTGAAGTGCTGGCGCTCCGCGATCTCATTACCAGGCGCGAGCGAGAATTCCTCCAACCTGAGGCCCCGGAAGCAGCTGTGGCCGACGCGCTGCGCGAGCGCCTTCCGGAGAATCCGGCTCCGGAATCGGTGTCGAACAATCTCAGTGCGACGCCCAGTGTACCGCTCGGGGTTTCGCCCGTTCCGGCGAAGAAACGGTTTCGAAAGAGAGTGGCCTCTCACTGGGTTGGCGTCGCGGCCGCAGTCTCTCTGATCGCGCTGGGAATAACGTGGGGTGTCGTCTCCGCCGGCACAGGGAAATCAGTCACAACACGCGTAGCCGTCCTGCCGTTCACCGTTCGTGGCAGTCCCCGCCTCAACTATCTCAGTGACGGTATGGTCGATCTGCTGTCTCAGCGGCTCGACGGGGTCGGTGCGCTTCACACAGTTGACCCGAATGCGTTGCTCGAGTTCGTCGGAAAGAACCTCGAAGGCGAGCCCGAGTCGTCGATCGGAAAAGAAGTTGCGGAGCATTTCAACGCCGGTCAGTTCATCGTCGGCTCCATTGTAGATGCTGGCGGCCGGATACAGATCTCCGCCACTGCGTACGATGCAGAGGGCCACCGTCTGGCGGTTGCCAATGCATCAGCGGCTGATGAATCGCACGTGATGTCACTCATCGATGACCTTGCAAGGGGACTTGTCGGCGGAGAACTAACGAATGCCGGGGCGCAGCTGGGAAGAGAAGCCGCGCTTAGCACACCATCCATCGTGGCACTGAAGGCGTTCCTTGAAGGCGAGCAGGCGTTTCGCTCCGCGCATTTTCCTACGGCGGTGGAATCGTACGAGAGAGCAGTCGCCGCTGACAGCACGTTCGCTCTTGCCTGGTATCGACTGAGCACGGCAGCTGAATGGGCTTCGCAGTCGGATGTCGTGAGCAATGCGACCCGCGCTGCCGTGCGTTTCGAAGCGAGACTTCCCCTTGAAGAGAGGATGCTGCTCGATGCTCGCATGGCCGCCCTTCGTGGCGATGACGACGAAGTCGAGCGGCTGTACCACTCCATTCTTGCCGACCACCCGGAAGACGCCGAGGCGTGGACGCAACTTGGCGAGACGATCTTTCACAATGGTGGCTGGCGCGGCCGGCCAATGGGAGAATCGCGCGCGGCATTCGAGCGTGCGGCTCTTCTTCATTCCTCGGACGTCAATTCGCGACTTCATCTTGCAAGACTGGCAGCGCTTCGCAACGACCGGCGTGCACTCGACAGTCTGATTCCGCCGACAATCTCGCGCGCAAAGGATACTGACCAGCTTCTGGAGTTGGGCGTACTCAACGCACTCGTTGTGACCGATCGGGAGAAGGCTGAAAATCTTCTTGATAGTCTCGAGAAGATGCCGGCTACCGTCGCACCTCCCGAGCAATCCATTCGCCTGGCCGCGTGGCGAGCTGCGACTTACGCAACAGATCCTCGTTCGGCTCAAAGACTGGCGCTGATGCTTGCGCGGAGCGGCAATTCGCCGGCGACAAGACTTTCCGGTTTGCTTGCTGCAGCGCACATGTCCGCTGCGCAGGGGAAATGGCGCCAAGGCAAAACCTTCCTTGATATGGCCGATCGGATCGATCGAGCTGCCTCGATCCAGACGAGAGCGAACCTCGCGTCATCGGGGATTTTTCCAGTCGGCCATGACGAGCTTCGCCTGATTCTCGACCAGGTTCGATCGCTTTCTCCGGCCCAGGTACCGGGACTCAGGCTCGCACGTGCTTCGCTCACGGGTCATCTTGCGATCGCGTTGCGTGACTCGGCTATTCTCCGGAAATCAAACGAAGCGATCGTGGCGGCGTTACGCGCTGATACGTCTCTCTCGCAGCTCGCTCAACATCTCTCGCACCAGCTTGACGCGCGCGAAGCTCTTGCGCTCGGGAATTCCCGGGAGGCACTCTCGGAAATTGAGTCGGGATGGCCCAAGACGAACCCGCAGGCGATTTATCCCTGGCTCCAGAGTGAAGCATACACGATGGCATCCGGTCGGTTTCTGCTCGCACGTCTGCTCGACGATGCGGGACGAACAGCGGAAGCTTTGCCATGGTATGAGACAATCGCCGAAGACCAGGGTTTCAGTACCGTGTATCTGGCGCCGTCGTACCTGCGCCGTGCCGTGGCGGAAGAGAGATTAGGCCGCAAGATAGATGCGGCCGAGCATTACGGTCGATTCATTTCATTGTGGGGCGACGCCGATGCTCCGCTTCAGCCTCAGGTTCGCTTTGCGAGATCACGACTCGCTGCCATAGCTCGTCAGAAATAATTCGGGACCGCGATCTCGCGTTGCTGCGAGATCTGATCACCA
>JADGQR010000025.1 GCA_017881685.1 Gemmatimonadaceae bacterium
GGCGTCGTTGGTCTGCGAGACTTCCCTTTTCTGCTCGTCCATGGACACTCCGGTGTTGAGTCGATCGCCTCGCCGCTTGCCCATTGGGGTAAGCTGATATCGAGATTGTAATGACGTTTGCGTCAGTCAGCAATCCTTTTCGCAGTGTGGTGGGCAAGTGCCATGATCGTGATCATCGGATTGACACCTGACGATCCGGGAAACGCGCTCGCGTCGGCAACGAAAAGTCCGCGCACGCCGAACACTTCGCCTCGCTCATCGCACACGGCCGTGCTCGCGTTTCGTCCCATCCGGCATGTTCCCATCTGATGTGCGCTGAACAGAGCGAGATAATTCTCTCCCGCCCTCGACGTTGAAATGGCCGAGCACAGTGATTCGATATCCGCGAAGTGTCCGGCCTCGGCGCCTCCCGACGTCCCAATCGACAACGGATTTGTGTGAAGCGTCTGGACGCCGACCGCTCCCGCAGCGTGGAGAATTCGCGACGCTCTCGCCATTCCCTCGCGAAGCATTGCCTGCTCGCCGGCACCAGGCCGGTAATCGATCAACGGTCTTCCGTGAGTGTCGATAGTCACGGTTCCCGTCGAACGGTCACGAACGAGAACGATCAACAGCGCCTTGTTTGTGCTCGTCTGCATCTGCCGCCGATGTGCTCTCGCTCCGGTCCACGGCGTCGCGAGCGCGATGAGACCAGGATGAGCTGGAGCTGTCTCGATTCTGAATCCGTATCCATCTCGCAGCGATGCGAACTCGTTGCAGACGATCGTCTGCGGCGGACCTTCCCATGGCGCGATCCGATGGGAGAAGACTGCGCCGATGCCGGTCGTCGGATGCAGGTGAAGATTTCTTCCAAGCTGCGGTAGTCTTACTCCCGATCGCAGCAACAGCGCGGGCGTGTGCAGCGAGCCGCAAGCGGCCACCACGATCGCCGCCTTGATCTTGACCGCGTACCGCGCGCCATCCTCGGCTGATACAGTCGCTTCGACTCCTCGAACGCGCCCGTTGTCGACAATTACCCGGTTGGCACGACACAGCGCGATGACACGCGTGTTGCCTGACGATTGCGCGTCAACAAGATACGTCACGGCTGTCGATTGCTTGGCGCCGTGCCTGCATCCGTACACGCAATTGCCGCATTGCAGAGCATCACAGCCGACAGAGTTGCGCGGAATGGTCGACCAGTCGTAGCCGAGTGTTTTGCATCCGTCGCGAAGTGCAGCATTGTTCGCGTTGACGACGCTCTCGGCTGTACTGACGGACAATCGCGCGCAAACTTCGTCCAGCGACGCGGTGAACGAATCGCCAGCGAAGTGTTCACAACCGGAGCTCGCAGCCCATTCAGCCCGGACCGAATCCGGCGTTCGCAGCGAAGTCTGCCAGTTCACTGTCGTGCCACCGCCAAGGGCGGCGCCGGCGAGCAGCGACAACGACAAGTCGCGCGTCGAGGTCATTCCACGGTCGAGATACAGCTCTCGTGTTCCCGGCTCTTCGCGTTGATCGAATTCGACACTTTGCCAATCACTCGCGGCTTCGAGCACGATGACTTTCATTCCCGCCACGGCGAGCTTCGCGGCTGCAACGCCTCCGCCGGCTCCGGACCCGATGACACACGCATCGCATTCGAGCGTGGTGTCGCCGGTGATCTTCGTCAGATGCAGTGCGGCTAGCGCACCGGGGGGATTCGACGACGGCGTGTATCCTATCGCCGTCCACACAGGATCCGGCGAGACACCGGTGTAGGCACTGTAGTAATGAAACGTCGCCAGCCGCCGAATCGCCTGAAATCCGGCTCTCAGGTCGCCAATCCTGCTCGATGCAAGCGACAGCAGGACACGCTCCGCATCGGCCTGAGAGAGTGCGCTGAACCTCGACGCCCGTCCATTCTGAAATGCGATGAATAGCGGCTGATTCAGCAGCTTCAGGAAGAGTCTGAGCCTCGCTCGCTCGCTTTCGGCAAGAACACCGAGCGTCTGCTCGATGCGCCATGCGACTTTTCGCGAGGCTGCGTCCGAAGCGAACAATGCGGGATCATCGCCAGATGAGGGAGCGAGCGATGGAAGAAAAGCGCTGCATAACGCTTCCAGCGTTGTCCGCTCATCGGACGAAAGTACAACCGCTGGCGTGGCGCTCGACGTATTCGCTCCCCTGAATTTGGAAGACTTCCGCAGAACGAATCTATCCCGTGCCGTTTGGCCGTGCGAAGCCTGTCAGCGTTAAGCGGACCGCACTTGCGCGGGCCCGCATCGCGCGAACATCATAGCCGTTTCCTGACCCTGGTCGCCCTGCTCCTCACGCCATGCAAATGCGTCACGAAGGTAGCATCATGCCGATAGCGTCCCGTTTTGTACTGACTGCTGCACTCGCCCTTGTTTGCGGATGTTCTCCGGATCAGCCGAAAACGAATGCGACAAAACCGGTTGCCGCCGCTGCTGCAAGCAAGCCGTCCGGAAAAGCGAAAGCACCGTTCCGTGTTCCCATGGAAAGTGAGATCACCGACAGCGTGACGCTTGCATCAGTCAGGCGAGGGCGCGCGCTGATTCACAGCACGCGCGACAGTCTGCCATCGATGGTTCGCTCATCGCTCAATTGCGCCAACTGCCACTTCGTTGACGGAACACAGAAGGATGCGATGCCGCTGGTCGGGGCGTACGCGCGATTCCCGCAGTACCGTTCACGAAGCGGCAAAGTCGATCTCATCGAAAACCGGATCAACGACTGCTTCGTGCGCAGCCTGAATGGAAAAGCGCTTTCGATGCAAAGCGCAGAGATGCGGGACATCGTTGCGTATCTCGCATTTCTATCGCGCGGTTTTCCAGTTGGTGCCGAAATGGAAGGACAAGCCGTCCCGGCGCTCGATCCATTGAAGGGAGACACAACTCGCGGTCGCGCAGTGTTTGCGGCAAAATGCGTCGTCTGTCATGGTCCCGACGGTCAAGGCACGAAGGTCGCACCTCCACTTTGGGGACCGAAGTCTTTCAACATCGGAGCCGGCATGGCTCGTCTTCAGAGCGCAGCGCGATTCATTCATCAGCTGATGCCTCACGACAAACCCGGAACGCTCACGCCACAGCAGGCGTTCGACGTTGCGTCGTACGTTGTGTCGCGCCCGCGCCCGGATTTCCCTGGCAAGGAAAAGGATTGGCCACACGGCGGCGCGCCCTCCGATGTGGCGTACAAGACTCTCGCGGCGAAGAAAGGATCCTCGCCGAAGTAGCGTTTCCCTGAGTTCCCCGCGCTCATCAAAGGCCGAGGGTTAGGCTAGAGAGACCGAAGAGACCGTCGTTTCTTCGGTCTCTTCAGTCTCTCCAGCCCCCAGTCTGTCGTCGCGTATGACCAGCCGAAGACGAAACACCGTGCTGAAATGTTAGCTTTGAAACATGCCGATCTGCGATCTGCCGCCTCTCTCGCCCGATGAGCTCCGCCGCTACGGCCGCCACATCGTCCTCTCTCAAGTCGGCACGACCGGACAACAAAAGCTCAAAGCCGCCCGCGTCCTGCTCGTCGGA
>JADGQR010000172.1 GCA_017881685.1 Gemmatimonadaceae bacterium
AACCACTCGTTGAAGCCGATAGGGCAGCCGCGTTGCGAGACTTTGATCAGGATCCATTTGTCGTTTCGGCGCTACGACCTCGAAGGTCGCGTTGCCGCTCCACTCCAGCACTCTGCGGAGCTTTTGTCGAGCCAGACTTTGCCCGACACGTGCTTGTTGCTGGTCGATTGATCATGCAGCCCCGGCGAATTCACGCCCTGCCGGCCAGGTGCGATCGTGTCGATGGTGAGAGGTGCTTGCTACGACTTGTACAGAGACGACGGCACGTGGTCCGCTGGAACCGCTGGTTGGGCGACGCCGACGCGATACCGAAGGCGTGCGTCGCCGCCACCGTGCGGTCGGGCCCTATCGCGCGACTGGCGCTGTGAACGTGACGTCGTCCTGGAAGGTCACTCCGTTGCCGATGTCGCCGAAATTGATCGGCGACGCCATCCAATGCCGGCCGGCGATGGTCTTTCCATCGTCCGTCTTCGTCTCGAACGTGTCGGTACCCTGGAGCCGCATCGGTTGTTGTGAGCCGTTGAACGCTGCGTCATAGATATCATTGGAGAAAGGGAACTTTCCGGGATGGCCCATCGGATCAGCACCGAGCAACAGTTCCATCGCATGCAGTTTGCCGGCAGTCGCCAGCTTTTCGCGGTTGCCCGCATTGGCCAGGTCCTCATCGCTGATCGGCACGTCGGATAGGATGACGAGGATGTCGACTTGCTTCTTATCGCGGCTGCCTGGCCTTGCGAAAGCGTAAACGTGAGTGAGCTTGACGATCTTGCCGTTGATCATCATGTGGCCGGTGACTTTTCCCAGCTCTGCCGCAGAAACAGCCGGCGACGAAAGACCGAGGGTAAGCAGCGCAATAATGAAGATCTTCATGGGTTTGCCTTTCGCTTAGAGGTCAAGTGGATCGAGCCGACTCCTCACACGCACTTTCGACTAGCGCAGCCTATGCCTGATGGAGTTCCGTGTCCAGGAACGCCTGAGACGTTAGTCTGGTGCTGGAGTTCACGTCCGTAGCATGCGCTGGCCGTTCGGGCGGCACAGAAGAATCGGATCCCGCTGCTCTGAACCCGATGAACGCGCCGCATGAAATGCGACTCATCTACAATCGATTCTTTCGCTCAAGACCTCTAGTTAGCCCGCCGTCTATTTTGTGACTTGCGGAATCGGAGCTGCTGCTTCCGTCGATATTGCCGAGCCTTCGAATAGTTCGAGCTGTCTCTCTTCGAGAAGGCCAGGCTGCTTGAGTGGCTCGAGCGCTGCCAATGAACGAGAGGGTCATGTCTCCGCTCGGCTGCGGGGTGCTCGTGCGTTGAACGGTGAACTCGATGACTGCAGACGACTTGTGCCCACCGACAACCCAATAGCCACCGCCGATCGAAGGTCTGACCCCCGGTCCTGCAGGATGTTGGCGCTGCGCTGTTGGACCAGGGTCGTTCGCTTGCGGAGCAGATCGCGAATGGCGCGCCCCTCTCGCGGATAGATGTAACCCTTCGGCAGGATGCCCAACCGCATCATGTGCGCCAGCCACCAGGCGTCGTCGTCGTCGTCGCTTCGCTTGAGTCCTTCGTACTGCTGGATCGCCGCCGTGTTCACCAGCGTCACGGGAAACTTCTTTGCCTCGAGTCCATCGACGAGCCAGTACCAGTTGAACGTCGACTCCACGGCGATGCCCTGCAGCGACGTGCGGAACGGCTCGAGCTCGTTGACGAACAGCTCGAGCTTGTTCGCGAGCCTCCGCTGCTTGAGAACCCGATCGGTCTCGTCGATGATGGCCAGTACACCGTTGTTCGAATGAAGGTCGACTGCTGCGTATGTGTGCATCGCAAGTTCCTCCTGCCGTCGATGCTAATCGCCGGCACGGTCTTGCCTGCTGATGCGTATACAGACCTTCGGCCCGCGGTCAAAGGCCAGGACCCAATCGACGCAACGACTTGAAGAATCGAGCGTTACCTGCGCGACGAGTGGCAATGCAACCGAGAACCGCGGACCTGACCCCGCTCCTCGTCGCCGCTCCTCGTCTCATGATCCCGCTCCTCGTCTCGGAGGAGTGTCGATGCGATCTATTGTCGTTAGACCGCGGTGGACCTTAGTCCTTCCTTATCACCACAATGAATGATCACTGAAACGTTTCGTCCATGCTCCATTCGTACTCCGTGGCGTCCATGTCTTAACGGACGTATACGTCAGGTTCGATGCAACTCGAGACAGGAGTTCGTATCGCCTCGTTCGAAGTGCATGCGCGGATCGGGTCGGGCGGCATGGGGACGGTCTATCAGGCGCACGATCCGCGGCTCGGGCGCAAAGTCGCCATCAAGGTGATGAACGACCGTCTCGAGAATCGCGATGACTGTCTCCAGCGTTTTGCCCGCGAGGCGCGATCCGCTTCCGCGCTCAATCATCCGAACATCATCACGATCTACGAGGTCGGCGAGTTCGACGGCGCGCCATTCATCGCCATGGAGCTCGTCGAAGGACGGCAACTGCGCGACCTCCTCGCCCACGGAGCGCTGCCCGTGCGAAAGATCGTCAACATCGCCGCGCAGATCGCCGACGGACTCGCCGCCGCCCACGAGCGCGGGATCGTCCATCGCGACATGAAGCCGGAAAACGTGATGATCACGGGCGACGGCCTCGCGAAAATTCTCGACTTCGGGCTGGCTCGACTTTCGCCCGCGACCGACCCGGACGAAGACACCGCCGAACTATTCGCCTCCGAACGCAACCGCCTCATCGGGACGACCGCGTACATGTCGCCGGAGCAGGCCAGCGGCGAGGCCATCGACTTTCGCTCGGATCAATTCTCATTCGGCTCCGTGCTGTTCGAGATGGCGACCGGCCTGCGCGCGTTCGCGCGGGGTTCGACCGCCGCCACACTCGAGGCAATCGTCAACGAAGATCCCGTCGCCGTTCAGCGCCTGAATCCAAACATTCCGGCACCGCTCTGCTGGATCATCGAGCGCTGCCTCGCCAAGGATCCCGCGGAACGATACGCATCGACGCGCGATCTCGCCCACGAGATCCGAAGCCTGCGCGAACACCTCGGCGACAGCACCTCGGTGGACGTTCCTCAAGTGACAGATCCGCGCCGCCGAAGACGTATCGTCATTCTGTCGGCGGCAGCCGGACTCGCCGTGGTGTTGCTCGCCTTGACGCTAGCGTTCATTCACGACCGCTCTCTGTCGCGGCCCGCGCTCGCGGCCGATCACCTGTCCATCGCTGTACTGCCGTTTGCCGACCTTAGAGCCGGCCCCGAGGGTCAGGTTTGGGCTCGAGGATTTGCGGACGCGGTGAGCGCGCGGCTTTCGAGATTCCCGTCCATTCAGGTCATTCCTCCGACCTCGACAGCGCCTCTTGTCGCCAGCGGAGCTGACGAAAAGCGCATCGGCCAGGAGTTTGCTGCCTCATTTCTATTGAACGGTACAGTACAAGGGAGTGGCGACACGCTCAAGGTAACGTACTCGCTCCGCGACTGGTCGCGCGGACGCAAGGTCGACAGTGAGACCGTCAGCGGCTCGGTGGATAACATCTGGGCACTGCGCGACCAGGTGTCGGACCGCGTAGCACGCAGGCTCGGCATCAGCGACACCGTTGCGCCAACACAACAGTCGGAATTGCGCACACCGGAGCAGCAGGACCTCTATCTGCGCGCCCTTGGCAATCTTCAGAATGTCGAAGACAACAAGGCAATCGGCGCGGCGATCGACAACCTCCGCGAATTGTTGGAGAACGCGTACGGTTCGCCGCTCGTCCATGCCGCGCTCGGTCGCGCCTACCTCCAGAAATACAACCTGACCATGGACAGGAGCTGGAGCGACAAAGCCATTGTGGCTGCGGACCGAGCCCGCACGTTGGCTCCAGAATCACCTGATGTTCTGCTGACGCTTGCGAGCGTACAAAGCGTCACCGGCCGCTATCCGGAGGCAATCGAAACCTACAAGCATGCACTGGCGTTGCAACCGAACAGTCCTGAGGGACTGATCAGCCTGGCTGCTGTGTATCGCGCATCCAAGCAAGCCGAAGATGCCGAACGGACATTCCGGCGGGGCATCGCGCTGCGACCGTCATTATGGACGGGTTACAACGAGCTCGGAGTGCTCTATCTGGCCAATGCCCGCTATGACGATGCAGCGCGCGAGTTCAGGCGTGCAATCGACGCAAACCCGCAGACACACGGGCCGCACGCGAACCTCGGTATCATCTACCTCAGGAAGGAACAGCTCACCGAAGCCGCTGCTGAGTTCCGTAAGGCAATAGCGATCCGCGAGCAGTCTGCCGGTTATGGCAATCTTGCGTACTGCTACTACTACCTGGGCGACTACGAGAAAAGTGCGGAAGCCTATCGCAAGGCCGCCAGCCTGAAACCGAAACTGGCAACGCATTGGGCGAACCTAGCCGACGCCTGCCGTTGGGCTTCAAGCTGCAAGGGCGAAGTCGCGATCGCTAACGCAAAAGCGATCCAACTGCTCAATGAAGAGCTTTCCGTCAATCCGAAGAATGCGCGCGCCCATGCGACGCTCGGGATCTGCCTCGCAAAGATCGGCCAGTCGAATGCCGCGCACGAGCACATCCGCGAAGCGCTGAGTCTCGATCCGACGAATCCCGACCGGATGTTCAACGCGGCGCGTGTCGAGAACCTCACTGGCAACACGACCGCGGCCGTGGCCTGGCTGCGCCGCGCGGTCGACGCCGGCCGCAGCCAGCTCGAGATCCGTCGCGACCCGGAGTTCCGCGCCTTGCGCGAGACACCAGCGTTCCGCGAAGCGTTCATGACCAACACGAAGACCTGACAAGTCCGAATCCGCACTTTGCACGTGGTGTGTGGAGCGCGGGGGTCCTTAACAACAAAGGAGGTCTTCTCATGAGACGAAGGACCGTCTCGTATCTCTCTCTCTTTGTCGCCGCACTGGCCGTGTTCCTGATCAGTGGAAGCCAGGCGGCGCAGCAGGCGGCGAATCAGGCCAATACACCGACCCAAACGAAAGCGCAACAGAATCACAACTCGGCCTACACCCCGCAAAGGTACGTCGTTACGCTCAGTGTCGGTGCCAACACGGTGACCGCCAGCCCGAAAACCGGTCAAGTCTGGGTGGGCGATACCATCGAAGGGGCTCCTTTTGGGGGTCACAGCTTCTGCGCTCTATTGCCCTTTCCGCCCTTCTGATCGTGGCGCCGTACCGCAGCCGCATTCCATCCGAGGATTTCCTTGAATTCAACGACTCGATCGAGCATCGTCAGGGACAACAGAAGCTCTGACCCCGCCTTCTCTTCTCGCTTCGAGAACGGTGTATTCTCTTCGCAGTCTTGTCGCTTCCTCCGGGAACCCGTCTTGGACCATACGAGCTCGTCGAGCTGCTCGGTGCCGGCGGAATGGGAGAGGTTTACCGCGGCACAGACACTCGCCTGGAGCGCGCCGTCGCGATCAAGGTTCTCTCCTCGGGCATCACGCCGAATGACGAGCTTCGCCGTCGCTTCGAGCGTGAGGCGAAAGCGATCTCCGGGCTGACTCACCCGAACATCTGCACCCTCTACGACGTCGGTCAGCACGACGGCGTCGAATACCTCGTCATGGAGCTTCTCGAGGGCGAAACGCTCGGCGACCGGATCCAGCGAGGTCTCATTCCGGTCGACGAAGTCGTTCGCATCGGGAGCGAGATCGCCGATGCACTCGAGCGCGCCCATCGTGCCGGCGTCGTTCATCGCGACCTGAAGCCGGGCAACATCTTTCTCACACTTCACGGCGTGAAGCTCCTCGACTTCGGTCTCGCCAAGTACGGCGAGCCCGACGTGTTGACCACATCTTCCGCCCACATGAAGACCGAGAAGCGGCCCTTGACGGCCGAGGGATCGATTGTCGGAACGTTCTTCTACATGGCACCTGAGCAGCTCGAGGGACGGGAGGTCGATCGCCGTGCGGACATCTTCGCCCTCGGCGTCGTTCTCTACGAGATGGCGACGAGCCAGCGGCCATTCGATGGGACGAGCCGCGCCAGTATCATCGCATCCGTCCTCGAGAGGCAGGCGCCGCGCGTTTCGGAAC
>JADGQR010000173.1 GCA_017881685.1 Gemmatimonadaceae bacterium
CTACGCGAAGCGAGACGGGACCCAATCCAACGGAGAAACCAACGTCGCCTTCGGCGCCGTAGTTGTATCCGCGCTTGTTCTCACGGATGATCTGAAGGTCATTTCCCGTCGGCAGATCCGGCTCGTAGCCGGCATACGACGTAAGAACGCCACCCGCGCCGAGATGGAATGCGGCGAGACCGGCGAACGGGAAGCTGTAACGCACGCGAGCTGAAACAGGTCCGTACCAGATCTTTCCGGTCTGACCGGCAGCTGTCTGGTTCGGCTTGTTGTAGGAATCTTCCCACTCAAGGTTCCAGTTCGGTGCGAAGTAGGCGCCGACCCGTCCGCCAACGCCGAACACTTTGTCCAGGTGGAGTGCGTTGTCGAACTTGGTATACTGCCCAAAGCCGCCAAGCAACAGCGTTCCCGGCTCTTGTGCAGCGGCCGTTCCGCCGAAGAGCAAGGCCGTCATTGCACAGACGGTCCAACGTCTTCTTAACATGATGAATTACCTCTTTCGAATGGTGGATACAGCTACTACAACCGGGACATCGTTGTCGCGATTGCCGTTAGGCAGGATGTATGCCGGTAGACCGCGGAGCGCCCGTGAGGGACCCCGCAGCTTGCCGGAAAACTTAGCGAGCTTTTCCCGACGCGCCAGCCAAATTCCCCGTGGGGTCACGGTCTTTCGCATCTCATTGTCGAGGTTGCAAACATATGGCATTCGATGCGTTAAGTAAGTCGCACATCCCATCCTTGTAGCCGACCATTCGGCTTGCAATTTCGAAGCCACCAAATGACTTACCCACAATGGTTTCAGCCGCCGCTCCAGCGCTCAAACCCTGTTACGACCGGAGTTCCGCCTCCACCACGCCGCGCGCTCACGCCTCCGCGCCGCTCTAACAGCCGCTCTCCAGGCGTCCTTCATCTCCGTCGCATCAGCGAATCGAGCGTCTGCATTTGCCATCAGCCCACGCTTCAACCACTCGGCAATCGAAGGAGAAAACGGCGATGCATCGAACTTCCCGCTGAGCTGCCGGGCCACGATGGTTTCTGCGTCGCCATCGCCAAATGGAGGACTGCCACTCAACGCGAACGCGACAATGGCCGCCAGAGCGAAGTAATCGACAGACGCTCCCTGCGGCTCGCCAAGCAGCTGCTCGGGCGCAGCAAACGCAGGAGTTCCAGTCGTTCCAGTCACATCTTCGCCAGTTGCGTTGGCAATTCCGAAGTCGGTCATTCTCCATCGACCATAACGATCGATGAGAATGTTCTCGGGCTTGAGATCGCGGTGAACGATTCCCACTCCGTGAGCCGCCGCGAGTCCATCGAGCAGCTGTTCGATCTGCGGAGCGATCTCATCCAGTGAGCGCGGACCGCTACGCGCGACGAGATTGGCGACCGATCCTTCGTCCGCCAATTCCATTGTGTACCAGGACAGATCATCCCTGCTGTCCCAGTCATATATCGGAACGATGGAAGGATGCGCGAGCTGCGCCGCAAGCTTTGCCTCGCTCCAGAATGCCGCGACCGCATTTGCATCTGCCGCGACATGCGGATGGAGAACTTTCAGAGCGACTTCTCTCTCCAGAGAAAGATCCCTCGCCCGCCACACGCGGCCGAAACTCCCGGATCCCAGTGACGACAGCACTTCGTAGTCATCGCCCAGCGCCCAGCGAACACGAGTCTCGTGCGACGCCTCCGGCGATTCGCTGACTGACGCCGCCAGCGGGACAAGCGTTGCCGCTCGATTTGCATAGCCGCTGTCGGCGGCGCGAAGCATTGCTGCCGTAGTCGGATACCTGTCCGCTGGATTCCTCGACAGTGCGCGATCGATCGCAGCAGCGACTGACGCCGGGGTCTCCGGTCTGATGAGTCGCACCGGAGGAATGTCGTTGGACGGCGGCTCTTCGCCGGTCAATGCCGCAAAACAAATCGATGCGAGCTGCCACTGGTCACTCGCAGGCGTTGGCAGCCATTCATTGCCTCCCCACTCCGGCGGCTTGGTTGTCGGAGGTCGCTGTCCTTCGGCAAATCCACCGGGCAGCAACGGCCGCATTCCAGCCGGAATATCTTCTCGCGGAATTGCCCACTGCCACTGGAGCATCCAGAGCCGGCCGGTGGGAGCCATCCACACCGTGTCCTGAGTCAGAGCGCCGTGCGTCGTTCCATTGTCGTGCAGATACGAAAGACTCGAGGAGACACCCCGCAGCACCTGCAGCACATACGGAATCTCGGCACGCTGAAGTCGCTTTAGATGTGCCCGGATGGTCTCGCCGGTAATCCATCGCCTCAGATAACCCGGCCCGCGACGAGGCTCCCCTTGCGCAGTCCAGTAATGATAGGTAGTCGGGATGGTCGGGTGACTGCGATGCGCGAGATGCTTGGCTTCGGAGAAAAGCCAGTTGCCATGCGAAGGATCGGGCGCCGTCACCAGTGACAGCGATCTGCCGAGCCCGTCCGTAACCTGCTGGTAGTGGCGCTGATCTCCAAAGAGACCTTCAGCGCCCCACGACCAGCCTGGCGGTAGCTGCCAACCCGCGATATGAGGCGGCAGCATTGCGGTCATTCGCGCCTCGACAGGCGTGCGTCGCGATGCGTTCACGATGACGCTGACTGCATCGTGATGACGACCTTCGCCCCGCGTCCTTCTTCACTTTCGAGATCGATCGTTCCGCCCCAGGATTCGAGAAGCCGACGGCTGATTGCGAGACCGAGCCCACTGCCGGTTGTTCGCGTCGAGAAATGTGGCTCGAAAACCCGGTTGAGCGTAGCTGGTGGAATACCTGCCCCGTCGTCGCGCACTGTCACGATCGCGTGTCGTGCGTCGTGAACGAGATTCACCCGAACATTGCGGGCACGTGCGAGCCGCGCATTCTCGAACACGTTCAACAGCACGTCGCGAAGCTCATCGGTGCGCGCAAGCGCGAACACGGGCTCGCCTGCTCCTTCCAGCGTCCAGGTAACTCCACCGATTCCCATTTTCTCGAGTCCGACCACGTCGCGTAATATGACCGCCACGTCAATGTCCTCGGCGGGAGGAAGGTCCGCCGGCGCGCTGCCGTACCGACTGAACGCTCGCGCAATCTCATCGAGATGATCGATTTCCGAAAGAATGCGAGTGACGTTCTCGTTCAGAACCTTGTCGAAATCGACGCGCGGATCGTTCCTCGCTCTTCGCAGATGCTGGACACCGAGACGTATCGGCGTGAGCGGATTCTTGATCTCATGCGCGACCTGCCGGGCCATCTCTCCCCACGCAAGGATTCGCTCCGCACGAGAGACTTCGACTCGGCTGAGCTCCAGATCACGCGCAAGAATCCGGGCTGCGATGCCGCTCAGCCAGAAAGCTGCTATCGCGCCAAGAGCTGTCGCGAAGAGAACGAGCAACGTGAGATCTCTGCGCCTTTGGTCGAGAACCAGCTCGTCGCTTCGCGCCGGAGCTGACAACACATACCGCTGTCCGGCCGAACCGATCGTCGCCCGATACCCCCAGAACACGTTCGTGCGACCGATGGTTTGTTGCCAGCTCGCAGTCAGCTCTCCGTGACCGGACAGGTTCGTCTGCACCGCCGGTGGAAGCGCTCTCCCTCCCGGCGCAATCATGGTATAAAGCGTGTCCGTGCTGCCCGACAACATTCCGCCGGAGTAGAGGAACAACGGCGTGTCGTCGTTGACTTGCTGGGTGTCGCTGTCGCCCGCGTCGCCGGCAACGCGATGCAGTGTCTCGTAAACGAGCAGCTCACGCACTCCTCGATCGTCACCGCGCAGCCTCTGGTACGACCAGGTCGCAAACGCGACGGCAGGTACGATGAAGAAAAGGAAGAGCGCGAGAGTCAGTCGTCCGCGATAACTCCGTAGCCATCGCGATGTGCGCCAGCGAACCCATCGCCAGAACCCTCCTTCCATCATCGCGCCCAGTGACCACAGAAGCCATGCGATTGCGATGTCGAGCGTGACAATGAGCCATCCCCGCACAAAGCGGGTCGGCCATGACCGCAGATCGACTTCGACGTGGGCTCGCGCTTGTCCCCTCGACGTCGGAATGAGCTCGTCGCCGTGCCACTCGTCGCCGATTTTTCGCCACGTCAGGCGACCCGCAGACACTCCCGGATTCTGAGTGATGTCAGCCAGCGTCAACGTGTACGGCGGTTCTGCCTGAACCGGGATGTCGAACCCGAGCAGAATGACGTAAGGATTCTGCTCGACAATACGAGTTCGCGGCGACACGACGACTGACGTTGCGCCGCCGCCCCGATGCGGAACCGCTAGCATCACCTGTCGCCCGGCCGGACCGACGACTTGTCTCAACTCTGCCTGCCGAGACGCAAGTGCGGCCGTGACAGTTTGCCGCAACGAAGTTGAATCGTACGCGAGAGAGGCAAGGTCGAGCCGCGATTGTTGAGCGCTGTCGGCAACCGTCCAGCTTCCAAGAGAGACCTGAAGATCCGCCGCTGCGAGATCGGATTTCACATATCTCTTGAGGATGTCGGCTCGGGATCCGGGCGTGGGATACTGCTCGAATTGCGTCGCGAATCTTTCGAGCAGAGTTGCCGCATCGCCATCCGCTACCTGAAGAGATGCGACGTCTCGCTCAGCGAGCGCGAGCCGTTGGCTCGTCGTCACCTGCCAGACGACAAAGGCGGTCACTACCCCTGCTGCGGCTGCAACGAGCGCCGCGACCTTCATCCGGGGTGGACCCGTTTGGCCTGCACCAAGCCGGGCGAACCACGCCGCCGCAAGCCAGAGCGCGAAAATGACGAGGAAAAGCGGCACTTCCCATGAAACCCAGAGAAGCAGCGTCGACCCTGACGTCGGCAGGGTTATGCCTGATGCGCCCGCGAGCAGTGCATAAACGCCGGCGACGATCGCGATTGCGCATCCGATCCACGCGAGCGGTTTCCCGGCTCCGCGATGAGGAGTGCGGACTATCGCAAAGACCGCCAGCAGCAGGAGCGTCGCGGTCATCATCAATACCGCGATGTTCGCCGTAAATGGGCCGCCGGCGGATATATAGTAGTAGGCGGGATCGAATGCCCTGGCGTAATTCGAGAAGTTGTTCCAGGGGACCAGGGCGATTGCCACGTACGCGATCGCGAGCGCTGTGAGTCGCAGACCGATCGCTCGTCGGTCTGACCAGACCAGTCCCAGCATCACGAGAAGAGCGACTCCGAGCAACGCTATTCCTCGAGTCCGCGCCCGTGCCGCGCCCGTGAAACTGACCATCCCCGCCGACACGGGAGTTGCGTCTATCCTCATGAGCGGCACGCCGGCAGCCGATCTGATGAGCTCGCCCGATGAATCCGTCGGCAGTCCGAACCGGAACGACTCAACGAGCTTTCTCGTCGCTATGCGGTCGTCCAGAGCAATTGCGATTCGATCGGCAGGCGGCTCAGCGTGAACGAGCGCCGAAGCGACAACCCGCCTGGGACCTCGGGAGACGGCGACCTGCAGCACAGTATAGAAGGGCGTCGACATGACCACCGTTCCCGAAGGCACGTCGGTGAGCTGAGTCCTCACCTGGCCGCTCCACGCCAGCGGAATGCCGTTGTCGAAAACGACGAGACCGCTTTCCCGCCCTTTGGGAAGCCTTCTGACAAAGGCAAAGGCCGCCTCGGGCCGCTTCGGCGCGTCAAGCGCTTTCGTTGCCGCCACAGTCAGCCGCGTCTCCGCGTCAGCGATCTCCTGCTTTATTTCCCCGAGGGCTGTCAGGCGACGCACTTCGGGGTCGTCCTTTGCCCCGAAACTACGGGAAAAACCGCTGGCGCCAGGGGTATCGGAGCCGTAAGGTAGAAGCGGGTTCCGGAGCCACCAAGCGAGCGCAATGACCGCGACGCCTGCCACGAGGAGTGTCAGGTGCGGCGCCCATCGACCCTTCAGAATCCTAATGGCCGCTCCCCGCGCATGAACCGCACATCACCACTACAATCCCGGGCAGTCGACGACGCACTGCCGCCCGCCCCCGCTCCCCACGCTCCGATCGTACCGCTGCCGCATAACGCGCCGCTCCGGATCAAGGAGCTTCTACCAATGCAGATCGAGGCGGTCATCGCCGGCGATGCCCGCTTGATCATTCCGGTCGGAACCTGCGAACAGCACGGTCCCCACCTTCCCCTCGGCACCGCGACGATCATCGCCGAGCGACTCGCCGACGACCTGTCGGCGGAGTACGGCGTGCTGAGGGCGCCGACTGTCGAGTTCGGCGTGAACGTCGATACGGAGCGCGGCTTTATCGGCAACGCTTCAGTAAGAAAAAAGACTCTGCATCGAACACTGAACGACCTTCTCGACTCATGGGAAGCAACCGGATTCAAGGAATTCATTCTTCTCACCGCGCACGGGCACGATCCACACCAGGAAGCACTCGCTACAGTCATCACTGCCGGAGCACGCGTTCGCGTCGTCGACATCTTCGCCGTCAACCTCGCCGAGCTGCTCGAAGGACAGACTGAAGCTATGCACGGCGACGAAGTCGAAACCTCAATCATGCTCTATCTTGCACCTGAGATGGTACACCTCGAGCTCGCCCGCGACTATATGATGTCGCGCGAAGAGCTTCGGCGTTACCGTCGCGGCAAGCTGAAGGTTCCGGGAAACAGCGCCGGATCGATCGGCCGGCCGTCGCTGGCAACGGCCGCGAAAGGGAAAATTCTCTACGAACGCATTCGATCGCGAATCAGCGACAGAATCTTTCTCGCTCCTGCAATGGCAGGCTGACAAATGCCTGAAACCCGCTCTGACACTGTCCCGTACGGCAACCAGACTCCACCCGCACCCAACTAATGCAAATGCGTTTGTTCCTCATAATGGCACTCGGTATTCCAGGACTTGCGGCAGCCCAGAGCACGGCGCCTGCCCGTCCGGATTCCGCTGCAGCCACGCTTTCTCTCGCGGACGCGCTGAGCCTGGCCGTGCACAACAACCCCGGCCACCTCTCGATAATCAACAACCGCCGAACCGCTGACGCCGCTGTCAGAACAGCGAACGGACAGCTCCTGCCCAGCGCCGATGCGAGCCTTACCGCTCAGCGGCAGCAGGGTGGCCGTCAGATTTTCGGCGGCACCACGCTGGGAGCGAGCTCCGACATCAATCAGTCTCAGTATTCTCTCGGCATCGGCTACCGTATCAACCGCGCGACTTTCATCGCGCCGAAACTCGAGCGCGCCAGCCGCGACGCGGTTGAAGCGGACATCACAGGAAGCGCTGAGCTGCTCCGAGCCGGCGTCACGCAGCAATATCTGGCGGTGCTCCAGGCGCAGGACAGAGCTTCGCTCCAGGACACGCTGTTGGTGCAGGCGCAAAGCCAGCTCGTTCTTGCAAAAGCGCGAGCCCTCGTTGGTTCCGGCACCCAGCTCGACATCAGCCGCGCTGAAGTTGCCGTCGGGCAACAGCAGGTGCAGGTGATTCAGGCTCGCAACCAGATCGAGATCGAAAAGCTCCGCCTCTTCCAGCAGATGGGGGTCGAGCAGCCGTCGAACGTCGTCCTCACGACTCAATTCACCGACATGAGCGATCCGCCGCCTCTCGCCGAGCTTCTCGCGTCGGCGCGAGCGTCGAACCCGGTCGTCCTTGCACTTCGGTCGAGAGAGAAAGTCGCGGACCTGAACGTCAAGAGCGCTCGCAGCGCATACTCGCCAACCCTCAACATCAGCACAGGCTTGTCGGGTTACACGTACTCGTACGCCAACCCTGACTTTCTCGTCGAGCAGGCAACAGCTTCCACTGTATCGTCGAGGGCGTCGTGCATCAGAACCGAAGAGGTTCGTGCCGCACTGAACCTTTCCAACCAGCTTGCTCAATGTCAGACCATCACGTTCACTGATGCACAAGCCGCGGCTCTGCGGAGCAGCAACCGGCAGTTCCCGTTCAGTTTCCAGAATTCACCGAAGTCCATCTCGGCATCGATTTCCTTGCCGCTGTTCGATGGGTTCGCTCGTGAGCAGCGCGTGCAGGAAGCCGTGGCCGGCAGCGATGATGCGCGATTCAACGTGCGTGCTCGCGAGCTGGCTCTCACGGCCGATGTTACCGCGGCATATCTGACGCTCACGACAGCGGCGAAGACCGCAGCAATTCAGGTACAGAACTCCGCCAAGGCGAAGCTCGAGCTCAAGTTTGCACAGGACCGGTATCGCACCGGATCAGTGACGCTCGTCGACGTGACCGACGCCCGCGCAGCATATGAGCGCGCGGAAAGTGACCGCATTAATGCAATCTTCGATTACCACAAGGCGTACGCAGCGCTCGAAAGCGCAGTCGGCCGTCCACTCAGATAACGGAAAACACAAATGTCAAAACGCACCAAGTGGGGAGTTGGCGGTGGAATCCTTCTGGCGATCGCGCTGATCGGCGGACTGAGCGCGGCCAAGGGACGAAACAAAGCGACTGAGGTTCGAATCGAGCAGGTCGACCGCCGCGATCTCGTCGCATCGGTCACTGCCAGCGGACAGGTCCAGCCGCACACGAAGGTCGATCTTGCTTCCGACATCACCGGGCGCATCGTTCGCCTCGCCGTAAAGGAAGGCGACAACGTGACGAAGGGACAGTTCCTCCTCGAGATCGATCCGTCGCAGTATCGCGCGTCGGCGGAGCGCGCCGCTGCTGCGGTTGCGAGCGCCCGGTCGCAGGCAGCAACGGCGAGACCGACTCTTCTCCAGGCGAAGAAGAATTACGATCGCCTTCTCGCTCTCAAGAAAGAGAATCCGACGCTCGTCTCGGACGAGCAGGTCGAGCAGCTGAAGACGCAGGTCGATGTTGCCCAGGCACAGCTTGAGAATGCGAACAACGGCATCGCTCAGTCCGAGGCGTCGCTGCGCGATGCGCAAAGCCAGCTCGCGAAGACGTCGATCTTCGCTCCGATGACCGGACGCGTCACAAGACTGAACGTGCAGGAAGGTGAAACAGCGATCATGGGAACGCTCAACAAGGACGCGGCGACGCTTCTTACGATCAGCGACATGGGCCTGCTCGAGACCAAGGTGAAGGTCGACGAGACCGACGTATCACGCATCAAGATCGGCGATTCGACGGTAATTCAGATTGACGCTTTCCCGGACACGACATTCGTTGGCCGCGTTTCTGAGATTTCCAACAGCTCACTCAAGGCAACGGCTGGCGGATCGACGAATCCAGCGGATCAGGCGGTCAACTATGAGGTGACGGTCACTCTCGTAAACTCGCCGCCGACGACCCGTCCGGATTTCTCGGCTACAGCGAAGATCATCACGGACACACGCAAGAATGTCCTGTCGATTCCGATTATCGCCCTCACGGTTCGCGAGGATTCGGTGAAGCAGGACAGCGGCGCCGTTACCCTCGCAAAGGCCGCCCCCGCAAAGCAGGTCGGAAAGCGTGACGTCGAGGGAGTTTTCGCTGTCGGCACAGACAACAAAGTGACTTTCAAGGCCGTAAAGGTAGGTATAGCCGGCGAGAAGTACTTCGAGGTCGTCAGCGGCCTCAAGGAAAACGAGAAGATCGTCGGCGGAACCTATCAGGCTATCCGTGAGCTCAAGGACGGAAGCCGCGTCAAGGCCATGAAGGTCGACGACAAGAAGAAGCCCGAGGGGGCCAAATCGTAATGCAGACAACTGAAGAAGTACCAATGAGCGTCACCGCCGAGCGTGCTGTGGTTACGCAGCAGGCCGGCAAGGCGCCCGACAAGGACTGGGTAATCGTCACTCGCGGACTCAAGCGCGAATACGACATGGGTGGCGAGATAGTTCGTGCCCTCCGTGGCGTGGACGTCGCAATCCGTCGCAACGAGTACGTCGCCATCATGGGACCGTCCGGATCGGGCAAGTCGACGCTGATGAACCTGATCGGATGCCTCGATACTCCGGATGCCGGCGAATACTGGCTGAGCGGCAATCTCGTTTCGTCGATGGCCGACGACGAGCTGGCGCGCGTTCGCAATCGCGAGATTGGATTCGTCTTTCAGACATTCAACCTGCTTCCGCGCGCATCTGCTCTTCACAATGTGGAGCTTCCGCTCGTGTACGCAGGCGTTCCGTCAGGCGAGCGTCGCAAGCGCGCGACCGCCGCACTCGAGCGCGTGCAGCTCGGCGACCGCATATCGCACCGTCCGAACGAGCTGTCCGGCGGACAACGCCAGCGCGTTGCCATCGCGCGTGCGCTGGTCAACGAGCCGTCAATCCTCCTCGCTGACGAGCCAACGGGAAACCTCGACTCGACGACTTCGGAAGAGATCATGCGCGTCTTCGCGGAGCTTGCCAGCTCCGGCCAGACAGTCATCATGGTTACGCACGAGCCCGACATCGCCGCGCATGCGAAGCGAGTGATCGTCCTTCGCGATGGAATGATCGAGAGCGACGACCGCCGCGAGAAATTTGCCGAAAAGATGCAGATCGCCGGACCGTCAATCATTCACAAGTAAGCAGTGCCCTTCTTCGATGCGGTACGGCTGGCGCTCGCCCAACTTCGCGTTCAGAAGCTGAAGAGCTTCTTCACGCTGCTGGGTGTGACGATCGGCGTCATGTTTCTGATCGCGGTCGTATCGATCGTCGAGGGCATGAGCAGCTATATGGAGCACGACTTCGTCGGCAAGCTCGTCGGGGTCAACACAGTGACATTGCGCCAGCAGCCCGAGATCGACGGCAACATGACCGAGGCCCGGTGGCGCGCGATGCAGCGGTGGCCCCGTGTTCTGATGACCGACGTGCAGCCGGTCGTGGATGCGCTTCCGCCAGGCACGCTCTGGTCCGCCGAGGGCTACGACAACGTGCCGGTGTCTTCGCAGTGGGCCACTCCAAAACAGCTCCAGGCGAGCGCGGTTGAAGGAGACTATTTCAAGATCCGTGAGATGGGAATCGCGAAAGGCCGCGTCATTACTCAGCAGGAGATGGCGATGGGCACGCCCGTCGTCGTCATCGGTCAGGAAATCGCCGAGCGGTTCTTCCCGAAACTCGATCCAATCAATCGTTCCCTGAAGGTTGCCGGACTGCCGTACACGGTGATTGGTGTCGCGGAATCGCAAGGAAGCATCTTCGGCCTATCGTTGGATCGGTTCGTCATCGCGCCGTATCGCTCGCCTCTTCGTCACGTCGTCAACCGTCCGAATGTTCTCGACGCTGTGAAGATCAAGGTCGCCGGCGATGCCGACATGACCGAGACTCAGGAATCAATCCGTCAGGTGATGCGCTCGCGCCACAAACTTCGTCCTTCGGAGCCTGACAATTTCACCGTCGAGACGTCGGAGTCGGCGCTCAGCTTCTGGACGAGCATCAAGAGCAAACTGGTGATCGCTGGTGTCGTGCTTCCGGCGATCGGACTAGTCGTCGGCGCAATCGTCATCATGAACATCATGCTCGTGGCAGTTGCAGAGAGAACGCGCGAGATCGGCATTCGAAAGGCACTTGGCGCGAGACGCCGCGACATCATGTCGCAGTTCCTCGTGGAAGCTGCGACGTTGAGCACGGTCGGGGCCGTGATCGGGATCATCATGGGAATCCTGCTGGCGGAAGCCATTGCCGCGGTATCTCCACTTCCGGCTACCGTTGCTCCGTGGTCCATCGTTGCGGGAGTGATTGTCGGAGCCGGCGTCGGAATCATCTCCGGTATCTATCCGGCAAGTCGGGCGTCTCGGCTCGATCCAATCGCCGCGCTGAGGGCCGAGTAATGGGGATTTCCTCCTGGCTGTTCAATATCACAGAAGGAATCGGCATCGCGTTCTCGGCAATTCGTGAGAACAAGGTCCGTGCTGCGCTGACTATTCTTGGCGTCGCCGTTGGTGTCTTCGTTGTCGTCACGCTTTCCGCCGCAGTTCACGGCATCAATGCCAGTGTTGCGAAGGATCTGGAGTCGGCGGGACCAACCAGCTTTTACGTCTTTCGTCGTCCCATTTCGCTCGCGCAGATTTGCGATGGCACGGATGACACATGTCCGTCGCGTCGCAATCCTCCGATCACGCTTAACGAATCGGAAAAGATTTCGAAGCTTCCCGAAGTTCAGGCGGTCACGAGCCACATCAGCGCAAGCGCCAACTTCAAGTACAAGGACAAGGAGTTGCCAAACGCCGGCCTTGACGGATTCAGTGCCGGCTGGCTCGATGCCGAGGGCGGCGACATCGTCGAGGGGCGTGATTTCACTTACGCCGAGAACACCACGGGCGCGCGAATCGTGGTGATAAACGACAAGATGGCTGAGCGGCTGTTCGGTGAGTCGGACCCGCTCGATAAGTTCATCGAAATCAACGGAGTTCCGTTCAAGGTCATTGGAATTCATCACAATGTCAGCAGTTTTCTTGGCAAGCCGACGTCTTCGAGTGCCGGAAACGATCCAAAAGCAATGATTCCTCTTGAGGCGGGTCGTCGTCAGCTTGGCTTCGTCCTGCGAAGGCTTGATCTCACCGTCAAACCGCACACATGGGTTCCGCGTGATCAGGCCATCGATGCGGTGACGGCACTCCTGCGAGGTCAGCGGGGGCTCAAGCCGAGTGCGCCGGATAACTTTTCGATCGTCACTTCTGACGGACTGATGGCAGTCTACAACGGCTTCTTTGGCGTGTTCTTCGTCATCATGATCGCTCTGTCGGCGGTCGGCCTGATGGTGGGCGGAGTTGGTGTAATCGCCATCATGATGATCAGCGTGACCGAGCGAACGCGTGAAATCGGCGTTCGAAAAGCACTTGGTGCGACTCGCAAGACAATCCTGTGGCAGTTTCTCGTAGAGGCCGCTACGTTGACCTGCGTCGGTGCGACAATCGGGCTTGTAGCTGGCTCGGCTGTCGCCTATCTCGTCAACAAATTCACGCCGGTTCCGGCGTCTACGCCGCCGATGGCTATTGTCGCGGCACTTGGAGTGAGCGCTGTCACAGGCATCGTTTTTGGAATACTGCCGGCTGCGCGCGCATCCCGTCTCGACCCGGTGGAAGCGCTGCGCTACGAATAATTCAGTGACGTCCGTGACATGAGGTTCGCGGACGTCGTTTTCACGGCCCTCCAGCAGCTCCGGGAAAACAAGCTAAGGTCGTTCTTTACGCTTCTCGGAATAATCGTGTCCGTGACATTTCTCGTCGCGGTCGTTGCGATCATTCAGGGAATGAACGCGTACGTGTCGGAAAACCTGGCGAGCGCGCTCATTGGCGCGAACACTTTTCAGGTCCGACGGTCGCCAATTCAAATCGGCCTGTTCGACGACGAGCAATACCGCAGGATCGCGAAGCGGCCGATCATCACGGAGAGCGATGCGGCCGCGGTGACGGCGGCAATTCCTCAGGCCGTTGCCGTCAGCATGCAATCCGGGTTTCCTACACCCATCGCCGACGTTCAGTACGGCACTAACACACTCGGCGACGTTTCCGTCTTCGGCGTAACCGCGCCATACCAGGTCGTGCAGGACTACGGTTTCGCCAGCGGTCGTCCGTTGAGTGACATCGATGTTCTCGAAAGACGTCCCGCCGCCGTGATCGGCGCCGACGTGGCTGACAAGCTCTTCGACCAGGCCGATCCGGTCGGCAAGGATATTCGCATACTCGGGCGACACTTCACTGTCGTCGGCGTAGTTGCAAAAAAGGGCAACGTGCTGGGCCAGTCATTCGATGGTTTTGTGCTTCTGCCGTTGACGAGTTTCGAGTCCCTGTACGGCCGGCGCAAGACAACTACCGTCTCGGTAAAGATGGCGCATCCCGAAGATGTGGCTCCTGCGATGGCAGCAGCCGACGGAGCGATGCGCGAAGCCCATCATCTTCGTCCAAGCGAGGAAAGCGATTACAGTGTCGAGACTGCGGACGCCTTGATCGAATTCTGGAAAAGCCTGACGAAAATTCTCTTCGCCGTGATTCCGGCGATCGTCGCAATTGGAATCGTCGTCGGCGGAATTGTCATCATGAACATCATGCTCATGTCGGTAACAGAGCGCACGCGCGAAATTGGCGTTCGTAAGGCGCTCGGCGCACGGTCGAGCGACATACGCAGACAGTTTCTTGCGGAAGCTATTGTGCTCGCGACTGTGGGTGGCCTGACGGGTGTCGCCGTAGGTTGGGGGATGGCGTTCCTCATCTCCTACGTTTCACCGCTGCCTGCGCGCGTTACCGCCTGGTCGGTAGCGCTCGCGCTTCTGCTTGGAGCCGGAGTCGGGGTGATATTCGGCGTGTATCCGGCATCCAGAGCGGCTCAGCTCGATCCGATAGCTGCTCTGAGGCAGGAATAAATGCTCGGCGAGAACATCAAGAGCAACGTCTCGATCGCGCTCGACACGCTGCGCGCGAACAAGCTCAGGTCCGGACTGACGATCCTCGGCGTGGTAATCGGAGTTTCGACTGTCATGATGATGGCCGCGATCGTTCAGGGCATCAAAGAGCAGATCGTCAGAACCATCGAGATCGCGGGCCCGACGACGTTCTATGTGCTCAAGGCAAATTCGAGCACCCCGGTAAATCCGGATCGGTTGCCGAAGTGGATTCGTGTCCGCCCCGACCTCAGCGACGCGGAAGCGCGTCGAATCGCCGAGCTGCCGGAGATCTCGTACGCAGCGATCTGGGGTCAGACAGTTGGCCGCCTCGAGTACAAGGGGGAACGAACCCAGAACCTCTCGATTAATGGCGCCGACGATCGTTTCGTCGAGATACAGGGAGGCGATCTCGTCCAGGGCCGGTGGTTCACGCGCCCGGAGGTGATGAGCGGCGCGCCGGTTGTCGTCCTCGAGGAGAACGCGGCGAGAAAGGTCTTCGGCGCCGAAAGCATGATCGACAAGCAGGTGAAAGTCGCCAGCGTTCCGATGACTGTGATCGGCATCTATCAGAAGGCCGGAAACATCTTCGAGCCGCCTGGTCAGGCCATCGGCGTCATCATGCCGTATCAGACCCTCGACCACCAGTTCACGCTCGACAAGACGAATGCGGTGTTCATTCCGGTCAAGCCGCGGAAAGGCGTTCCGGCGGCGGATGCCCAGGAAGCGGTAACGATCGCGTTGCGAGAAATGCGCGGGCTTCGCCCGGCGGACAAGAACAATTTCGACCTCATTACGCAGGACCAGATTCTCGACACGTTCAACAAGATCACGGGAGTTTTCTTTCTCGTCATGATCGTGCTGTCGAGCGTCGGCCTGATGGTCGGCGGAATCGGAGTGATGGCGATCATGATGGTGTCGGTTTCGAATCGCACGCGCGAGATCGGCATACGAAAAGCCGTGGGCGCCACGCAGAAAGAGATACTGCTGCAGTTCCTCGTCGAGGCAGCAACGCTGACCGGCATTGGCGGACTGGTCGGAATCCTCGTCGGGCTCACGCTCGGGCGTCTCGTGACGATGTTCATGAACATCGACGCAGGTGTTCCCGTCCTGCTGACCGTCATCGCCGTGACGGTATCGGTCGGCATCGGAATCGTTTTCGGAATGATACCGGCCCGCCGCGCCGCGAAGCTCGATCCAATTGAAGCGCTGAGGTACGAGTAGGGCCGCCGTCGCAGACCGGTGACCGCTATATTCGGCGCATGCCAACGGTAGACATACTTGCGATTGCAGCGCACCGCGACGACGTCGAGCTGTCGTGCGGTGGAACTCTTCTGGTCGCATCGAAGCTCGGACGCACCACAGCAATCATCGATCTGACGCTCGGTGAGCTTGGGACGCGAGGATCAGCCGACCTTCGCGGTGAGGAAGCCTCACGCGCCGCTGCAGTTCTCGGCGTTGCGGCTCGTGAGAATCTCGGGTTGCCGGACGGTGGGGTTCTCAACGACCCTGACACCCGGGCAAAGCTTGCCGTCGCAATCCGCAGGTTTGCACCGACCGTGGTGATCGCTCCTTCGATTCATGGTAAGCACCCCGATCACACTGTCAGTGCTCAGCTCATCCGCGACGCGTGCTTTGTCGCCGGGCTGAAAAAGGTCGCGCCGGATGTGCCGGCGTTTCGTCCACGCAAGCTCATCCACACGATTGCATATCGTGAGGATGCCCCGAAGCCGACGTTCGTCGTCGACATCACTGACGTCTTCGAACAGAAGATGGAAGCGATCCGCTGTTACTCATCGCAGTTCGACGAGGCTATCCAGGCGGGAGAAGTGTTCCCGAACGGAGAGCCGCTGTACGACATCATCAGGCATCAGGCAGCGCACTACGGATCGCTGATACGAACCAGATACGGCGAGCCATTTTTCACACC
>JADGQR010000174.1 GCA_017881685.1 Gemmatimonadaceae bacterium
AAAAACCCTTAACAACACATGTTCCTCCTCGTCTACCATGGTGTCCACAAGCATTGTGCGTGCGGACGAATAACCGATGTGGAGGCACTAAAATGTCGAAGTTTCTCACGGCTGCCCTTGGCGCCGCTGTAGTCCTTGGAATGGCAGGTGTTGTAGTTGCGCAGAACCCGGCTCGCCCGGATAGCGCCGGTCACCGGGGTGCACGTTACGGCCAGATGGGCCGGCAGATGGGAATGCGTGGCAACCGCATGGAGCGGGGCGATCACGCAAAGTTCATGAAGGATCTCAACCTTACTGATGCGCAGAAGAATCAGATCAAGGCGATTCACGCGAAGTACCAGCCGCAGCTCAAGGCACTCCGCGATCAGCAGAAGCCGCAGTTCGACGCGATGAGAGCCGCGCGTCAGAAGGGTGACACGTCCGCTGCAACGCGTGCCCGCTTCAAAACGCAGCGAGAGGATTTCCAGAAGCGCGCGATGCCAATTCGCGAGCAGGAGCAGAAAGAAGTTCGCAGCATTCTGACCGCCGACCAGCGCGCGAAGTTCGACGCTGCGCAAGGGAAGCGTAAGGAAGCCTTCGAAGCTCGTCAGAAGAACATGAAGGCCCGTGGTGATTACAAGAAGGCCGGCAAGGCGTAAGCACAGCCGGTGTGGCAAGGGGAAAGGGTCGCCTTCGGGCGGCCCTTTTCTTTTTATGGATGATGAATGTGGTCGGGATTCGGGGTTTTCTCCCCGTGCGTCTGGCTCTGCGAGAGACCGCGGTCTACATTAGCGCGCATCGACCTTGTTCGATCCCACCCTCACGGAACAATCGCATGCCAATCAAGGACGGAAAGCGCTATTGCATCAACCACATGTCCGCGCGAATGAATCGCACGGAGACGCTCAAGGCACTCGTCAACATCGACGGATCGTCGGCCTCGGGAACGCTCAACCCGAAATCCGGTCTCGTCGTCATGCCTTTCGTGTGTGAAGAGTGCGGTTACCTCGAGCTCTACGTCGCAGACAGGACAACTCAGCACGAGAAGTAATCGCTGATGGGAGTGGACGTCGTTCAGATCAGGCGACGCGGCTGGGGAGAGACAATGCGCCGCGATGCCTGGTGGATTCAGCCGGCCATCGTATTCCTGATTCTGTCGAGCTTTCTCGTGTACGCGACCTGGGCTGCATTTCAGAACGCGCACTACGAGTACGGTAACTACCTGTCGCCGTTCTACTCGCCACTGCTGTTCGGCGATTCAGCCTCGGCGTGGTTTGGTCCCAAACCACTCCGGTGGCCGGCGCTTCTCCCGTTTTCGCCCGCTCTCATAATCCTGCCGTTTCCCGCGGGATTCCGTTTCACCTGCTACTACTACCGCGGCGCGTACTACAAGGCGTTCTGGGCTGATCCGCCGTCGTGCACGGTGGGAGAGCCGCGCAAGGGTTACCGAGGAGAGAGATCGTTTCCGCTGATCATCCAGAACATTCATCGCTACTTCCTCTACTTTGCGCTGATTTTTCTGATCTTCCTCGGGCATGATGCGTGGAAGTCGATGTGGTTCACCGACGAGGTCGGCAAAACGCATTTCGGCATCGGGCTCGGCACTCTCCTCCTGACCGCGAACGTCATTCTGCTCGGCGGATACACGTTCGGTTGTCATTCACTGCGTCATCTCGTCGGCGGGTATCTCGATCGGCTCTCGAGAAATCCTGTGAGGAAGACTGCATACGCCTGCGCGAGCTGCTTCAACCGGGTCCACATGCGATGGGCATGGTGCAGTCTGTTCATGGTCGCCTTCTGTGACATCTACGTTCGGATGCTCTCGATGGGCGTCTGGACCGACCCGAGATTGTTCTAGTGGCTGAATACGAACGACACCAGCACGACGTGCTCGTCGTCGGCGCCGGCGGTGCGGGCCTTCGCGCGGCAATCGAGGCTGCGAGCACGGGCGCTCGCGTTGGACTCGTCTGCAAATCGCTGCTTGGCAAAGCTCACACCGTGATGGCAGAGGGCGGCGTCGCGGCCGCGCTCGGAAACGTCGACGATCGCGACAACTGGCGCGTTCACTTTGCCGACACGATGCGCGGCGGCCAGTACATGAACAACTGGCGAATGGCGGAGCTGCATGCGAAGGAAGCTCCCGCACGTGTGAACGAGCTGGAGGCATGGGGCGCTGTATTCGATCGAACGCCTGACGGAAAAATTCTTCAGAGAAATTTCGGCGGACACAAATCCCCGCGGCTCGCTCACGTCGGAGATCGCACCGGTCTCGAGATGATCCGCACTCTCCAGGATCACGCGATTCATCAAGGGATCGATGTGCACATGGAGTGCACGGTCATCGATCTGTTCAAGGATGGCGATCGAATCACAGGCGCGCTCGCCTACGATCGCGAGCGCGGAAGATTCCGCATTTTTGAAGCGAAGGCCATTGTGCTCGCAACAGGCGGCATCGGTCGCGCGTTTCACATCACGAGCAACAGCTGGGAATACACGGGCGACGGACAGTCACTCGCCTATCGCGCGGGCGCTGCACTTCAGGACATGGAGTTCGTCCAGTTCCACCCAACCGGAATGGTGTGGCCGCCGAGTGTGCGCGGAATTCTCGTGACCGAAGGTGTTCGCGGCGAAGGCGGAATCCTCGTGAACAAGGAAGGCCGTCGGTTCATGTTCGACGACATCCCCGAGAATTACCGCTCACAGACTGCCGACAACGAGGAGGAAGGCTGGCGTTACGTGCAGGGCGATAAAAACGCCCGCCGCCCGCCTGAGCTGCTGACGCGCGATCACGTTGCACGCTGCATCATGCGCGAAGTGCGTGAAGGTCGCGGAAGCCCACATGGCGGCGTGTTCCTCGACATTTCGTGGATCAAGTCGAGAATCACGAACCCGACGGAGCACATCAAGAAGAAGCTCCCGAGCATGTATCACCAGTTCAAGCAGCTCGCGGACATCGACATCACGACTGAGCCGATGGAAGTCGGTCCGACGACTCATTACATGATGGGCGGAATCAAGGTCGACGGCGACACGCAGATGTCGACAGTGTCCGGGCTCTTTGCGGCAGGCGAATCAGCCGCCGGTCTTCACGGTGCAAATCGGCTCGGCGGAAATTCCCTCTCCGATCTTCTGGTGTTCGGAAAGAGAGCCGGCGAGCACGCGGCCGCGTTCGCAAGCAAGACGACTGCGGGCAGCATTTCCTCTGAAGCGGTTGACGTATCTGCGCGAAAGGCTCTCGATCCATTCGATCGCGCGGAGAGCGCATCGAACATGGAAGGCCCGTACCAGGTGCAGCACGCGCTTCAGGAGATGATGCAGTCGCTCGTCGGAATTGTTCGCCTGGAGAATGAGATGCAGCAGGCCCTCGACGGCCTTGAAGCACTTCGCGATCGCGCAAAGCGAGTTAGCGTGACGGGAAATCGCGAGTTCAATCCCGGCTGGCATACCGCGCTCGATCTCGACAATCTGTTGACAGTCGCTGAAGCCGTGACGCGTTCGGCCATCGAGCGGAAAGAAAGCCGAGGCGGACACTTCCGCGATGACTTTCCCGAGAAGAGCGCAGCCTACGCCGGCTTCAACATTCTCGTGGCAAGGAACGACGACGGATCGATGACAGTGAGCAGACAGCCGATTCCTGAAATGCGAGCCGACCTGAAGCAGATCGTCGAGGAGAACAAATAGCGATGACAGCCAGCGTATCGCAGTCGATCGTCGAGAGCGGGCAACGGGCGGCCGAGCGCAGCGATGCGAGCGCTGGAGGCGTTGCGAAGAAGGCGACGTTCAAAGTCTGGCGCGGCGACTCCAACGGCGGAAAGCTCGAGACCTACACGACTGAGGTGTCGGAAGGCATGGTCGTTCTCGACGCGATTCACCAGATCCAGTCGGAGAGCGCAAACGATCTTGCCGTTCGCTGGAACTGCAAAGCCGGCAAATGCGGATCGTGCTCAGCCGAAGTGAACGGAATGCCGAAGCTCATGTGCATGACTCGCCTGAACGATCTCGATCTGAGTGAACCGGTTACGGTCGAGCCCATGAGGGCATTTCCCCCGGTGCGCGATCTCGTAACCGACGTGTCGTGGAACTTCGAGGTGAAGAAGCGCATCACGAAATTCACTCCGCGAGCGCCCGACGTTGCCGATGGCACGTGGAGAATGGACCAGGCTGACGTCGACAGAGTTCAGGAATTCAGGAAATGCATCGAGTGCTTCCTGTGCCAGGACGTCTGCCACGTTCTGCGCGACCACAACAAGCACGACTCGTTCATCGGGCCGCGGTTCCTGACTTATACGGCGGCCCTGGAGATGCATCCTCTCGATACCGTGGACAGGACAGCGGAGCTGAAAGAGGCGCACGGCATCGGATACTGCAATATTACCAAGTGCTGCACGAAGGTCTGTCCCGAAGGAATAACGATCACTGACAACGCAATCATTCCGCTCAAGGAGCGGGTTGTCGACGAGCATTACGATCCATTGCGCGCGCTCGTCCGACTTTTCAGACGCAAGTCACAGTAGGAGAGGCCAAGATGATTCAGCTGAAGCCCATCTCTCGCGATTCCATTCCCCGCGCCATTCAGAAGGCCGAGCGTTACCGGCTTCTCAATCAGTCGTGGGCGGCCGAGAGTATCTGCCTCGACATTCTCGAGGTGGATCCGGATAACCAGCAGGTGCTTGTGATGATCGTTCTCGCGCTCACCGATATCCACAGCGGTGTGGCCGCAGCCGGCGTGATGAAGGCGAAAGAATATCTCGCTCGCATCCACGACGAATATCAACGCACCTACTACTCAGGGATGATCGCGGAGCGCCGAGGGCAGGCGCTGCTTGCACAGGGTGGAATGGGATCGGGCGGAATGGCGTATGAATCGCTCAAGGAAGCGATGGACCTGTATGAGAAGGCCGAGGCGATAAGGCCGGCCGGAAACGACGACGCGATTCTTCGCTGGAATACGTGTGCGAGGGTTCTGAGCGGCAACAGCCACCTCGCGCCATCGTCAGAGCAGTACGAGCCCGCGCTGGAGGACTAGGCCGCAGCCACCCGCTCAGAAAAAAAATGTTTCGCCGGTTGTGCATTCTTCTATAATAGTCGCATGAGAAGATCAGGACCGTTTCACGCGCTGTGCACCGTCATCCTGCTGGCGGGAATGGCGCGGTCGCTGCAGTCGCAGGGAGCGCCGCCCGCTGAAGCCCGCGCGCTGTGGGTAACGAGATTCGACTACGACTCCGAAGCGAAAATCATTCGCATCATGGAGACCGCGAGTCGCGCTCACTTTAACATCATCTATTTCCAGGCGAGAGCCGCGGGAGACGCATACTATCGGTCGAAGATCGAGCCGTGCGCCGCGCTGCTTTGCGGAAAACTCGGCGGAACTCCGACATACGACCCTCTCGATGTTGCGGTTCGCGAAGGCCACAAGCGAGGATTGCAGGTCCACGCATATCTCAACGCGCTGACCGGAGAAGCTGCCGGAATCGAAGGGCAGTGCCGCGCGATGACGGAGTCCGACCCGGGTAATCCCCGGCATATGCTCCTCGATCATCCCGAGTGGGTGATGCGTGACCGCACCGGAAAACCACTGCCGTGTCCGAACAGCGAAGAGTATGTGTGGGTATCTCCGGCGTTTCCGGACGTGAGACATCGCCTCGCAGCGGTTGCCGCCGACATTGCTCGCCGCTACGACGTCGACGGAATTCACCTCGACAGAATTCGATATCCGGGTGAATCCTGGTCGTACGATTCCGCGAGCCGGGCCGAGTTCGGAATGGATCCGGCGACGCATCAGGCTGCCTGGAAAGAGTATCGCACCGGACTCGTCAGCCGAATGGTTCGTGAGACCTACGACAGCATTCAGTCGGTGAAGCCGGGACTAGTGTTGTCTGCGGCCGTGTGGGGCATCTATAACGACAAGTGGGCGTGGCACACGCTCGCCGGCTCAACGAATCTCATGCAGGACAGCCGCGGTTGGGCGCGGGCCGGATACATGGACGTCCTCGTTCCGATGACCTATTACCGCATCGGTCCGTCGTACTGTTCGCGCATCGACTGGAAGTGCACGCTCGATGAACAGATGCAGGGGGCCGAGAAGGAAACGGGCCGCCAGATGTACATCGGCATCGACGCGAGCAAAGGCGCGCGGGAAGTCCTGAACGAGATCCGGTTCGCCCGTGCGCGAGGGGCCACGGGGTTTGCGGTGTTCTCATTCACTGATGCCGACAATGCGCGGATTTGGAATCCCCTCGCTACCGATCTGTTCGCCGAGAAGGCGCGAGTTCCCGACATGCCCTGGAAGCAATCCAGCGCAACGGTTGCCGGGGGCACGTCGCGTTGAATGAGTGAGCGTGTCTGCGTCATAGTAAACCCAGCGGCGGGGCGCGGACGTGGTGCTGCAATGATACCGCAGCTTTCCGCCGCGTTCGCCGAAGTTGGCGTGACAGACATTCGCACGACTTCGGCTGCGGGGCAGGAGCGTGACATCGCGTTTTCGGCGATCAGGGACCGGTGTACGACGATCGTCGCTGTCGGCGGCGATGGGACATCCGGAAACGTCGCGAACGCGTTGCTTTACGCTGGCCGTTCAGTGCGGCTCGCCGCCATGCCAGCCGGCACCGGCAACGACTTCGCCAGAGTGCTCGGCACTCACAAGATCGATGCGCGCACGATGGCCCGGTTATGTGTCGAGCCGTCGAACATTTCTGTCGACGTCGGCAGGGTGGAAGACACCTACTTTCTGAATTGCTGCGGATTCGGTTTTGATGTTGCCGTCCTCCAGGATCTCCAGAAGGAAAGCATGCTTCGCGGGTCTTCAGTTTATATCTGGGCGGCGTTGAAGCAGCTCTTCAGTTACCGGGGCTTCGAGGTTTCGATCAGCACGACGGGGAAGTCGACGCGCAACCTGCACATGATGCTCGTCGTCGCCAACGGACCCTTCTTTGGCGGGACGTTTCGCATCGCTCCGTCTGCTTCGCTGACCGACAACATGCTCGATGCCATCTCGATTCTCGATCTGCCCGCAGGCAAGCGACTCGCGATGCTGAGCGCGGCGATCAAGGGCACACACGAGCGCTTCGACGAGGTGATCGTCCGCCGCTCGAAGCAGTTCAACGTTTCGTTCGACTCAGTTCCCTGGTATGAGACCGACGGTGAGCTTCACCAGGCCCGATCCGCCGACTTGCGGATAATTTCATGCCCTGCTGCTCTCAGGGTCGTCGCCTCTCTGACGACGTCGCAGCTCTCTCCAGTTCAATCACTACCGAACTCGCTGGCCACTGCTTGAAAACCTCATCCCACAAAAACATGAAACCAATTCGTGCCGGCTTACTTGCGGTCGCGGCGTCGTTAGCCGTTGCAGGAATCGCGCAGGCTCAGACGACGGCGCTTCGCGCCGCTCGCATGATCACAATCGAGAATCCGGCTGTCGTCACGAACGCGGTTGTCGTCGTTACCGATGACAAGATCGTCGCCGCTGGTCCCGCTGCGAGCGTGACGATTCCAAAGGGCGCGAAAGTCATCGACCTCGGTGACGTAACGCTGCTTCCCGGGTTCATCGATGCGCACACTCACATCACAGGCAGAACGCTCGGTGATCCGCTCGCAGATATGGCGCCCGTGAGAGACTATCCATCCTACGGTGCAATCGTCGGAGTGGCAAACGCTGAAGCGACACTCAAGGCTGGGTTCACATCCATTCGCGTACTCGGATCACCGAACTTCGACGATATGGCATTACGACAGGCAATCATGGACGGCCGTGTTCCGGGCCCGCGAATGGAAAACGCCGGTCACGCGATCGGAATCACTGGTGGACACTGCGATGAGAACGGATTCCGTCCCGGGATTCTTCAGTCAGGCCCGATGGAGGGAATCGCCAATGGCCCCGAGGAAGTCAGAGCTGCCGTGCGTTATCAGGTGAAGTACGGCGCGGACGTCATCAAGACGTGCGCTACCGGCGGTGTTCTTTCTGAAGGCGATGCCGTCGGCGCGACTCAATACACTTACGAAGAAATGAAAGCGCTGGTGGACGAAGCGACGAAGCTCGGTCGCAAAGTCGCCGCTCACGCACACGGTACGGAAGGAATCAAGATCGCCATTCGTGCCGGCGTCACCTCGGTCGAGCACGGATCATTCCTCGACGAGGAGGGCGCGAAGATGATGGCCGCGCGCGGCACTTTCCTCGTTCCGACGCTGATGGCGGGAGAGACTGTCGAGGGATTCGCAAAGAGTGGTGTCCTGAAGGGATTGAGAGCGGAGAAGGCGCTTGCAGCCGCCGCAGCGATGCGCAACGGAATCAAGCTCGCGGTCGCCCACAACGTTCCAATCGCACTCGGCACAGATGCCGGCGTGATCAAGCACGGCACCAACGCGCACGAGTTCACGCTGATGGTCAATTGGGGAGGAATGTCACCGATCGCCGCATTGACGGCAGGCACGATGAACGGTGCAAGACTCCTCGGCTGGGATGCACGTGTCGGTTCGATCACAGCAGGGAAGCTCGCGGACATCGTAGCAGTCCCTGGTGATCCGCTCAAGGACATTCGCGTCACCGAGCAGGTGAGCTTCGTGATGAAGAACGGCGTGATCTATAAGGGCCCCGGAGCCGTTCAGTAGACCTTACGCCTTAGCCGGTCGCGTTCCCGGAGACTCGAGAGCTGCGCTGGCTTCGCGTACGGAATGCCTCATACGCGAAGCCAGCAGCATTGGCGAACTGAGATATGACGATCAACGCTGCAATAAGAGCCGGATTTGGAAGGTGTTTCGAAAATGGATGAGCGAGCATTCCGGCGTAAAAACTCAGTGGCTCGACTCTCAACCGGGCGGAGCCGCCGGGTGATGCCTTCTTCCAGTAAGGAAGCGCGCCGCGACCGTACGTGAAGTGCTGCTTCTGGAGGCTGCGCAGTGTGAGATGATGCGCGTGATACACAATCGCCTCAGGCACGTAGCGGAATGTTCCCCCGCTGTTGTGCCACGTTCGGCAGAAGTCCCTGTCTTCTGCGGCGCACAGCGACTCGTCGAATCCACCGACTGTCGCAAACATAGATGCTGAAAGCGCAATGTTGTTCGAGGCGAAGAATCCGGTGCGATTAGCCGAGCTGTCGTTGTAGTAACTGTGGACGTAATCGACCAGGCTCTGGCTCGTTTCGGAGAATGGATTTCCGCGCAGGAGATTCACTGTGCGTCCACCGTGGAGAGCGAGCGGATATCTCGCCACTGAATCTTCGAGCCTTGAAAGCCAGTCTTTCTCGGGAATGCAGTCGTCGTCGGTAAAGACGAGAAATTTCCCGCGGGCGAGTCTGGCGCCGTGGTTACGCGCCGCCCCCGGGCCACGATTCGGTTGAGAAACGATGCGAAGGCCGAGACGGGATTCGGCGGCTTCCAGCGCGGTGCGTGGGTCGTCGCCGCCATCGTTCACGACGATCACTTCGAACCTGTCGTGGTCGAACGAGCTTTGTGCGATCGCGTCGACGCACCTTGCAAGCTCGCGGACCCGGTTGAACGTCGGCACGACGACAGAGAAAAGAATCTCAGTCATGCCAAGTCACCAAGGAGCGATCGATATTCTGCCCGGTCGGAAGCGTTCATGAACCTCTCGCGATTGAACTCGATCAAGCCGAGGTAGTGCGGAGAGTCGCCGGGGCCCGCCAGGTAGCCAACCAGTTCTCCGGCCCCGTCGGTGAGCACTGCGACACACAGCATCGGGATCACGCGAGGAATGAGCCACGAGTAGCGTTCTGACTTTCGGAGCATGCCGAGAATTCTTGCGAGGCGAACCAGCGGTATCAGCGGCGAGCCGAGAACGTAGGCAATGTGCTTCGGGAGACTCCATCCGATCGTGCGGTGTCCAGCGAACGATCTGCCGGCATTGTATCTCAGCGCCAGAGATGATCCGACGCGCGAGAAATTGAGATGCCGGGTTTTTGCGAGCGGCTCGAGCAGCATTCTGTGACCGTGGCTCACGATGTCACGCTGGATCAGGGCTTCGACTTCGAGCATCGCTTCCAGCTTGTCGCCGTACGAGAGCAGCAGGTCTCGGTCGTACGAGCTGTTGTGACCGGGAAGGTCGGATAGTTCGCCCTTCTCGGCGCCATCCAGCCACGGCCCGTACTCGAGCAGCAGGTTCGCCCAGCTGACGACGCCGTTCGGGTTTGCGTTGCCGACGACCGGACCAACGACGGCGCAGCCAGTTGAATGAGCGTTCAAGAGGGCCTCGGCCCAGCCTGGCTCGGGGAATGAATGGTCTTCGGCGAGGACGACGAACGGTGCGGAGGCCGCACGAATTCCGGCAGAGCGAGCGATGTTCGACGTTCTGAGCGGACCTCCATTCACGAGCTTCACGCTCGCGAACGAGCATACTTCCCTCGATGGAAGGTCGATTCCATCTGTGGGTGCGACGATGACGAGCTCGATCCTGTCGCGAATCGTCTGCCTGTTCAACGCCCGAACTGTGAGACGAATCGTGGAGAAGTCGTCGCAGGTCGGCAGAATCACCGACAGCGCTGGACGGGCGTCAGGTATTGTCACGGAGCGGTGCGAGCAGCCGGGCTGCTAGTCCGTCCCGTTCAAGGACGAGTAGCGATTTCTGTCATGGCTACCCGCCGGTTCTCACGAGATGACATCTCGGCAGCGGAAATCACGGCGAGTGCGGCGAACCCATCGTTCAGGTCAGGCGATGGCGGCGCGCCAGTCGTTATCGAATCGGCAAAGGCTTTCAAGGCGATTCCAAACGACGGCTCGTTGAATGGTGCACGAAGCTTCGCGTAAAGATGCGAAACCTTGGCTCCCGGAGACGGAAGCAGTGCCGCGAATTCTCCGCTGGAGATTGGAGTCCCGGCCGCCGGCGTGAACTCGACGTCGAGGGATTCAGCACGGTCAACAAAGAGACTTCCAGCTTCGCCGATAACCTGCATGCGGTCGCTAAAAGTGTCGCCGAGGCCGATTGTAATCTTCACGAAGACGTCATTCTCGAGCTCGAGAAGAAGCTCTGCGCGATCGTGATCGGCGCGTCTCGATTCGATCTTTGCTGTGACAAAAGCCACTTCGGAGTTGAAGAGATATCTCGCGAGATCGATTTCGTGCGTTCCGAGGTCGAGCAGTGCTCCACCACCTTCGGCCCGATTGTCTCTCCACGTTCCTGATTCATTGACTGGAGTAGTGAATGCCATTCGCGCGTCGCGCGGAGCTCCGATGCGGCCAATCGCGATCATGTGCTTCAGTTTCCTGTAGAGTGGATTGAACCGGTAGTTATGGCCGATCATTCCCACTCTCAGGGAATCCTTCCAGGCCTTGATGATCGAAGGTACTTCGTGGAGCTCAGTCGCTATGGGCTTCTCGAGATACACATGGAGTCCGCTCTCGAATGCAGCTTTCGCCACTTCGGCGTGCATCGCTGTCGGCAGGGATATGATTGCCGCATCGGCCATCCACGGCGTCAGCAGCTCGCGATAGTCCGTCGTGTGTCGCGCACGCTTTGCGATTGAAGCTGACGCGGTGAGCACCGCGGGATCGGTGTCGGCGACGCCGGCGATCGAGAAATCGTTCATGCGCCGCAGCAGGGGAAGGTGCGCGGTCTGCGCGAGCGTGCCGCAGCCGATGACTGCGACCCTGATTGGCCCGGTTGGGAGCGGGCGCGGGGAGTCTGACTTGATTGCCTCGACCCAGCGCGACGGGGTCAGTCTACTGAGCGGGCTCATCTATCGTCTCTCGAGCAGAACAATTCCAGACATTCGGCGAAACTCCTCGCGTTTCCCTGCAGGATAAAGTCGGCCAATGGCGCGCCATAGCCACATCATGCGCATTTCGCGTTTCAGGCGATGCGCTTCGTCCATTGCGGAGCGAAACTCGGATTCCCTCCAGCCGAGCTTCTCGAAAAAAGCGGTTCCTTCGGGTGGTGCGAACTGAAATTGTGCATTTCCCTGCTTTACGGACTTCCCCCACGACTTCGTCATGATCTGGAGCAGGCGTGGACTGGCGAGATCAATCAGCCAGAACCGGAATGAGCTCGCGGCGTGCAGATCGGTGGCAAGCCTGCCGACCTGATCGTAGGTGAGGTAGATCAGAAGTCCTTCGGTTACGACGAGCGTGGTGGCTGAGGATGCTCCGACGCGCTGGAACAATGCACTGCGCGCTGAGTCATCGGTGAGGTCAATGAGAACTGCTTCGTATTCACAGACCGGTTTCGAATCGCGCAGGGCGTCGACTTTGTAGTCGAGAATGTCCGGAAGATCGGCGTCGATCCACCGCAGTGTTGAAGGCAGCTTCATTCGCCACGCTCTCGCGTCGAGACCGGCAGCGAGATTGAGGACGGTGTCGATTCCGTAACTCGAAATCGCGTCGAGAATTATTTCGTCGAAGACAGCGGTACGGACGATCATCGCCCACGCCATCTGGCGTCCGCGCTTCATGTTGTCGACGATCTGCTCTCCGCGCTCGCCGGCGAGACGCAAGGCGAATGGATCCCTGAAGATCGCGTCCGGCCGCGCAGACTCCATGGCGCGGTAGTACGCCACCCATCGGGCGGTGTCGGAGATGTTCTCGATCAGCATGAAATCCGTCTACTCGATGGAGCGAGGAGTGGCACGTGACGAAGGGAGGGATAATTTGCTAATGAACGGCTGAATTGGCGAGCACGGAATTCCTGACGGCTCGCCGCAGCGGAGCTTCGCTCGTATGTTCGACTGATGAGAAGAAGCGGATCGATCCTTGATTTCGAAGCCAGCTGGACCGGTGCATGGAGCCGGGCTCTGCTGGCGGTCTGTGTTCTCTCTTTTGCCGGATGTCGTGCCGATGCCAGGCCTTCCTCTGAGGGCGCGGGAGCGGTCACGGTTGCGCAACCGGCTTCTCAGTCAGCAACTCAGGCAAAGACGAATTCGATTCGGACTGGCATCGGCTTTCGCTCCCGTCATTATCTGGACGAGCATTTCGCGAAGCATGGGAACGAGTTCCGTGGACTGTCAGAGGAGGAATATCTCCTTGCTGCGCAGACGCTTAGGGACAGTCCCGTGGGCGGAGACATCGAGGAAATCGTGCGAAGCGACGGGACATCATCGCGGTTCGACAAAGCAAGCGGCGCGTTTATCGCTTTCAGTCGTGACGGGACGATCAGAACATTCTTCAAGCCCAATGACGGCGAGAGATACTTTCGCCGCCAGGCTGAGCGGAGCCATTGAACAGATGACACGACATAGAACTGGAATCTCGGGCTCCGTGAATGATCCCGTGCGCAAGTATCTCAGAACTCGCGGTGTATCCGAAGAGCTCGTCGACGGCGGCCTCGAGGCGGCGATCGACCGCTGGGACGCCATATCCCGAACGGCGAAGACTTACGACTTCACGCTCGACGACTGGCTAAATGACATGGATCTGCGTGACATCATCGAAGGCGCGTTGAGTGTCGCGGATAATGCGGAGCGTGCGTCGGTGTCGGAGCGATTGCAGACTGCGGATGACCGTCTGAAAAAGGCGACGGTCAAGACAGGCTCAATCTGGGGTTCTGCAATGTCCGGCGATCTTGCGCCGGATCCGGCGAAGGCATGGTGGTATTTCAGGCGTCCGTCCAAGCCGGGCGAGATGATGAAAGAGGACCTGGAGACCGCGGGGCTGGATTAGACCTCAGGTGAGCGCAGCGCTTGCTGGAGTTCGCGGCAACGCGAGGGTGAACCGTGACCCAACGCCAAGCGTGCTGTCTACTGAGAGCTCGCCGTTCATCTCACGCGCCATGTCGCGACCGATAGCCAGTCCCAGTCCAACGCCACCTCTCCGATTGGTCAGTCCGGGTTCGAGCTGCACGAACGGTTCGAAGATGGCTTCCAGCATTTCCGGCGGAATTCCCGGACCGGTATCGGCTACCTGGACGATCACGTCATGGCGCGTCATCGTGTAGCTAAGCGTTATTGTTCCGGCGCCCGCTGGAGTGTACTTGACAGCGTTCATCACGAGATTGATGAGAATCTGGCGAACGCGATCGGGGTCGGCCCAAACCTGCGCATCCGCGATTCCCGCTCGCCGGTCC
>JADGQR010000175.1 GCA_017881685.1 Gemmatimonadaceae bacterium
GTCACCGCCGGGGTACGGCGGGGGCTCGCTCAGAGCTTCGCTTGCGACGCAGAAGTCCACGCCCGGCCGGGCCATGGCTCGAGGCTCGTCCGGCTGCACACCTGGATGAGGCCGCTGAACAAATCGACTTTCCGAATGCGGAGGTAGGGAACAGACGGTGATCCGCACTCCATAGGGTATGCGCGTCGCCCTCTATCTCCGTAGAAGCACCAGTGACCTTCAGCCGGACAGTCTCGTTGCGCAGCGCGAGCGTCTAACCGCGTGGTCCACGGAGCATGGACACGTTATCGTCGCGACCTTCGAAGATTCGGCCTCGGGCCGCTTCGTCGATGGGCGCGACAGCTTTCTTGACATGATTGAGGTCGTCAAGGGCGGAGCGTCGTTTGAAGCGATCCTCGTCCGGGACGTGGCACGGTGGTCGCGTGCGGAAAACATCGACCTAGCCGGGTACTACGAGTTCATCTGCCGGTCTCACGGTGTCGCGGTCATTTACGTCGATGAGCCATTCGCTCCAGATCAGTCGCCGTATTCACTCCTGCAAAAACACCTCAAACGTGCGATGGTTGCTGAGTTCTCGATGGAACGGGCGCGAATGACCATTGCCATGCACGCGCGCGTGGTTGCGATGGGTTTCTGGCCGCTGGGGTCACCTCCGTTCGCGATGAAACGTGTCCTCGTCGATGCGGCATCAGGCGCTCCGATCCGAGACATGGCCCTCGGGGAGAAGAAGACGCTTTCCACGCAGCGTATAAAGCTAGCGCCCGGCGATCCGGCCGACGTGGCGACGGTCCAGACGATCTTTGCGCTTTATGCACGCGGCGGTCGAACTCTCAAAGAGATCGCGGATCAGCTCAATCGAGACGGCATTCCAAGCTCGCGCGGAAGCGTCTGGTGTTCGCCTCATGTGGGCTACATCCTCCACAATGAAGCGTATGCCGGCACGCTGGTCTACCACGTGCGAGGCCAAGACACGCCGTCGGCTCTTAAAAGCAGGAAGGGCTCCCCGAATGAGAAGACGATCCGTTGCGAAAATGCTCACGAAGCGATCGTCACGAAAGATCTCTGGGCCGCTGCTCAGAAGAAGCAGGAACTTACAACGTGGCGACGTACTGACCTTCAGGTGCTCGACGACCTTCGCCACCACATGGAGCGATGGCAGATCACGATCGACCCGGACCAACTCCCCTCCGCTGACGAGCTCCGGAAAGGCTTCGGCTCTTCCGATGCCGAAGTGATCGACGAGCGTTTTCGGGCTGCCAAAGCACGGGTTCGCGAACAACTCGCCACTCAGTTCCAGATTGACGAGGTGGAAGAAGGCCTGGTTGTCAATCGGCAGCTGCTTGTCGCTTTCGAGTGTTCTTTGCCCCACGCCCGTTTTGGCTCGCTTCAATTCCGGTTCAGCCTCGCGCGTCACCGCGAAGAAGACGTCGTTCTTGGACTCGCGTTCTCTCCGCCTCCCCGAGTCCAACACGTCGAGACTTTCTTCTTTCGAATCCCTCGGAATGGCAACCTTCGAAAGGACTCGAATCCGCCTCTTGCCGTGGGCAAAGTGAAGACGCGCCTCCTCCGTTCTTCTCCGGAGACATCTTTAGCCGATCACTTTGTGTACTGCCTTCGCTATCGCAGGGGGCGGGCCGAGAAGGCCTTTCTGGACGAGGCGCGGAGCCATGGTCCACTACTGAACTTGAAAGCGATCGCGAAGGCGCTCGGGTGGTCGCTCGTGACGACCAGCTCGATGTACCGGCGGCTTGACCGACGCGGCGAGATGCAGGGGTTTACGCCGCCGTTGCGCCGAATCCGCGTCACGTGTCCGCATTGCGGAGGAACGAGGATGCTTTTGCCGCGTGTGGTCCTCGCCCTCAAGACGGACGTCTGTTTTGAGTGCCTTCAGGATCCGGTCGAGCGCACGCCGAACACGCATGTTGGGGTGTGCCCGTTATGCGGAGAGCGGCGCCTCCGCTCTCTTTACGAACGCGAAAGCCGGACCGCTGACGTCAACACACTCTGCGCTGCCTGTGAGAGCAAGGTAGACCTCTTGCGCCGGCGAAACACGCCGCCGTCTGTCTAGCCGCCGATGAAGGTTGCTCTCTACCTACGTCGGTCGACCGATGAGAAGCTTCAAGCCGACTCCCTGAACGCACAGGAAGAGTCGCTTCGGCATTACGCAGCTGAACACGGCATGACTGTTGTCGCGGTGTTCCGTGACAGCGCCTCAGGAGTGACTTCGCGGCGTCCGGCGTTCGAAGAGATGATTCAGGTGATCACGCATGGCGCAGCGTTCGAAGCCGTGCTGTGCCGCGACGTGAGCCGCTTCGGTCGCTTTTTCGATGTCGACGAAGGTGCGTTCTACGACGCTCTCTTTCTCAGCCACCACTGCCAAACCATCTACTGTGAAGAAGTCTTCGGTACCGAAATCAGCCCGATGGCCGGACTTATTAAAGGCATCCGGCGCGTCATGGCATCGGAGTTCAGCCGGGAACGTTCGCGTATGGCCCGCCAGGCGTTTGCACGGATTACACGGCTCGGCTTCCGTTGTGGCGGCGCTGCGCCTTACGGGCTTAAACGCGTCATGGTGACGCTGAGCGGCAGAAAAGTGCAGGACCTTCGTCGAGGGGAGTGGAAGGCGCTCGCTCAACACCGGACGAAACTTGAGCTTGGGGACCCGGAAAAGATCGCGGTCGTGCGGCAGATCTTCGAGTCGTACGCTTCCGGCGCACGGCCGACCATCATCGCGGCGGAGTTGAACAGCCAAGGAGTCCCTGCGCGAAGATCGAAGGAATGGACAGGGGAATCGGTGCTGGACGTCATCCGTGATCCCGTCTACATCGGCACCGCCAGAGTGCAGATCAATACAAAGACGCTGGTCGATCCGGTTCAGGGAAACCCCGTTGTCGAAAGAGAGAATGCTTTTCCGCAGGTTGTCTCGCGTGATCTGTGGGACCGGGTCCGAGAAATCGAACGACGCCGGCGCGAGGAAGCGTCGAAGGAACAACTATTCGCTGAATTACGGCGTGCGTACGAATCACATGGTTCACTCGAACCGGCAATGTTCGATGGGGTTGCCGCTTCGTGGCCATGGGCGCGTTACGCCAGACGGTTCGGAAGTATCGAAGGCGCGCTTGAGGAGGCGTACGCAACCGAGGTCGAGCGCCGACGTGCCGCTCTGCTCCTCATTCTTCGCGGCGCCGTGCCGACTGTTCCCACAGCAGAGGGATTCCGAGTCGATGAGGTAGCAGTTACGGTGCGTCCGTTGTTTCTGCACCGGCACGAATCAGGGTCCTACTGGGATCTGGATCGGAGACGGTTTGTTGGCGACGTCATCGTCGGATTTCAGATCGGCCCGGATGCGAGCGATGACTGGATTGTTCTCGGCGGCTCGACGATGCGTCTGAGGCACTTCCATCGACTGATTCGCGCGGGCGGTCGCCGCTATTACTACTCCGATCAGTGCGTGGTACCTAGGATCCGACGGCTCGTCTTCAACTGCGAGCGTGGTATTGAACGATTCATCCGCGTAGCTCGCGAGTCAGGTGTCCTCAACCTCACCGAACTGGCTCGACAGCTTCACGAGCAGCCCGCGGCTGTTGTTCGGAGATACCACCTTCTCCGGACTGCAGGTGTCATTCTCCCGCCGATCAAAGCGGCTCCGGGTCGACGAGTTCAGATCCGCTGCGAAAACTGCGGGAGAGTGCGGACGTTCTGGCTTGGAGAAGCACTGGAGCGACAAGGAAAGTACTGCCGCCTGTGCAATTGTCGACTTGTGGCGGCGAGTCGCCGAAAGAAACGTGAATGAGGCGTTTGTTTGGCGACGTTGCGCGCTCCGACCTCAGCGGAGAAGCAACAGCGGCAAGACCGGGAACGCCCGTGAGTGCCGAGGCTACGGCCAACGGGGGTCGGGGCCAACATTGCCGAGAATCGGTCAATTCGGCAAGGCGTGTGGAGAGGTCGGAGCTGGTGAGGGAGGCGCACGGCAAAATGATCTTCGGCGCCGCCATTCTTTCGAAATGCTGGTGATCGTGCTGGCGATCGTCTGGCTACGGCTGCGCGGGCGGGCATCGCCGCCTGCGATAGGCGGCGTTCGTGATCGACACTTCTGAAGACCAACGGTAACGTCGCCTACCAACGCTGGCAGCGAACGCGGCCCGATGAATTGCAGATCTGCCGCCGCCGGGAAAACTCAATGGCGACGGTGGACTTGAATGGGATCCAACCGTCGACCTCATGAGTGCGATGAAGGCCGCCGCCCGATTCCTGCCGGTCGTTAATACTGATCCCGTTGCTGTTGATCGTGCGAAGGCCGGTTGCTGTGCTATCGGGTGTCACGGCATTCTCTGCGGGTTGATGTACCGTTGCCAGCGACGGCCCCAAACGGAGGATGGAGCATACGCAACGGGCCCTCACGCTTCCTGCTAACACATGGCCGCAGCGGTAGGCCCTCATCCGAAGATTCCCATTCCACAGCGACTCGCTGCAAAGGCGCAACGATTCGCCGAAGTATGCGTGAACGGCGTCCCCTGCAGCTCGGCTGCGCCGCATGCTATTGTTACCGGCATCAACATAACGGACAAAATCGAAGTCGCAGTCGCGCCGCATCGGTTATGCGCGCCCTTGGACGGTTCAGGTTCATGATCTCGCGTTGGAATCGCGCTCAGGCGCTACTCCGCACCGACGCAAGGCAGCCGACGCCTGGCCGTGTCGATGTCGCCGTATTTTGTATGCCCCTTCGTGGACACTTCAACCGGCTCACATCGATAATCGGAGGGTTGAGTCGCGTTGGTGCAAGAGTCGACGTGTACACGCACCGCGACTTCCAGGCAGAGGTCTACCGCTGCGGAGCGCGTTTTCACGATCTTTTCGCGGAGGTAGCGGTCGAAGATCTTGATGCGACATCCATCCCGACAGCCAGTCGGTTCGTATCGTTTGCTGGGGCACATGCGAGCCGACTCGTCCACGTTCTCGAGCGCGCGCGCCCCCGCATGATCGTATACGATTCATTCGCGATTATCGGATGGGTTGTTGCCCGGTTGCTGGATGTGCCATCCGTATGTATATGCGCAGGTCATAATCGCCTCGGGCAGCACGCAGTCGCGGAGCGGATGCGCACTGGTCCAGTTCGGATTTCAAAGGCATGCGAGGAGGCAGTGGGTCGCTTGCATCATCTAGGGCTCACCGACATCGACGCTTTTTCATATCTCGACTGCGCGAGTCGCCATCTCAACGTGTATTGCGAGCCGCCACACTTTCTGAAACCGTCGGAAAGAGCACCGTTCGAGCCGCTTGTGTTCTATGGGAGCCTTGATCCCGGTGTCGCGTCGCACCGAGCACTCGACGGACACGCGGCCTGGCGACGGGCCCGTTCACGCCGATCCCGGATCTATGTGTCTTTCGGTACAGTTGTGTGGACCATCCGCGCCAATGCCGCACGTCGAGCACTATGGACGCTGTGCGACGTTCTTGGGCAACTTGGGACCTGTGATGTGCTGATAAGCCTCGGTGGAACGCCGAACGCGCCGTTCGGAACCTTTGGGCTTCCTGATAACGTTCAAGTGGAAGACTACGTCGACCAATGGAGCGTTCTAAGCGAAACCGACCTATTCGTGACACACCAGGGCCTTAACTCTACGCATGAAGCGATCTTCCATCGCGTGCCAATGGTGGCCCATCCGTTCTTCGGGGATCAACCAGCGCTGGCGCAGCGCTGCGAGGAATTATCTTTGTCAGTGCGGATGATGGACTTGTCGAAAGAGGTCTCGGATGCAAGGGAAGTGCGATCGTTCCTAACAGCTGCGCTCGATGAATCGAGGTCTGATGAGTCACGTATGTGTAGAGACACGGCACGTCAATGGGAGGTGGAAGTCATGAACCAACGGCCCATCGTACTTGAGCAAATTCTGCAAGTAGCAATGTAGAGCGCGTGTGTGAGTGGGGACAGATAACCACTACGGCGCGCGTTCCCAGTCGTTAAAATAGGAGCGGTTATGCCAGTGCACACCCACGTCGTGGGCGACTTTTTTGTTGGTGAGTTTGTTCCGGTCAAAGTGATCGCATCTGCCGAAGGACCGGCGTATAGGGTGATCGCTGTCTCGAGTGAAGACGCTCCGAAAGCCTATTCATCCTTAGGCGGGGCTGTGCGCGTCGCCGCTCTCATTGCGCCTTATGTCGATCGCGTTACTGTCACGGCGCCGATACCTGATGCGTCCGAGGCTGCGGGGCTGGTCGCCGATATCAGTACGCGAACTGGAGATCGACTCGTGGTGACATCGCTACCGGTGACCGGAACCAACGCGCGGATCGAGCGATACTACCAGCGACATTCGGCACGCGAGTGGGTTCTTGTAAATCGCGTCGAATATCCAGAGTCCCTGCACGTGGAGGAAGCGGAGATCCGTCGTCCCGATGATGTTGATCTCGTTATCATAGCGGACTTCGGAGTTGGCTTTGTGACGCCGAAATTGCTGAAACGATGCCTGCCGACAGCTGCAAAGAAGGTGATGCTCTATGCAGGACATGCAGGCGCAAAAAACACAACGGCTGGAAGCAACCCAGCGATAGTAGTGTGCTCGGATCAAGTGGCGCTGACCTGGACAAAGGTGGAAGACCCTCCGAGCCGCCTGCCTGACGATGATCCGATTCACTATCTCAATGTGCTAACCACGATACTGGCGGCGATGATTGAGGCATTTCCGTCCGCAGGTCACTTCGTCATGACGAGCGGGCCGATGACGAGGCGCTGTTTCGTGTTTGCGCCGGACCTCTCGAGTGGTAGTTGGCTCGTGTATCAGTGTCGCGCTCGCGAGAACGGCGTCTCTGCGGATCCTTCGCCGCCGGGAGCTAAGACTGCGTTCATCGCGGCTTTTGCACGTGGGTTACTTCAAGAAGCGCCAGATCCCAATCGACAGGTGGTCCAGGCGGCGCTAGCAGCAATTGCATGCGTGAACGTACTCGGGAGCACCGGTGTGTCGGTCACGGCTGATGGTTTTGGTCGCCCCGAAATGCTGCCCGAAGGTCTTCCGACTTCAACCCAAACTCGGTTGGTTGGCTCCGTCGATCGGGCGACGCTGGCAGCGCCGGTGCGGCCGCCGAAGGGTCTCCTTGGACGCGCCATCTTGTACGGTCGCCTCCCATCCTCCCACGAAGTCCTGCCCGGCTACTATGTACCCAAATCTGCGGAAGCCCGTGTGGAGGGTCTCGCCGAGGCGCTCAGCGCCTATCTTAATCGTCCGTCACAGAAGCGCCCATTCAACATTTTGCTCCGTGCCGACCCAGGGAGCGGAAAATCGTACTTCGTTGAGTGTCTTGCGCGACGTGTCCGAGCGACGGCCAAAGACAAGGGTCGGGACGAAAACCTCCACCCGCTGTTGGAAGTAAATCTCTCTGCTATCACGTCAGCCGCGGCGTTTGAGGAGCAATTGTTGGATGTTTACAACGACATTCGTGATGAACGAGCGGCTGGCAAGACACCGGTCGTCATGTTGGATGAGTTCGACGCTCTTGTCAGCCATGGCGATGCTCAGCCCGGGCGTGATGATGGGATGTCCAGGATACTCGCGAAAATGTTGGCACCGCTGTGGGACGGCGTCTTCTACACGGAGCGAAAAGCGAGACGCA
>JADGQR010000176.1 GCA_017881685.1 Gemmatimonadaceae bacterium
CCGGTCTGTTTGACGATCTCGCCGGAATCGGGAGTGATCGTACCGTCGAGCAGCTTCATCACGGTGCTCTTCCCCGCACCGTTCCGGCCGATCAGGCAGACTCTCTCGCCTCGCTCTATGCTGAACGACGCGTGATCGAGAACCGGCGGGCCTCCAAAGGCGATGCTCACGTCCTGCATGCCCAGAAGGGCCATGATATTCCTGATTCTGGCTGAATGACAAACGCGCTAACTTCCGTGCATGTCAAAGTTATCACCCTACCGTTCGCTTCCCCCAGAGCGCCGTCTCGCTCTCGTCACGCACGTCATGAAGTCGAGCCGCGAGGGTCGCGACGCCTTCATTCAGCGCCTGGTCGAGCGCGGTGGAGGTTTTCGCGCCGTCACGCTCAGGACGTGGCCGATCGACAAGCTCGCTAAGGAAATCGTGCGCATGAAGGCCGAGTCGGCGGGTGACGAGCTCGACCTGCTTCAGCTTCTATACGTTGACCTCGAGCCGGGCATCCAGACGACCTTCCTCGACGCCGCCGGCGTGAAGCACGAGAACGGGAAAATGCCTGACGAGCTCGAGCCGCCTTACACGGACGCAGAAGGCGTGAAGAAAGGCGTCGCCGCGGTTCGCGAAAAGCACGGTGAAGACGGCGAGCACTACCTCAGAACGATCACTCGTTACAGCCACGATGGCTGGCCTGGAATCGGCGAGCTGGTGGTAGATCCGGAGAGCTAGCGCTCGTCCTGAGCTATGCGGCTGCGCCCCGCCCGGCCGCGCGACCGGTCGCCCACGCCCAGGCGAAGTTGTAACCGCCGATCGGTCCGAATGCGTCGAGCACCTCGCCGCAAATGAAGAGTCCGGGGTGACGTCTGCTCTCCATAGTCCCCGGATTCACTTCGCTCAGCGCGACACCGCCTCCCGTCACCTCGGCCTTCTTGTAACCTTCGTCGCCGGTCCACGGTAGATCACCGCGCACGAGCATCTCGATCAGGCGCAGTCTCTCATCGCGTCGCAGCTCCGATAGAATCCGTTCCGGATTCACATCGACAGTAGCAAGCAGCACTGCGACCAGTCGGTCCGGAAGCTCTGCGCGCAAAGCGGCGAGCACTGTTCGAACTCCCTGAGGTCTGAGCGCGATCTCCCATTCCTTGTCGCCAAGGGCAGTCCACCGCACCGTGATTTTCGCCAGCGCACCGCCTTCGAGAATCGAACGCACGGCAACGTGCGACACGTTGAGAACCGATGGCCCACTGTATCCGTGATGCGTGAACAGAAATCCGCCGGTTGATGTCGCCGCGCGTGCGCTCGATCGCGCGGTGAGTGTGAGCGGGAACGAGATGCCGCTGAGCGAAGCGAATCCGGCGTTGCTTGACGTGAGCGGAGTGAGGGCCGGATAAGTCGGATGCATCGTGTGGCCGAGCTTGTCGAGAACTCTGAGTCCCGTTCCATCGCTGCCGGTGTTCGGGACAGAGAGTCCTCCGGTCGCGATTATCAGTGCGTCGGCATCGATGGCTTCGCCGTTTTCGATTTCAACACGCCAGCCATCGCCGCTTGGTGCGAAGTCGGCGACGGTGGTGTCGTATTCTATTCTGACGCCGTTGCGGGTCGCCTGCGACAGGAGGCCATCGCGTACATCGCGCGCCTTGTGCGATGCGGGAAACCGCTTGCCGAGCACAGTCTCTTCGACGAGCGGAATTCCCAGATCACGTTCGAAGAACGCCACCTGCTCACCAAGTGGCCACGACCTGAGCATTTTCCGGAGCACATTCGGCGATGAATCGGTGACGAAACGGGTCTCGTCCATGTCGATCGGCAGAATGTTGCACCGGCCGCCACCGCTGATCAGGATCTTTCTTCCGCCGTCACGCGTGCGCTCCAGCAACACTGTCTTGGCTCCTGCCGCCGCTGCGAAAATCGCAGCCATAGATCCCGCGGCGCCGGCGCCGATTACGACAACTCTTTTCACCTAGCCCGCCGGCTTCCACCTCGCGGCATCGATAACAGACCAGATGTGGACGAGCCATCCAAGGAAGAAGAACCAGAGGACGCCTGCGAGAACGAACTGGATGAACGCAGCGAGTAATCTTCCCTGCACCAGCTGGCCCAAGCCCGGAACGAAGAAGCTGCAGACTGCGGCGATCACGTTACCTGTCGAGCCCTGCGCCATCGTTCCCCCAGTGACTGGATTTGATCGATACTACGAAATGTTGACCCGTTCCGTTTCCGGCCTTCGCATCACCTATGCAAAGTTGTACCCCAGACAAGCTGCCCCTGGTCCAGATGCCTCGCCTGGTGCCGGGGCAGTATTACGAAAGCCGAGTAGCAGTTATAGCTGATATTGCCGAACGGCGACTTGATTTTGACCTTGTCGATCGGCAACCCGTCGGCTTCGCGGATGAGCGCGATGAGCTCACCCTGATCGCGCTTGAATGCGGCGAGTGTAGCCTGCTTCGGATGACTGCCCTTCGGAACGAAGTCAGGAGTCGTTTTCACTCGCCCGAGCCGCATTTTTCCGAGCATCGGGAGAGGCCCGATCATCATGGCGAGCAACCGTCCCGGAAGGTCGCGCTTGTAGCGAGTCGATTTTTTGGTGTTCATCGCTCGTGCCTCTGCGATCGCCACGCGAATACGTGGAATGTACGCTTCGCTCGTGAGATTCAGGTGATCGACGCACTCGGCGACCGACCAGCGGTCGGCTTCAGTTCTCTCTTCCCAGGCCGCGTCTGGAATTGCCTCCGCGAGCTTTTCGAGGCGTGCTTGCGCTTGCTCCAGTCCCTTGACTATGTCACCGAGCTGTCGTTGCATTTGGTTTCCCGATTCCGGTGTTGGCACGGGTCGTCGCTGAACTTTATCGCGCCAGGTGCACACTTGTTAGGCGAATCTGACCAGTCCGAGAAATAATGAAACATTCAAACGGCGCGCAGGACTTCGACCAGCCGGCATGCTCGTAGCGATAGTCGGCGGCCCTGGCGTGGGGAAAAGCACGCTGCTTCGGCAGCTCGGCGACCTCTACCATCACGGTTCATATGGTGAGGGCGAGAAGGGCGTTTGGGAGCCGGAAGTTCTCATCGACATCGCGGCCGGACGGAATGCGGTTGGCGTGACCGAGTATTTCGGGCGCGTCTACGACGCCAACTACCGCGATGCGGCGGAACACGACGGCCCCGACAAGGTGATTTTCATCGAGGGCGCGCGGATAACACTCGAGGCTCACATCGTCGAGTATCCGGAGGAGGATCATGCCGGCCTTCGAAATACTCTCTCGATCGGCGACAGCTGGAATCCTGACAAGGTCATCATCCTCACGTCGAGCTCGGATACGATCGAAAAGCACATTCGCCAGCGGCATCGTGCTTTCGAGAGAGTCGAAAACATGGTGCGCCGTTTTCGCCTGATCGATGCGGAATTCGCGCGACTCGCACACGAATATCCGAACACGGTGCTCATCAACCGTGACGGAACGGAATTTCACGATCGAGAGGGCCTTGATCACATCATCGATCTCGCGGGGCTTCCTCCGTTCGTCGACATCCCGTACAACAGGGGCGCTGCAGCGAGGGAGGATTGAGGTGCGTCGTATCGGGGGCTCTTATGGAAGTATTGCCATTCCAGCTAGTGTCGACGACGTCAAAAGGTGGCAAGATGGCAATACTTCCATAGGAGCCCCAATACGACACACCTCAATCCTCGCAGAAAAATGGCAGTTCTGCGCTCATAAGTTTCATCTCAGCATCGAAGTTTGAA
>JADGQR010000177.1 GCA_017881685.1 Gemmatimonadaceae bacterium
GAAGCTCACGAGGTCCATCACATTCAGAGCGGCCGCCTGCATGCGAAGATCTTCGCTGTCAGAACCAGCGCCGAAAATGATGAGACGCAGATACGGATGCCGCGGAGCGAGCATCGAGACGGTGCGAATTGCAGTTGCCGCACGACCGCGCGACGTCGGATCGTACACGCAGATGATGTATCTGATGTCTTCCGGCTTCGGCTCCTGAGTGACCGCGGTTCTGTCGGGATAGCGCGACGGATCGACGCCCAGCCTCGCAATCGTTGTCCGATCCGCGCGGCGCGGAAGAATTGCGATTTTCGCGTCCCCTTCGCTGGCGAAGAGATAGGTCGTTTTCGTGAGCCAGTTCGCAAACTTTCCCTTGCCACCCATCGCGAGCTGGCAGCTTGCGGGAGTCCGGCGCACGATCTTGCCGCGCCTCCCGAGCCGGCACGCGACAGACGCGATGATGTGCTCCTGCTCCGTGTGCACGAGAACGACGTCAGCGTCCCAGCGACGAAAGAGATGCCGCAGCCTCCATGCAGCCGAAAACCAGTTTCCATCGCACGAGAACGGCACGACTTCGAACGGAGCGACGTCGCGCTGCGCCACAGGATCCTCGCTGCCGATCTTCGACGCGACTGTCGCCATCCGCGACGCCGACTGCTCGACGTTGCTGTGCGGCTCGGCAAGGAAGGTGACGTTGTATCCGCGGGCGGCCAGTCCACGCGCGGCGACGGAGAACGCCCGGGCAGTGCCCGACCACTCCTTTGCGCAATGCAGAAATAGAATCCGCACTTATACCGCCGACGAAACCATTGGATGACTCACAGTGGACATGCTCCCGAATTGCAACGTGTAAAGACGATGATACGCGCCGCGCGCCGCCAGCAGCTCGGCGTGCGTTCCGCGCTCGATGATCTCCCCCCGCTCCAGCACGAGAATCTGGTCGGCATTGACGATTGTCGAGAGGCGGTGGGCGATTACAAACACCGTCCTCCCGCGCAACAATCTGTCCACCGCCTCCTGCACCAGCCTCTCCGACTCGGTATCCAGTGCCGACGTAGCCTCGTCGAGGATGAGGATCGGTGGATCCCTGAGCAAGGCCCGTGCAATCGCCAGCCGCTGCCTCTGTCCGCCGGACAAACGAGTGCCCCTTTCGCCCAGAATCGTCGCATAACCCTCGGGCAGCTCGGCGATGAAGGCATGAGCATTGGCTGCCCTGGCCGCGGCCTCGACCTGCTCGTCGGTGTAGGCGAGTCCCGTTCCGTAAGCGATGTTGTTTCTGACCGTGTCGTTGAAGAGCACGGTGTCCTGGCTCACGATGCCAGTGAGAGCGCGAAGAGCCGGAAGCTTGAACTCCCGCGTGTCGATGCCGTCGACGAGAATTGCGCCCGAATTCACGTCGTAGAAGCGCGGGATCAGATCGACGAGCGTCGATTTCCCTGCCCCGCTCGCGCCAACGAGAGCGATCACCTCGCCTTTTGCCGCCTTGAACGAAATGTCCGTCAGTACCGGCGCATCGCCGTACGAGAATCCAACATGCTCGAAGCGAATTTCACGCTCGAACGCCGCATCGGTTCGAGTGCCCTCGTCGGTCTGAGGCTCCGAAGGCGTATCCAGGACCTCGAACAACCTCTCGGCCGACGCAAGCGACGCCTGTGCCGTCGTCGGCATCTGTGACAGCTGCTTCAATGGCTGGAGCATGCGAAGCGCATACAACAGAAATGCGATGAGATCCGCGCCCGACATCGAATGATTCACGAGCACCTGCCGCGCCCCAAGCCAGAGCAAACTAGTCGCGATGCTGACACCGATTATCTCGGTGATCGGCGCGGCGAGGTTCGAGATTCGCGTCAGACGCACATTGAGATTCGCGTAGCGATTGCTCGCGACCGCAAAGCGCTCCTCCTCCACCTGCTCGGCCCCGAATGACTTCACGAGCCGGATTCCGCTGACGGTCTCCTGAACGACGCTCGTCATCTCGCCGTGCTGGTTGACCTTCTTGCGATTTCCCTTTCTGAGCTTCTGGAGAATCGGCGTGAGAACGAACCCGAGGACAGGCACAATCAGCAGCGCCATCAGCGTCATCTTCCAGGAGATCAGGAAGAGGAAAACGATGTAGCTGACTATCAGCGCGGCGTTCTGAAGTGACGAAGTCACGAGCTGAGTGAGAATCAGCCGCGTCTCCGCCGTATCGGTTATGACTCTGGAAAGGATCTGACCCGTTTTCGTTCGCTGGAAATAGCCGAGTGGGAGGTGCGCGATGTGGTTGTAGACGGCAGTGCGGAGATCGCGCGTCACGTATTCCTGGAGGCTCGCGCCAAGCTGTCCGGCGAGCCAAAGGAGAAGATTCTTCGTGACCATCAGCGCGATCACTATGAGGATCACGTTGCGCAGCGATCCCATCTTGTCCGCGGGGTCGAGCATCACTCCGACAGTCGAGCGAAGGAGTCGGGTGAGCCCACCGCCGCCGAGGCCAATCGGGGCCTGCTCGAACAGCGTGTTCAAGAACGGGATCAACAGCGCGAGCGAGAACGCGTCTAGAACAGCGGCGAAGATGTTCGTGACGATCGCGCCCGCCATCCTCCAGCCGTGCGGACGAACGAACGGGTATAGCCGCCCGTAGACGGACATTACCTTGGCGTCAGCAGAGCGAGCGGAAGAATCACTTCTTCAGGCGTCACGCCGCCGTGAAGGAACGATCCCCGGTAGCGACTCTGGTATTCGCGCAGTTTTGTGGGATAGACGAAGAAGCAGTCGCTCGTCGCAAGCAGCGTGTTGCCGCCCGCTCCGCGGCGCGGCAACCTCAGGTCGTCTTCATTCGTGAACGTCAGCGCCTGCTCCGGACGCTCGGCCCTGAGATCTTCGCCGAACTTGTATCGCAGGTTTGCGGTTGCGTCACGCTTGGCGAAGACCGTCGCGGGCGTGTTGCAGTGAATCGACCCGTGGTCCGTCGTGAGCAGAACAGAAATCTTTCTTCGCGACGCTTCCTTGAGAACGCTGAACAACGCAGAACGCTGGAACCACTGTCGCGTGATCTGCCTGAGCGCGATCTCGTCGCGTGCGACTTCGTAAAGGATCTGCGATTCGCTGCGGCCGTGGGTGAGCAGATCGACGAAGTTGAAAACGAATGCGCTCACTCCCTCGCTGCCGATGGCCGTTCCGAGATGACGCTCGAGCTCGTCGGAGTTTGCGGCAGTCGAAATCTTCTGATAGCGAACGGGCGTCGGGCCGTTCAGGTCATTCAGGTGCGTCTCGAGCAGTTCGCGCTCATGTGCGTTGAGCGATTCGTCTTCGCGATCGGCGTTGCCCCACCAGTCCGGCAGACGCGCCGCGATCTCGCCAGGAAAAAGTCCGCTGAAGAGCGAGTTGCGGGAGTAAGGCGTCGCCGTGGGAAGAACCGCGAAGTAGTGCGTTGTCTCGACGTCGAAGAACGGAGCGAGCAGCGGTTCGAGGACTCGCCACTGATCGAGCCTCAGACAATCGACGACGATGAAAACCGCCGCGCGATCGCGGTGGAGAATCGGAAGGACGAACTCGCTGACGACGTCGATCGAGAGCGGTGGCCGGTTTCCCTCGAGATTCTTGAGCCACATCGGATATTCGGTCTTCATGAACGCGGCGAACTCGCGATGCATGTCCGGGTAGAGCCCGCGCAATGAGTCGTACAGGCCCATCTCGCCTGCGGCAGCGAGGTCCACGTCCCACCGCATCAGCTCGTCGAATCGGTCGATCCATCCGCGCCAGTCGAGATTGCGGTCACGCTCCAGCTCGATAGCCCTGAATCGCTCGACGAACCTTCGCGCGATGGCCTGCTGCCGTATTCGCGGACCCTCGAGAATCTGCGTCACAACGCTCAGCACCTGGCGCGGATTGATGGGCTTGACCAGGTAGTCGCGGATGTTTTGTCCGATGGCTTCCTTGAGCGTGGTGTCTTCCTCGCTCTTGGTTACCATCACGACGGGAAGATTCGGCGCTATCTCGCGAACGTCACGATACGCCTCGAGGCCGCGCTTGCCCGGCATCTGCTCGTCGAGGAGCATGATGTCGAAGGGCCTGCGGCGTAGCATCTCGACCGCGTCGTCAGCGTTGCTCGCCCACTCTACTTCGTAGCCCTTGGAGCGCAGGAAGATTCGGTGGGACTCGAGAAGCTCGCCTTCGTCGTCGACCCAGAGGATGGATTTTGGAGCCTGTGCCATGGGTTTTGTGAATGTAGCCGGGTGCCTCCGGTATGCCTAGATTGCGAGAGTGATCGGGCAACTTCCTCCATACGCGCTGGCCACTCCGAGTTTCCGGTTCCGCGCCCTCGCGTCGCACGCCGGACGTGCGTCCCTGGGCGGCGACCGCGAGGTGGCGCTCGCATGTTTTGTGTCCGCGAGGCTCGCCGCCGGGATGCTGCCGCCGTTGTCGGTCGGACCTGTGGATGCAGCGACTCGAGCGACAGCCGCGCGACAATGGCTTTCATCTCTCGCGGTACCTTCGTCGACGAGGACTGCTGCAGGAGCCACCATGGACGCTGTCGCAGAAAACGACGTTCGTGCCGCCGCCAAAGCGCTGACGGCACTGATCGAAGCGGCCAGACCGCGGCTGGATCAGGCGGCCGTGGCCGAGCTGACGGAGCTTCTCAACGAGCTCGCCTCCGGCGCCTCACCCGCCTCCTGAAACGATACTTACCTTACAGACACACAAATCAAAGCAGACAATGGCCGGCCATAGCAAGTGGAAACAGATCAAGCATTACAAAGCCGCTACCGACGCGAAGCGCGGCGCTCACTTCACCAAGCTCATTCGTGAAATCACGATGGCGGCGAAGATCGGAGGCGGTGACCCCGCTGGCAATCCACGTCTTCGCACAGCGATCGACACCGCGAAGGCCGCGTCGATGCCGAAGGAAAACATCGAACGAGCGGTCAAGAAAGGAACCGGAGATCTCGAGGGCGTCGATTACCAGGAGATCACTTACGAAGGCTACGGCCCGGGCGGCGTGGCGATTCTGATCTTCTCGCTCACCGACAATCCGAACCGCACCGTCGCCGAAGTCCGTCACAAGCTCTCTCGCGGCGGGGGCAACCTCGGCGCGGCGAACTCGGTGTCGTGGATGTTCGAGAGAAAAGGACAGCTCTACATCGACTCGACTCAATATCCCGAAGACGATGCGCTCGAAGCCGCACTCGACGCAGGCGCCGAGGATTTCAAGGCCGAAGGGGAGCATTACGAGATCACCACTGACGCCGCCGACATGCACGCCGTGAAAAGCGCGCTCGAAGCAAAGGGCTATGAGATCACCGAAGCTGAGATCGCGTCGGTTCCCAAGAGTCTCGTCAGCGTTTCCGGAAAGACTGCGGAGTCATTGGTGAGACTTCTCGAAGAGCTCGAGGAGCTCGATGACATTCAGAAAGTCGCAGCCAACTGCGACGTGGAGCTGGACGAAACCGGGTGACCTCTCGATGATCGTGCTCGGCATCGATCCGGGCACCGCGGTCACTGGATACGGAGTTGTGCATGGCGAGCGCATGCAGACGCCTCGCCTCATCGAATGCGGAATAATCAGAACCCGTCCGCGTGATTCGCTCCCGGATCGTTTGAAGGAAATTCACGACGGGGTCGTCGAGCTGATTCAACGTCACAAGCCCGACGCGATGGCGATCGAAGACGTGTTCTACGCCCGCAACGTTCGCACGACTGTCGTACTCGGCCACGCGCGCGGAGTGATTCTCCTCGCGGCGGCGAACGCGAATCTTCTGATCGCCGAGTACCCGCCAGCGGAAATCAAGAAGGCGGTGGTTGGAACAGGCGCGGCAACAAAGGAGCAGGTTCAGTTCATGGTGACGCGACTCTTGAGACTGAAGACTCCGCCGCAGCCTGCAGATGCTTCTGATGGAGTTGCAGCCGCGCTGGCGTACGTCATGAGAATCAGCACGCCGTCGATCAACTCGGAACTAACTGTCAATCTTCGCAGATGATCTCACACGTAGCGGGAATTCTTTCGTCAAAGGACATCGACCGCGTCGAGGTGATGACGTCGGGCGGTGTTGGCTACGAGCTTCAGATTCCGCTCGGCGTTTTCGAAACGCTTCCGAAGCAGGGTGAGAGCGTCTCGCTGCACACTCATCTCGTCGTGAAGGAAGACGGGTGGCAGCTGTTCGGATTCTCGACAGTGTTCGAGCGGAGACTTTTCCAGAAGCTCCTCACCGCGAACGGAGTTGGACCCGCTCTCGCGCTCGGCCTCATGTCCGCGCTTTCGGCGCAGCGACTCGTTCGTGCGATTCAGGAGAAGGACATCCCGACGCTCCAGGGAGTTCCGCGCGTCGGCCGCAAGAAGGCTGAGCGATTGATTCTCGATCTTGCGGACAAGCTCGATGCCATCGGCGGAGAAGAAGAGCCGGGACGTCCGCGTGTTGCCGGCGGAGCTTCCGAGGACGCGATGCGCGCTCTTGTCTCACTCGGTTACACAACTGCGGATGCGGAACGTGGCGTTCGTGCGGCGCTTGACGCCGGCGGAGGTGGGCTGTCGGCGGCAGAGTTGATCAGATCAGCGCTCGCCAAGCTCGGCGGACGGTAGAAGAGCTAAGCTGTCCAGTCTTCGATGCTGAGCCCGGGCACTCGGCTGAACTCGCGAACATTGTGTGTTACAAGCGTTGCCGGCAGAGTGAGGGCATGCGCGGCAATCAGCATGTCCATCTGACCAATCAGCTGCCCTCTGTGCTCGAGAATTCCGCGAAGGATTCCGTAGCTCGCGGCGCACTCCAAATCAAAAGGCAGAACGTCAAGAAGTGTCATGAGATTCTCGATTCGGCCGAGTTCCATCGCTGGATTTCTGCTCCTTGCCGCGCCGTGATAAAGCTCGGCTGCACTCATTGATGAAATAGCCAGATCGCCGGGTCCGCTCGTACCCAATCGTCCCGCAGCACGTGGCAGCTTCCCTCGGAGGAGAGAAACGCACGTGCTGCTGTCAATCAGAAACACCGAAATACTCGGCGAGCTCAGGACGCATTGGTTCGGGACCGTCGGGCTCGCGATCCGGAAAGTCAGGAGAGGATCCCATGAGGGCGATCAAGCGCTCGATGCGATCATCACGGGAGCTAAGTATCACGCTGTCGCCGCTCCTTCTGATAAAAACGTGGGTTCCATCAAATCGGAACTCTTTCGGCAGCCGCACTGCTTGACTGCGCCCGTTCATAAATAGTGACGCTTTCTTCAGTTCCGCGCCGGGCGTGGACGGTGTGACCTTCTTCCGACTCACAACGCTCGCCGGCCGAGTCAACGCCCGCTTGCCGGTCTTTCGCACCTTCCGATCCATAAAGCCTGTCAAATTGGTATATATCATAATATATGCGCCTCCCCGGAAGTTCGCAAGTGTTCCTTGACTCTAAACTGAGAGGTATGTTCACCGACATCATTTCAAGGCTCACATGATCGCAACGGCCCACCGTGCTTCGACCTTCAAGGAATCAGTAATTCGCGAGATGACCCGCGTCGCCAATCAGCACGGCGCGATCAATCTCGCCCAGGGTTTCCCGGACTTTCCGATGCCCGAGCCGATGAAGGATGCGGCGTGCGCGGCGATTCACGGCGACATCAATCAGTACGCGATCACGTGGGGGACACCGGCACTCCGTCTCGCGATCGCGCAGAAGTACCGGAAGTGGTACTCGATGGATGTCGATCCCGAGCGTGATATCACCGTCACGTGCGGCGCAACTGAAGCAATGGCCGCCGTGTTCCTCGCGCTGATCGATCCGGGCGACGAGGTGATCATCTTCGAGCCGTTCTACGAGAATTACGGTCCGGATGCGATCCTCGCGGGAGCGAAGCCGGTTTTTGTTCCGCTCGAGGGAATGGAATGGAAGCTCGATCCTGAAAAGCTCAGGGCAGCGTTCTCGGACAGGACGCGGGCGATCGTCGTCAACACCCCGCACAATCCGACAGGACGCGTCTTCACCCGCGATGAGATCTCACTCATCGCAGAGCTTTGCCAGAAGCACGATGTGATCGCGATAACGGACGAGATCTACGAGCACATCATTTACGCCGGCAGTCACCACGTACTCGCGACGTGGCCCGGCATGAGAGAGCGAACCGTGACAATCTCCGGCCTCTCGAAAACCTTCAGCTGCACGGGTTGGCGTCTCGGCTACGCGATTGCGGCGGTCGAGCTCTCTTCTCCAATTCGAAAGGTCCACGACTTCCTGACAGTCGGCGCGCCTGCTCCACTTCAGGCCGCTGGGGCAATCGGAATGGCGTTCGATGCTGACTACTACAACCACATTTCACTCGAGTATCGCCAGCGGCGCGACGTGATGGTATCGGCGCTTCAGGATGCCGGCTTCAAGTTCTCGTCGCCCCAGGGCGCGTATTACGTGCTGGCGGATTTCACGGAGATCAGCGATCTGCGAGGCGTCGAGTTCGCGCTCTGGCTCGCAAAGGAAGTCGGCGTTGCGACCGTGCCCGGGACGAGCTTCTACAGCAATCCGAAGCTCGGCGAGACTGTGACACGCTTTGCTTTCTGCAAGAAGCCCGAGACTCTCGAGCGGGCGGCGGAGCGACTGGCCGGAATTTCAGCTCACGTGTAAGGAATCGCGCACGACTTTGGTCAGATGTCGGCCGCGATTCTGAAGGTGGTGTTGAGCAGCGTCTTTTTTTGCCACGGCGCCGTCGCTTCGGGATATATTTGGCTCAATGACGCGCGCTGAAATCACCACGCCCGACGTACTCCCCGATGAGTCGGTAGTCGAGCTTTCACTTCGCCCGCAGCGACTGGCCGAGTTCATCGGCCAGCCCAAGGTGAAGGAGAGCCTCCAGATCTACATCGACGCCGCCATCGCGCGCCGCGAGTCTCTCGACCACACTCTCTTTTTCGGACCCGCCGGACTCGGCAAAACCACGCTCGCGGAACTGATCGCACGCGAGATGGGCGTCAACATCCGCACGACATCGGGACCGGCGCTCGAAAAGCCGGGCGACCTGGTCGGGACACTGACGAATCTCCGCGCGGGAGACATTCTCTTCATCGACGAGATCCATCGCCTGAAGCCGGTGATCGAGGAATTTCTCTATCCGGCGATGGAAGACTACAAGATCGACATTCGTCTGTCTGAAGGGCCAAAGGCGCAGACGATCACGATGGGGATCGAGAAGTTTACGCTTGTAGGTGCGACTACCAGACTCGGCATGCTGACGCCACCAATGCGCGCACGATTCGGTATCGAACAGCGTCTCAATTTCTATCCCGCGAGCGATCTCGAGATGATCGTTCGGCGCACGGCGGAAGTAATCAAAGTGACGATCGACAGCGGCGGCGTTGAGGAGATCGCGTGCAGGTCACGCGGAACGCCGCGCGTTGCAAACAGGCTCCTTCGACGCATTCGCGACTACGCGCAGGTGAAGTCGGGCGGCATCATCACACGCGACATTGCCAAGGACGCCCTTCAGCTCCTCGACGTCGACCAGTTCGGACTCGACGACATGGATTCGCGGATCCTCAAAACGATCATCGAGAAGTTCGACGGAGGTCCGGTCGGCGTGACGACGATAGCGGCCGCCGTCGGAGAAGACGCCGGTACGATCGAGGAAGTGTACGAGCCGTTCCTTGTTCAGAACGGATTTCTTCAGCGCACACCACGCGGACGCATGGCGACGGCGCAGGCGTATCGTCACTTCGGTTTTACGATGCCGTCGAGCGGGTCGCCGCAGCCTTCCCTCTTTTGATCGCTGACGGAAGCCGAACCGATCACTATGACTTTCATCTTCCGCCCGATCAGATAGCACAGGTACCGGCCGAGCGGCGCGATGAGAGCCGGCTGATGGTCGTGCATCGGGAGTCAGGGACGATCGAGCATCGAAAGTTTCGCGACCTCGTCGATCTCATTCCGTCGGGCGACGCGATCGTTCTCAACACAACCCGCGTCTTTCACGCACGCCTCCTCGGCACAAGAGATTCTGGCGCGCCTGCGGAATTACTGCTGCTCAAGCCGCTGGGCGATGACAAGTACGAAGCGATGGTTCACCCGGGCGGAAAGCTGAAGCCTGGCCGTCGTGTTCATGTGAGCCCGGATCTCGAGGTCGAGATTCTCGAATCGACCGAGCGTCGGACTCGCATCGTGCATCTTCGGTCCCCACTGCCGGTCGAAGACGCGATCGAGCGGTACGGGCACGTTCCGCTTCCACCATACATCGCACGCGC
>JADGQR010000178.1 GCA_017881685.1 Gemmatimonadaceae bacterium
CACTCCACCTGGACAAAGTGTTCGGCGTTGGCGGACGGGTCGGCGCCTACTTCGCACCGAACTGGAATCTTGAGTGGGAAGATTCCTACAACAAGCCGAATCAGACAGCTGCCGGACAGACCGGAAAGATCTGGTACGGACCTGTTTCCGCTCGCGTGCGTTACAGCTTCCCGATCGCCGGTCTCGCCGCGTTCCATCTCGGCGCGGGCGGCGTTCTAACGTCGTATGCCGGTTACGAGCCGGATCAGCCGACGGGAACTGATCTCCAGATCATCCGCGAGAACAAGCGCGGATACAACTACGGCGCCGAAGGCGACGTTGGTTTCTCCGTTGGATTGGGTCCCGTCTCGCTTCGCGTAGCTGGTATCGCCGACTACATGCCGAATGGCGGCACGATCGGTGGCACAAGCGGCCTGACCTACGGCGGACACACGAACTTCCGCGGACAGGCCGGACTCGAGTTCCGCCCGAACATCGGGGATCTCTTCAGCGGCAGCGCCACGAACGCCAGTCTGGCTCCGTGGGCACCGTACGCATGGTGGGACGAGCTCGGAGCAAACGAGTGGGCGCTTCCCGGAATGCTCGAGATCGGCGCATTCGGTCAGTACACGCACTTCGATTCGAAGGCTCCTGGCCATCCGACGTCGGGAATCGGCTACGGCGGACGTGTCGGTGTGTTCCTTTCCGATCCGCACTGGGAGCTGGAAGGCGACGGACAGTACACGCCGAATCGTGGGCGTGATCCGCTTCCGCCGGCAGGCTTCAACCAGAATGACATCACATACTCGTCATTCGCGCTTCGCATGCTCTACAACATCCCCGTCGCAAACCGCGTTCAGTTCCTGCTCGGTGCCGGTGGTGTCCGCAGCAACTACAGCTCGCAGAACGTCACGAACACCGACCGCCTGTTCCAGTTCAACTACGGCGTAAGCGGTGATGTTGGCCTTCGCTTTGGTGTTGCAGACCGTGTCGCACTTCGTGTTGACGGCATCGCCGACTACATGAAGGACACGAAGAACCTCAATCTGATCGGCCGCGCTGGCCTGAGCCTCCTGTTCGGTGGCGCTCGCCGCGAAGTGATGTGCACGTATGCTGGCCTGGAGAACATCCCGGCATCCAGCGCGCAGTGCGTCGCCCCGCCGCCGCCGCCGCCGGCTCCGGCCATGTGCCCGTACCCGGGACTTGGTGGAATCACGGCTACGGATCCTGCTTGCGTCGCGCCAGTTCCAGTAGTGGTCATCGACACGACAGCGATCACCGGCCCGATCTACTTCGATTACGACAAGTCTGACATCCGTTCCGATGCGGCCGCGACACTGGATAAGAAGATCCCGTGGCTCACAGCCAACCCGGGCATGAGAATTCGTATCGAAGGCAATGCAGACGAGCGTGGCTCGGATGAGTACAACCTGGCCCTTGGTCAGCGTCGTGCCGCCGCCGCGAAGCGTTACCTCGTCGAGCATGGCATCGATGCAAGCCGCTTCGACCTGGTCTCCTATGGTGAGGAGCGCCCGGTTTGCACCGAGCACGATGAGAGCTGCTGGCAGCGTAACCGCCGCGATGACTTCGTCATCGTGACGGTCGGCGCGGACAAGATTGTTGTCCCGCCCGGCAGCGAGTAAGCATTAGCTTCTGAATAGAAAGCGGGGCGTCCGAAAGGGCGCCCCGTTTTTTTTCGTCCTCGAACGACCTGGACACAGAGACCACAGAGTCCACAGAAACTTCAGCGAACCTCCTTAATCTGAAGCGAAGCCAACTAACGGCCAGGCACTTCCATTTGGGGGAACTTCGGATTGGCAACTTCGGAAATACGCGTTGCCCTTAACCCTGATTCAACGATGTACGGATGCGCGAAGAGGCGGACTGGGAGTTAGATCCGGTCCGCCTCCTCTGTGGTCTCTGTGGTCTCTGTGTCTGAAGCTGTCTATTTCTTCGCGAACAGAGGCAGATATTTGCCGTAGCCCTGCGCCTGCAGCTGTGACACCGGCACAAACCGCATTGCCGCCGAGTTCATGCAGTAGCGCAGACCTGTCGGCTTAGGGCCGTCATCGAAGAGATGACCCAGATGGGAATCGGCGTGTGCCGATCTCACTTCCGTGCGCGGGTAGCCGAGCTTGTAGTCGGTCTTCGTGCGGATGTTGCCAGGCTCGAGTGGCTTGAAGAAGCTCGGCCAGCCCGTGCCGGACTCATACTTGTCGAGTGAGCTGAACAGCGGCTCGCCGGAGATGATGTCCACGTAAATCCCGGCCTCGTGGTTGTCCCAGTACTGATTACGGAAAGGAGTTTCCGTATCGGCTTCACGAGTAACTGAGTACTGGAGCGGCGTCAGCTTCTTCCTGAGCTCGGCGTCGCTTGGGCGCCTGTAGTCAGACTTCGTGGCTGCAACGGGCGTCTGCGCCGTTGTAGCAGGCGCCTGCAAGGCGATTGCGGCACCGCCGACCAGAACGGCGGCAACCGACAGCAATCTTCCATTCATTTATAGCCACCTCGCGGAGGAATCGCTTGAGAGCCGAATCCTTCGGCTCATGGGAATATTATACGCCGCAGCAGGTCATTCGGGTTCGTCATCCCGCCACTGAGGCTATTATTTGCGGCCGCCCGTCTTTCCAATTTTCTGGAGCTCTACGAATGAAGAGGAGCGCGATCATCGTGTTTTCACTTGTCACGGCTGTCGCCGGCGCGCAGAGTCCGGCTGTAACGATTCACGCCGAACGGGCAATCGACGGCAAAGGTCAGGTGCTGCGCGACGTGACGGTCACCGTGGAGAACGGCAGGATCGCGCGCGTCGAGCATCTGCCTGCGGCACACCACGCCGACTACGAGCTCGGGACCCTCACATTGCTGCCGGGATTGATAGATGGGCACGCACACCTTGCCTGGTACTTCAACAGCAAGGGGCGGCTGCATATCGACAACGACGGGGATACGCCGGAGCAATCGCTGCTCGCGGAAGCTGGTAATGCGTACACGACACTTCTAGCCGGAATCACGACCGTTCAAAGTCCGGGATCGCCGCAAGACAGGCACATCCGCGATGCGATCAGCACCGGCGCGATTCCCGGCCCGCGCGTGCTCACATCTCTGGAGCCGCTCGAGGATTCAACTCTCACTCCCGCTCAGTTTCGTGATACGGTTCGGTTGCGCAAGAAGCAGGGAGCAGACTTCATCAAGATCTTCGCGTCGCGCAGCATCCGGCAGGGAGGTTCGGCGACCCTGACGACCGAACAACTCGAAGCGATCTGCGGTGAAGCGAAGGCTCTCGGACTTCGCACGCTCGTGCATGCGCACAGCGCGGAGTCGATGAAGCGAGCGACGGAAGCCGGATGCACGCAAGTCGAGCACGGTATCTTCGCGACCGACGAGGTGCTGCGCGAAATGGCGGCGCGCGGCACGTACTTCGATCCGCAATGCGGACTCATCTTCAACAACTATCTCGACAATCGCGCGAAGTACGAAGGCATCGGCAACTACAATGAAGAGGGCTTTGCAGCGATGCGGCGGGCGATTCCTCTCGCAGAGGCGACCATCAAGAGGGCGTTGACCATTCCCGGGCTCAAGATGGTGTGGGGGACTGATGCAGTCGCCGGAGCGCACGGACGAAATGTCGAAGACCTGATCTGCCGGGTGCAGAAGGGCGGGCAAACGCCGATGGCGGCAATCGCATCCGCGACATCGGTTGCGGCGGAAGCGATACAGCTGAGCGACAAGGTCGGTTCGCTGACGCCAGGCCTCGAGGCCGACATCATTGCCGTTGACGGAGACCCATCGACTGATATCACTGCACTGCGGCGGGTCGCGTTCGTAATGAAGGGCGGTAAGGTTTTTCTTTTCCAGCCAGTGCGCAAATGAGATGAAGCGCGCGACGAATTGATTCGTCGTCCGATGATCGTTCGCGTCAGGTTCGTACCATGCTTGCTGCTGTCAGGTCGGCCGCGCTCATGGGAATCGACGCCTACGACATCATTGTAGAGGTCGATGCTGCAGCCGGGCTGCCGCAATGGACGATCGTCGGATTGCCCATTGGCGCAGTAAAGGAGAGCAGGGAGCGTGTTGGCGCGGCCCTGGTCAACTCGGGCTTCTCGCTGCCGCCACGACGCATCACTATCAACCTCGCTCCAGCCGACGTACGAAAGGAAGGGACTGCGTTCGATCTGCCCATCGCGATCGGGATTCTCGTCGCGACGGGCCAGCTCGATCCCTCCGCGATTGAAGGAAGACTGTTTGTCGGAGAGCTCGGTCTCGACGGAACCGTGCGCAGCATTCGCGGCGCTCTCTCGATCGCCCGTCGCGCGGAAGC
>JADGQR010000179.1 GCA_017881685.1 Gemmatimonadaceae bacterium
CCCGAATACGTTTACGACAAGCTGCCAGTAGCTGAAAGTCCGCGCCGGAATCGGCGCGGACCAAGCTCCAGGTCCGTGTTTCAGCCCGAGCCCGGCTTCCAGCCGGGCTTGTGCGTTGGAGGGTGATTGCTTCGATTCACAACGGCGGGCGAGTCCCATGGTCCCGCACTCATCTCGATTCTCGAAGGTGCCCCGGCGGGCATTCCTCTCGTCGCGCGCGATATCGATGAACAGCTCGCTCGACGCCAGCAGGGTTACGGCCGCGGTCGTCGCATGCAGATCGAGCATGATATGGTCGAGCTGCTTTCAGGCGTGCGCGCCGGCGAGACGATCGGGTCGCCGATCGGGATGCTGATCAGGAATCGCGACTGGAAGAACTGGCAGGAGATAATGGATCCCGCGCCTGATGCCGAAGGCGCCGAACCGCGCAAGCGAGTCGTCACGCGCCCGCGACCGGGACACGCCGATCTCGCTGGAATGCTGAAGTACGGACGCGATGACGCGCGCGACATCCTTGAGCGGGCCTCTGCTCGCGAAACGACTGCCCGTGTTGCCGCCGGGGCGATCTGCAGAAAGCTTTTGAGCGAGCTCGGAATCACGTTAGGCAGTCATGTCGCGGAGCTCGGTGGAATCGTCGCCACTCCTCCAGCAGAGTGGCCGGATGACATCAACGCCTTGGCAGATCGATCCCAGCTGCGAACTCTCGACTCTGACGCAGAGTCGCGAATGATCGAGCTCATCGACAAGGTCAAGCGCGATGGCGACACGCTCGGCGGAGTCTGTGAAGTTGTCTGTCGAGGATTGCCTGTCGGCTTGGGATCTCACGTCTCATGGGATCGCAAGCTCGATGGTCGCATCGGTGGCGCGATGATGTCGATTCACGCGGTGAAGGGAGTCGAGATCGGAAGTGGATTCGACGCTGCGCGTCGCCGCGGATCGGAAGTGCACGACGAGATCTATTCGGCCGGCGACAAGCCGCTGGCAGGCAACATCTCGCGCAACACGAATCGCGCGGGCGGCCTCGAAGGCGGAATGACTAACGGCGAGCCACTCGTCGTGCGCGTCGCCATGAAGCCGATCAGTACGCTCATGCGTCCGCTCGCAACCGTCGAGATGAAAAGCGGTGAAGCGGCATCAGCCGTTGCTGAGCGAAGCGACGTCACCGCGGTTCCGGCAATGGGAGTGATCGCGGAATCGATGCTCGCATTCGTGATCGCGCAGGCAGTGATCGAAAAATTCGGGGGAGATTCTCTCGCTGAGCTCAAGAGAAATCTGGATGGCTATCTCGCGCAGATCGCGGAGCGCCGTGGCTCCTGAGCGGCCGAACATCATCCTCGTTGGCCTGCCAGGCGCCGGCAAGACGACCACCGGCCGCGCAGTTGCGAAGGAGCTTCACTGGCCCTTCATCGATTTCGATACAGAGATCGAGCACCGGGAGCATGCTGCCGTAGCAAACATCTTTGCGGCGAAAGGCGAAGCTTACTTTCGCGGGATTGAGCAGTCTCTGACTCGTGAGTTATCGGAAAGCAGTGGAACGGTGATGTCGGCGGGGGGAGGATGGATCACCAACCGCGAGTCGGTGGCACTTTTGCGCGGGACTGGACGTATCATATACCTTAGAGTGGGTCCGGAAGGAGCAATGGCTCGATTGGCGAACGCAAGAGTCCGCCGTCCGCTCCTCGAGGTTCCCGATCCGCTCCTGACTTTGAACCAGCTTTACGAGGCACGGCACCGTCTGTACGAGGAAGCCGATCTTATAATTGACACTGAAGTCCTTGATAGAAAAGAAGTTATAGAACGAGCCCGGCTCTACGCCCTGTCGCTCTGATGGGGTTTATCCGGCTTGCCGCTCTTATGGTAGAGACCTAGGTTACGCGAATGGATGACCGTTTACCCTTGCCGATGACATTCCGGGTCATGGGACCCCACGAACGAGGGAGATTCGCCCCCGACGCGTGGGGCCACCTCCTCGGCCTCAGCGGATCGGGTGCAATCAACCCGGCCGAGCTCGAGCACATCATCGAGCGGGCACTCATCCAGATCGATGGCAGGATCGCCCTCGAAGACCTCCGTGGCATGCTGGAAGGCTCGGGTCTAGAGGATACCGGCGGAGCGGGCGACAATCAAACCGTCCATTAGATAATGGCTACCGCCAGAAAAAAGACCGCAACCAAGACCGCAACCAGGACCGCCGCGAAAAAGGTGGCCAAGCCTCGCTCGAAAAAGGCCTCCGTCGAAATCGACGAAGGTCTACCGCCCGAGCCGGGCACCACCTCGCTCGTCATCGTCGAGTCCCCCGCGAAAGCCAAGACAATCGGGAAGTATCTCGGTCGTGGCTATCGCGTGAAGGCAACCATCGGTCACGTCCGTGACCTGCCTGAAAAGAAAATTGGAATCGACATTGAAAACGGCTTCGAGCCTGAGTACGTCACGATTCCCGGAAAAGAAAAGACCGTCGCCGATCTCAAGCATGCCGCGAAGGATGCGCGCGAAATATTTCTCGCGACCGATCCGGATCGCGAAGGCGAAGCGATCGCGTGGCACGTTGCAAGTCAGGTGCGCAGAAAAGGTGGCGCCCCGATCCGACGCGTTCTGTTTCATGAGATAACGAAGGACGCAGTCCAGACTGCGATTGCCCGTGCAGGCGAGATCGACGAACGAAAGGTCGACGCGCAGCAGGCGCGCCGGGTTCTCGATCGCCTCGTGGGCTACAAGGCGAGCCCGGTTCTCTGGAAGACCGTAAAGAAGGGAGTCTCGGCTGGTCGCGTGCAGACAGTGGCACTCCGACTGCTGGTCGAGAGAGAGCGCGAGATCAAGGCTTTCAACGCGGTCGAATACTGGACCGTCGAAGCACTGCTCGAAAAGGAAGGCCACGAGTTCACGGCCAAGCTCCATCACATCGACGCAAAGAAAGCGACGATTCCGAACGACGCCGCCGCTCAGAAGATTCTTTCGGATCTCGCAGCGATAAAGACGTTCGGTGTCACCGAAGTGAAGCGCCGCGAGCGCAGAAAGAATTCTTCGGCGCCGTTTACGACGAGCACGCTCCAGCAGGAAGCCGCGAAGAAACTCGGGTACGGCTCCAAGCGCACGATGCGACTTGCGCAGGATCTTTACGAAGGTGTCGAAGTCGGCGAGGAAGGTTCAGTCGGTCTCATCACGTACATGCGAACCGACTCCACGCGCGTTTCGGAAATCAGCGCGACGCAGGCTCGCGACTACGTGCAGACTTTGTTCGGGAAGGACTTCGTCGCGTCGTCAATTCAGCTCTACGGCGACGGCAAGTCGAAGAATGCGCAGGATGCGCACGAAGCGATTCGGCCGACCGACCCAATGCGACGTCCGGACGCGATCAAGCGCTACCTCTCACCTGACCAGTTCAAGCTGTACGAGCTGATCTGGAAGAGATTCATCGCGTCGCAGATGGCCCCTGCGGTTTTTGACACGACTACCGTCGACTTCGATCTGTCGAAGAGCGATGTCGCGCCGATGCCGTACTTGTTCCGCTCGACCGGCAGCGTGATGAAGTTCCAGGGCTTCCTTGCCTTGTACAAGGAAGGACGCGAAGAAGGCGACGGCCATGGCCGTCCGCTGGAGGACGAGCAGCCGCTGCCAAGCATGGAAGTCGGCGAGAACATTCCCGTGAAGAAGATCACGCCGTCGCAGCACTTCACCGAGCCGCCTCCACGGTATTCGGAAGCGAGTCTCGTGAAGGAGCTCGAGCGATTGGGAATCGGGCGTCCGTCAACCTACGCATCGATCATTTCGACGCTCGTTGACCGCCGGTACGCTCAGCTCGAGCAGCGTCGGTTCTTCCCAACAGAGCTCGGCGATCAGGTCGAGAAAGTGATGGTGAAGTCGTTCCCGGATGTGTTCAACGTGCAGTTCACGTCGCGCATGGAGAGCGATCTCGATCGCGTCGAGGACGGTGAAGTGAACTGGCGTAACATGCTCAAAAGTTTCTATGGGCCGTTCGCCATTTCGCTCAAGAACGCGGACATTGAAGGATTGATCGCAGAAGCGCACGATCTCTCTGCGCTCGAGACCGAGCGTTGTCCGGTCGACGGCGGAAGGCTCGTGGCGCGCGGAGGATTCTTCGGACCGTTCATCGCCTGCGAGAATCATCCCAAGGAATGCAAGTACACGCGTCCTTTGCGCGGCGAGCGAAAAGCGGCTCAGCCAACGGATCAGATCTGCCACGAGTGCGGTTCCCCCATGGTCATCCGCCAGGGACGTTCCGGCGAATTCCTCGGCTGCAGCAAGTTCCCGAAATGTCGAGGTACGCGGTCGATGCCGACGGGCGTGAAATGTCCAAAGGACGGTGGAGACATCGCCGTTCGCCGCTCGAAGAAGCGTGGTAAGGCCTTCTACGGATGCGCGAATTATCCCGCGTGTGATTTCGTCATCTGGGACAAGCCGGCGCCCGAAGTCTGTCCGGAGTGCGGTTACATCGGCGCAGAGATGAAGTCGAACAAGACTCGCGGCGATTACCGTCGCTGCATCAACTGCGCGAATGAGTGGGAGCCGGCGGAAGAGCCGGCCGAGTCGGCTGTCGAAGCCCTGGCGGTGTGACGAGCGACACCGGCGCGCGCTTGAGTGAGCGCGTTGTAAAAGTGATCGGTGGTGGTCTCGCTGGATCCGAGGCCGCCTGGCAGCTTGCAGAGCGTGGACATCATGTAATCCTCCACGAGATGCGTCCGGTACGTGGAACTCCTGCGCACCACACCGACCGTCTGGCCGAGCTCGTTTGCTCGAACACTTTCAAGAGCACGGAGACGACTAACGCGCATGGCCTCCTGAAGGCCGAGATGCGTCTGCTCGGATCGATGATTCTCGAATGCGCAGACGAAGCTCGCGTGCCCGCCGGAAGCGCGCTCGCCGTCGATCGCGACATCTTTTCCGCATCGGTCACGAGCAGGATCGAAGCACATCCGAACATCGAGATCGTCAGGAAAGAAGCCACCGAGCTGTCCGGTCCGTGTGTTGTCGCGACAGGCCCGCTCACCTCAGATGCTCTCGCCGCTGCAATGCGTGAACGATTGGGGGAGAACGCACTCGCTTTCTATGATGCGATCGCTCCGATCGTGTCGCGTGACTCGATCGATCAATCGATCGCTTTCACTGCGTCGCGATACGATCGCGAAACCATGGAAGGCGCCGGCGAAGAAGGAGCCTACCTCAATTGCCCGATGGATCGCGACGAATATGCCGCGTTCATCGAGGCGCTCACGGCCGCCGATCAGCATCACGGCCACGAGTTTGACGAGGTGCCGTATTTCGAGGGCTGCATGCCCGTCGAAGTCGCAGCAAAGCGAGGCGCTGATACGCTTCGCTTCGGTCCACTCAAACCTGTTGGCCTGACTGATCCGCGCACGGGCAGGAGACCGTGGGCCGTCGTGCAGCTTCGGCGCGAAGACAGGAACGGCAACATGTGGAACGTTGTCGGCTTCCAGACCCGGCTGCGCATTCCAGAGCAGCAGCGCGTTCTCCGAATGATTCCAGGTCTCGCTGATGCGGAGTTTCTTCGCTACGGATCGATTCACCGGAACTCGTATCTGAATTCACCTGCGGCGCTCACTCCGCATCTGTCCGCTCGCGACGACGCAACGCTTCTCTTCGCCGGCCAGATCACCGGAGTCGAAGGCTACACGGAAAGCTCGGCCACGGGACTTCTTGCCGGAATCAACCTCTCGCGTCTGCTGTCGGACTCGAATGTCGAGCTGCCGCCACCCGTCACGATGACCGGAGCGCTGTATCGCTACCTGCGCGAAGCAGATCCGAAGCACTTCCAGCCGATGAACGCGAACTTCGGGCTTCTCGACGATCTGCCGGAAATGATTCGCGACAAGAAGAAGAAAAGAGAGATGTTCGCCGAGCGCGCGTTGTCGGCGATGTCGCAGTGGATCGGGCAGCATTCAATGGTCGCGCAGCACGTGACCCGCTGAGAACGCAGTGCCTTTGCAATCTCCAGAGGTCAATGATTTTCTCCTTCACATGGAGAAGGAGCGCGACGTCTCGCCGAATACACTCGAGGCATATCGCCGCGACCTGGACGAGCTTCTCGAGTATCTGGCCAGCTACTACGGGGAGCGAGAGTGGACGTGGCAGGGAATCGATCGTCTGGCAATCCGTGGATTTCTTGCGCACCTCACCCGCAGGAAACTGAGCAAGCGCACGATCGCACGTGCGCTATCGGCCGTTCGCAGCTTCTACTCCTACCTTCACAGAAACGAGATCGTCGAGGCGAATCCGGCGCGCGGCGTGAGCAGCCCGAAGCTCGAGAGATACCTTCCGGCTTACCTCGATCGCGCACAGATAGAGCTGCTTTTCCAGACCGCGGAGCTCAAGGCGCAGGAGGGCCGTTTCGTCGATGTCAGAAACAACGCGATGGTCGAGCTCTTCTACTCGACAGGAATGCGCCTGTCGGAGCTTCGCGGAATCAATCGAGGCGATCTCGACCTCCTGTCGCAACAGGTGAAAGTGCGGGGGAAGGGAAGGAAGGAGCGAATCATCCCGGTTGGCGATCATGCGCAGCTCGCACTCCGGAATTACGAGTCGAAGCGCGACGACTTGATTCGAAACGAGATTCCGAATGCCGATCGCATGGCGTTCTTTCTCAGCAATCGCGGGAAAAGAATCTCTGTTCGGGCAATTCAGAGTGCCGTGACGGGTTTCCTCGATCGTATCGACGAAGATGCTGGACTCTCGACGCACTCACTGCGACACACTTTCGCTACCCATCTTCTCGACGCCGGGGCGGACCTTCGGGCAGTGCAGGAACTGCTCGGACATGCATCGATCTCGACGACGCAGATCTACACGCACACGAGCGTTGAACGCCTGAAGGATGTCTACCGAAAGGCCCACCCCAGGGCCTGAGATCCTTCTCGCGTCAAACGGCGTATCCATCCATGTTATTCCCCCCGGAGGATTCATGGGTAGACCCAGACATCACTGGATTGTACGCGTTACTCACTGGGTAAATGCGATCGCGCTGACCATCATGGTCGGCAGCGGGCTTCGCATTTTCAACGCGTACCCGCGCTTCGCGAGACGGGGCTCGACGTTCTGCTGCTATCCGTTCGAGGGCAAGTCGATTCCGCGGAATTTCACTTTCGGCGGATGGCTTGGCGGTGCGCGTCACTGGCACTTCGCGATGATGTGGCTCCTGGTGGTGAACGGAATCGTCTACCTGGCCTACGTTTACCTGCATGGCGAGTGGCGGGACATCGTCCCGATGCGCGGGTTCGCCAGGAACTCGTGGGAGATGATTCGGTTCTACCTGTTCATTAGAAAGGATCATCCCATTCAGGGCAAGCACAACGCGCTTCAACGAGGAACGTATTTCGTCCTTCCGTGGATAGCGTTGCTCGCGGTTGTCAGCGGAATCGCGATATGGAAACCAGTGCAGCTCGCGCCCCTGACCGATCTGCTCGGCGGATACGTCTGGGCGCGCTACTGGCATTTCGTCGCGATGACGTTGCTGGTCGTTCTCAGCCTCGTTCACGTCATCATGGTGTTTGCCGTCGATCCGTACTCGCTCAAGTCGATGATCACCGGCGGCTATGACGAAGCGAATTCGCCCCAAGCCCGGAACGCGAGACCATTTTATCATCTGCTTCCGAACAGATTCAGAACAAAAACGTCATCCAAGCCACCAACGCAAACGCCTCCTGTCGCAGGAGAGAGCGCATGACAATCGATCGGCGAAAGTTTCTGACAATCACCGGATCGTCTGTCGCTGCAGGTATTCTCGCCGCGTGCAATTCCCGCGGGCCGAAGAGCGCAGAGCGCCTCCTCAATTACGCTGAAAGGAAGAACGAAGTAATCGAGCGTGGACTTTTCCGCCACACGTCGATGGACGCCACCATCTCGGGAACTCATCTCGCTGGTGCGGCCCTGCCCAGCTACTTCATTTCGAAGACGGTTCCGATCTGGAACGAAGCTCAGCGGGGGAAATGGACGCTCGAGATCGGAGGAATGGTCGATAGGCCACTGAGGCTCACCCTCGAGCAGCTTGTTGCTCTTCCCCGAATTTCAGAACGCGTGAATCACTATTGCGTCGAGGGATGGACGGCGGTCGAGCAATGGACGGGTGTGCGATTGAGTGAGCTCGCGCGGCTCGCCGGCGTTCACAAAGGCTCCGAGTACGTCGATTTCATCTCGTTCGACGATGGATATCACGAATCGTGGGATATCGACAGCGCGATGCATCGCCAGACAGTCGTCGCGTATGGGCTCGATGGCCATATGCTTGCACCAGCGCATGGAGCACCCGCCCGGGTCTACTCTCCCGTCAAGCTCGGCTACAAGAATACCAAGTATTTGACGAAGATCATGTTCCTTGCGAATCGAACCGGAGGTTACTGGAGCGACCAGGGATACGAGTGGTACGGAGGGGTTTGAACATCTGAAGTCAGGAAGGGTACGCCGCTGCAGTCGAGGCGCGGCCGAGGCCGGTGTCCGAACTATCGATGCCTGAGGCGGGCTAGCGAATACGGAGCCGAGGCTCGTCCTTCTTATGAGTGCCTGGGGGCGATTCCATATCTTCCGTTCGGCGGCTCGCACCTCTGAATAGCAGAACTTCCCTCAGAAAAGCCCTGTTCAGAATCCCTCCCAGAACCAGGAGCGTCCCACCGGCGATCACTGCGATTGTCCCCCATCGCCAATCCTCACTGCCGATCAGCGCGGCGCCAAGACAAGCCGTTCCCAGGGCGACCAGCCACTCCCCGGGCGTGTTGATCTCGGCGCGCTGACGCCGGCGGCGCTCACGGAACGGCCGCCCTGCTTCCGGGCTGATCGCGTCGTAAATGATCCCTGCCGCGATCAGCAGGACCAGCACTCCAAGCACCAGCGGGACCTGCTCCAACTTCATAGGGTTGCCCCTGTTAATTTTGATCGATGAACAGCCTACTCCCCCGCGTCCGCTCGACGACCATCCTCGCCGTTCGCCGTGACGGAATGGTCGCCCTCGGCGGCGATGGTCAGGTCACGGTCGGCGAGACCATTATGAAGTCCAACGCGATGAAAGTCCGTACCCTCCGTGGAGGCAAATTGCTGGCCGGATTTGCCGGAGCGGCGGCGGATGCGTTCACGCTCTTCGAAAAATTCGAGGAAAAACTCGAGCGTCATCCCGGCAACCTGTCGCGCGCTGCGGTCGACCTGGCGAAAGACTGGCGAAGCGATCGCGTGCTGCGCCGGCTGGAAGCTCTTCTCGCGGTGACTGACACCGAACGGGGATTCATCATCTCCGGTACCGGAGACATCATCGAGCCCGACGATGGCATCCTCGCAATCGGATCGGGCGGCTCCTACGCGCTTGCCGCTGCGCGCGCGCTCGTCGCGAGCACCGACCTGCCGCCGAGGGAGATCGTCAAGCGCGCTCTGTCGATCGCCGCCGATATCTGTATCTACACAAACTCGAACATCACGGTCCTGGAACCGACAGTTTGACATCACCAAGAACACAAAACGCGCTCGCGCGCCTCGCAGACCTCACTCCGCGCAACATCGTCGCTGAGCTTGATCGCTACATAGTTGGACAGGCTGACGCCAAGAAATCTGTGGCGATCGCCCTTCGTAACCGCTGGCGCCGTCAACGGGCGCCGGAGTCGATTCGCGAAGAGATCTCACCGAACAACATCATTCTCGTCGGTCCAACGGGCGTTGGAAAAACCGAGATCGCGCGTCGTCTCGCGAAGCTCTCGGGCGCGCCTTTCATCAAAGTCGAAGCGTCGAAGTTCACTGAGGTCGGATATGTCGGCCGCGACGTCGAGTCGATGGTGCGCGATCTCGTCGAAAGTGCGATCAACATGGTTCGAAGCGAGCGGGAAGCTGAGGTGGAAGATCTCGCGCACGACCGCGTGGACGAACGTCTCCTCGATCTGCTTCTGCCGATTCCGTCAGAAAAGAAGACGGCTCAGCCGGCGGACTCCCAATCGCCGGACGCTCCGATCTTTCTCGTCTCGTCGAGCGGAAGCGTGTCGGCCGAGAGGGACGTTGAGCAGGAACGTCACAAGCGGACGAGAGAAAAGCTGAAGCAGCTGTTGCTCGACGGACAGCTGGAAGCTCGCGAGGTCGAGATCGAAGTCGAGCAGAATGCGCCTGTGATGTTCGACATGATGGTGCCGCAGGGCGCTCCGGAGGGAATGGGCAATTTCTCGGACATGATTCACGACATGCTCCCCAAGCGCACGAAAAAGCGCACGGTGAAAGTGTCTGAAGCGCGCCGGATTCTTCTCGAGCAGGAGCTCGACAAGCTCATCGACGAAGAGGACGTGACTGCTGACGCGCTCGAAAGAACCGAGACGATGGGCATCATCTTCCTCGACGAGATCGACAAGATCGCCGGCGAGCGCTCTGCCGGCGGCGGGCCCGACGTGTCACGAGAAGGAGTGCAGCGCGATCTGCTTCCAATCGTCGAAGGCTCGAACGTGCAGACCAAGTACGGGATGGTGAAAACCGATCACGTTCTGTTCGTTGCCGCCGGCGCGTTCCATGTCTCGAAGCCGAGCGATCTGATTCCCGAGCTGCAGGGACGATTCCCGATTCGGGTCGAGCTCAAGCCACTGACCGAAAGTGACTTCGTTCGAATCATGACTGAGCCCGAGAACGCTTTGACCAGGCAGTACGCTGCGCTCGTCGAGGCAGAAGGTGCGAAGCTCACATTCAATGACGACGGAATCGCGGAGATCGCTCGCATCGCGGCTCATGTGAACGACAGAATGGAAAACATTGGCGCGCGCCGGCTTCACACGGTCATGACCACGTTGCTCGAGGAAGTTCTCTATAACCTTCCAGACGGCGGAAAGGGCGAGATCGTCGTCGACCGGGCAATGGTTACCGACAGGCTCAAAACGATTGTCGAAGACGAGGACCTTCGGCGGTATATTCTGTAGCTCGGAGAGCCCATGACTGCTGATAACCATCGCGATTTCCTCGCGATTCCAGACTATACGAAGGAAGAGCTGCTCGGCCTGTTCAATCTTGCCGAGCGTATGCGGAACGGCCTGTACACGGATAAGCCGCTCGCCGGAAAATCGCTTGCGATGATTTTCATGAAATCATCGACGCGTACCCGCGTGTCGTTCGAGGTGGGCACGTGGCAGCTTGGCGGACACGCGCTGTTTCTGTCCCCGCGCGACGTTCAGCTTGGGCGCGGCGAGCCGGTCGCAGATACTGCGCGTGTGCTGTCGCGTTACGTCGACGGAATCATGATCCGCACCTATGCGCATGCTGAGGTGCAGGAGCTGGCGAAGTACGCGACGGTGTCAGTCATCAACGGACTCACGGACTTGCTTCATCCATGTCAAATTCTCGCCGACGTGCTCACCGTTCGTCAGCATCTTGGCGGCATCGACGGCCGCAAAATCGCGTGGATTGGAGACGGCAACAACATGGCGAATTCGTGGATCAACGCGGCGTACAGACTCGGATTTGATCTCACGCTCGCGTGTCCGGAAGGGTACGACCCCGATCCAGCAATCCTGAAGCGTGCTCAGGAGCATGCGAACGTGCGAGTCGTGCGCGATCCCATGGAAGCAGCCGATGGCGCCGATGTCGTCAACACCGACGTGTGGGCATCGATGGGACAGGAGTCCGAGCAGGCCGTCCGTGAGAAGGCGTTCAAGGGATTCATTGTTGATGGCGCATTGATGACGCGCGCAAAGAGCAGTGCGATCTTTCTGCATTGTCTTCCCGCTCATCGCGGTGAAGAGGTTGCAGCGGAAGTCATCGATGGCCCGCAGAGCCGTGTGTGGGACGAGGCAGAAAACCGACTCCACATACAGAAGGCAATCATGGCAAATCTCATCGGCGGGGTCGCGGTTTGAGCTGGCGCGGCGCTGCTTCTCATTCTGAAGGGGCAGCGTCGCTATCGTCATCCGCTGTCGAGATACGCGACGTTGTCTGCCAGTTCGGACGAATTCGCGCACTCGATGGAGTATCACTCGATGTCGGAGCCGGCACTGTCGTTGGAATCGTCGGACCCAACGGTGCCGGCAAGACGACACTCATCGACGTCATTTGCGGCCTCGTCCATCCCACGTCAGGCACGGCGCGCGTCCTGGGCCAGGATGTGTCACTCAACGCCACTGCACTGCGAGCGAGAATAGGCGTGCTTCCGCAGGAAACCGCGCTTTACGATGAAGTGACGGCTCGGCAGAACCTTCAGTTTGCAGCAGCTCTTTATGACGTGCCGAATTCCGAAGCGCGAATCGGCGAAGTGCTTCAGCTCGTCGGGCTGGCCACCAGATCTGGCGATACTGTCAGGGGTTTCTCAGGCGGAATGCAGCGGCGGCTCGCGATCGCGCGCGCGCTCCTTCACAATCCCGAGCTGCTCATTCTCGACGAGCCGACCGTTGGCGTAGACGTCGAGGCGCGGCATCAGATATGGACGCACATCAGGTCGCTCAATGCAGGCGGCCGTACCGTCATTCTCACGACGAACTACCTGGATGAAGCGGAAGCCCTCTGCGATCGAGTTGTGATTCTCAAATCGGGTTCGATCGTCGCAGATGACACGCCTGCTGCACTCGCGGCAAGAACAGGCCGATGCCTCGAGCTCGAGTGCAAGCCGGAAGAGACCGCAAAGCTTTCTTCCGGACTCGCCGGCAATGCGGGAGTAATTCGCGCGGAAAGGGTGGATTTCGGTATTCGCGTCTACCTGACTTCCGAGACTGTCCCTGAAGACATCGTGCGACAGGCGCGCGGAATCACCACTGTGGAAGGCTTCCGCACGCGGTCGCCGGACCTCGTCGAGGTTTTCCGTTCGCTCACGATCGCGAAGAAAGCCTCATGAGATCGTGGCGCGTGTTCAAGGCCGCCGCGGCGCTCGAGGCAGCGCAGCTACGGCGAAATCGCGCGTTCGTAATTCTCACCGCACTGGCGGCTGTCAGTTTCCTGGCGATGGTGAGCCTTTTCGGCCTTACTGGCGCCTACGCGCCAGTCGCGCTGATCAATCTCGACGACGGACCTTACGCCACCCGCTTCATCGACGCTCTGAACAAGGCGCATCATTCATTCGCCCTCAAGTACATGAGCGCCGAGCAGGCGAGAATCGCTCTTAACTCAGGCCGTCTCGTTGGAGTCCTGACGGTACCTGCCGGCTTCAGCGATTCAATAAAGAACGGAAACACGGTTCCGATCGACATCAGCGTGGACAACGTCAACCTCGATCTTACGAACGACGTTCAGAGAGCACTGCCGGCTGCTATCGTGCGCTTCGGACACGACAACAACTTTCCCGGCGTGCGCGTCATCATGGCGGAGCATCCCGTCAACAAGCACGACACCGGATACATCCCGTATCTCGTTGTCAGTGCACTCGCTCTCGACGCAATGCCTTTGTGCGAAAGGCGAAGGGGGAAGGAACCGTCTCTGTCTACATCAATGTCGAGTCATACAAGGGGCCGGGCAGTTACAATGACACGCAGATGTTCATCACGTATGAGAATGGAAGCTCGTATTATCACTGGGGAAGCGACAGCGTGCACGTAACAGTCACGCGCGGCGAAAAATCAGTTATCTTGCCGCGAAACGAGCTGATCGCCGAGCCGCCAAACACGGGTGTCGACATAATCAGTGGTACATTGAGGTGCGGAGCGCGTCTCGATTCGGCGAAAGCCGTGAACCCGAATGGGTGAACCTTGAATTCAAGCGGAGAGGTCGATCAGTGATCAGTGAAGGAGATGTTGCACCCGATTTCACGCTTCAGGCCGATGACGGCAGCAACGTCACGCTGAGCTCGCTTCACGGAAGCAACGTGGTTCTGTTCTTCTATCCGAAAGACAACACCTCTGGCTGAACGCGGGAAGCGTGCGATTTTCGCGACGCTCTTCCCCGGTTCGGGGAAATGAATGCGGTGGTGATGGGAATCAGTCCGGACAGTCTTCAGTCGCACCAGAAGTTCAAGAAGAAATACGAGCTGACTTATCCGCTTCTTGTGGATGAGGAGCATCATGTTGCCGATGCCTACGATGTCTGGAAAGAGAAATCCATGTACGGTCTCACGTACTGGGGCAACGAGCGTACGACGGTGATTATCGGCCCCGATGGACGAATTGCCCGGATTTTCAGGAAAGTGAAAGTTCCCGAACACGTACAGGAAGTGACTCAGGCCGTCAGCGAGCTGACTTAAGCGGTAAGCGGTAAGCAGTCAGGCTTAAGCGAAATCGGACATTCGGCACGTCTTCTGCACTCTTCAAGGCATGCCTACTTCACAGAAAAAGCTCGAAGAGCTCGACGCCCTCATCGACGGAATCGAGACGGCGATGTTCACGACTCGCCGTCATGATGGCCACCTGGTTTCCAGACCAATGGCCACTCAGAAACGAATCAAGGATGCGGACCTGTGGTTCGTGACCGACTCCGACGCGCACAAGCTCGACGATCTCCTGATGGACCCGCACGTGAACTGCTCCTACTACAACATGAACAGTCGCGAGTGGGTATCAGTGAGCGGCGTTGCGCGAATCAGCCGCGAAAGAAAGCGCATCCACGATCTCCACAAACCTGACTGGAAGGCCTGGTTCGGCGACGAGGGTGGCGCGAAGAACGGCGGCCCTGACGATCCGCGGATGACTCTCATCCTCGTCGAAGCCGACTCCGTCGTTTACATGAAGAATGACAAGCCGCGTCCGGTCATTCTCTGGGAAGTCCTCAAGGGAATGGTTACGGGATCTAAGCCCGATATCGGAGAAGTTCGCCACATTGGCGGCGGCGAGCTCATGGATCGAGCCGACTAGAATAGTTCACGCCTGACGAGCGCGGAGAGCTGGCCGAGTGACCTCGGCCACTCCCCCGCAAGTCCCGGGACTGCCATATTGACGGTTAGAGGAAATCACCTCCTCATCAAACCGCCGGAGCCCGGACCGATGTCGCAAGACGAATCACCAGAAACACTTAAGCGCACTCCGCTTACCGATACCCATGCCGCACTCGGCGCCAAGCTGGTGCCGTTTGCCGGCTATCTCATGCCTGTTCAGTACCCGTCCGGCATAACAGCCGAGCACAAGGCGGTTCGCCAGAACGCCGGCCTGTTCGACGTCAGCCACATGGGAGAGTTCATCGTGACGGGTCCAGGAATGGTTGACTTTGTCAACTATGTCACGACCAACGACGTCGCCGCGCTTGCAGTCGGTCAGGCTCACTACTCGACAATTCTCAACGATCGAGGAACCATCGAAGACGACTGTCTTGTCTATCGATCTGAAGACCGGATCATGATGGTCGTCAACGCGTCGAATGCGGCGAAGGATTTCGCGCACATCAGCAAGTTTCTCGACCGATTCGACGCAAAGCTCGAAGACGTCAGCGATGCGACTGCGCTTCTCGCTCTTCAGGGTCCCAACGCCGCAAAGATTCTTCAGAAGTACACGACCACTGATCTCTCGGCTATCAAGTACTACCACTTCGAGTACGGGGCGGTCGCGGGCTTCGGCGGAATCCTTATCTCGCGAACCGGCTACACGGGCGAGGATGGATTCGAGCTCTACTTCCCGAATGAAGATGCCTTGGGAGTCTGGGAAGCGCTCACTGAAAGCGGCGAAGTAACGCCAGCCGGACTCGGCGCCCGCGACACGCTGCGTCTCGAGATGGGTATGGCGCTCTACGGAAATGACATCGACGACACGACGACACCACTCGAAGCAAATCTTCAGTGGCTCGTGAAGCTGAAGAAAGGCGACTTTGTCGGACGCGATGCGCTCGTGAAGCAGAAGGAGGAAGGCGTAAAGAGAAAGCTCGTTGGATTCACGAGCACCGAGCGCGCATTTCCACGTCACGGCTATCCGGTGTTCGTGAACGGTGAGCCAAGCGGAGAAGTGAGAAGCGGCACGATGAGCCCGACTCTCAACATTCCGATCGGTACTGCATATGTGCCGACGGCATTCTCGGCTCCGGGATCTGCGCTCGAGATCGAGATTCGCGGAAAGAGAATTCCTGCAACGGTGGAAAAGACGCCGTTCTACAAGGAAGCGTCGCACCTCTGATATGCGCGTCGCGATTCTCACGATCTCGGATTCGACCTTCGGCCGCGATCGCACCGACACATCGGGAGACGCGATTCGTTACTGGTGCGAGCGTCGCGGCGACATAGTCGTTGCCCATTTGCACGTCGCAGATGAATCGTCCGAGATAGCGGCTGCTCTTACGACCTGGTGTGATTCCGGAGAGGCGGATCTAATCCTCACGACTGGCGGCACTGGTCTGGCGCCGAGGGACGTGACTCCGGAGGCAACGCGCGCGGTGATCGAGCGCGAGGCGCCGGGAATCGCCGAGTACATTCGCGCGAGCAGCTTCGAGCACTTTCCAAGGGCTGCGCTGTCCCGCGGGATCGCGGGTGTCCGCGCGTCTACGCTGATAATCAATCTTCCAGGCTCGACCACGGGCGCCACGGATGGATTAGCGGCGATTCTTCCGATCATCGATCACGCGATTGACGTCTTGACGGGGAAAGTGACGCGACATGACGGACTGCCCGGCGAGGCATCGGAATGAAGGTTCTGATCACGCTCGCCGATGTCGAGCCCGCCGTAATGCTGAACGCGTCACTCGAGAAGGCGGGAATTGACACAGTGATGGTGTCGCCGCTCGATGACATGAGGCGTGAGATCAGGAGAGCGAAGCCGGACCTGCTCGTGTTGACCGGCGCCGTCGCTGATCCGGCGAACGTGCAGCTGGTGCGCGATCAGCTGTGGGACGGTGTCGATGTAATCGGTCTTGCCGACGTAGAGGATCCCGAGCTTCAGGAACGGCTGCGCGCAATTGGATTCATCGATGTGTATCCGAAGCCGATTGCGACCGAGGAGCTCGTTTCGGTTGTGAAGCGTGCGCTCGATCGACGCCGGCTCGTTGAAGTCACGGGTTTGATCGGGCAAAGCGATGCGATTCGCCAGGTGCTGGTGAAGATCGAGCAGATGGCTCCGGTCTCGAGCACCGTGATGATCGAGGGTGAGAGCGGCACGGGCAAGGAGCTCGTCGCTCGCGGAATTCATCGGCTGAGTCCGCGTCGCAACAAGCCGTTCATCGCCGTGAATGTCGGCGCGCTGACTGAGTCATTGATCGAGAGCGAGCTGTTCGGACACGAGAAGGGAGCTTTCACAGGTGCGGCCGAAAGAAGGCTTGGGCGTTTCGAGCTGGCGAACACTGGAACGATTTTTCTCGATGAGATTGGAGAGATTCCTTCATCGACTCAGGTGAAGCTGCTGCGCGTGCTCGAGGAGAGAGAAGTCACACGGGTTGGCGGAATTGCGCCGTTCAAGGTAGACGTGCGTGTGATCGCCGCGACCAACCAGCCGTTGAGGCAGCGCGTAGAGGAAGGTTTGTTCAGGTCGGATCTGTACTACCGTCTGAATGTGTTGAGCATGTATCTGCCTCCGCTGCGGGAGCGTCCGGATGACATCCCGATTCTCGTGCGGCGGTTCGTGCGTGATTACGCGCTTCAGCATGACCGTGAGTTTCACGGCATATCGGCTGAAGCAATGCAGATGTTGATCAGCTATTCATGGCCGGGCAACGTTCGCGAGCTTCGCAACCTCGTGGAGAGCATGGTTGTGCTTGCACCTGGTCGTGAGATTCAGGCGACCGACATTCCGCGGGAGATAAGGGAAGGGGGCAGCTCGCGGTTTCTGCCGGTGCACGTCGGCCCGGTCCTTCGCGGGTCGATGGGGAGTGACGGGCGGGAGATGGGGTTTGTCGTGCGGAGTTTAGTCGAGCTCAAGCTTCAGATCGAGGAATTGAGGGCGCGGATGAATCAGGTTGGCGCGCTGCAAGGGGAAACCCTGTGGTCCGTGGGTGCCGGTCAGCGCGTGATTGCAAGCAACGAGCGGGAGGTGCTTCCGGCTGTGGAAAGATCTCTGCACGTGAATGCGATCGAGCCGCCGAGCAAAAGTGTTGCGCCGCCGCCGGTTGTGATCAATCCGGGCATGACAATGGCAGAGATCGAGAAGGCGGCGATAACGTCTGCATTGGCTGCAACTAAGGGCAACAGGCGAAAGGCGGCTGAAATGCTCGGGATAGGCGAGCGGACGATGTATCGGAAGTTGCGGGACTATGACATCCCTGCCCATTGATTTTTCTTGATTAAAAGGTTTTTCCCTCTCATATTGTTGCCCGTTTCTCATTGAGTGGCACGGGCTTACCCAACCAGGATTTAAGTGACTTCACCGATAGCGGGCAGTGTTCTCCCGATCAAGCGCGCGGAAGAGCTGATATTGACCCTGCCTGGCGTGATCTCGGCGCGAATTATAGCTGGAGATAGTGGAGCGATAGATCAGATTCACGTGCTGACTACTTCGGAGCTGACGCCGAAGCAGATGGTGCGGAACATCGAGAGTGCGCTGATAGCGCACCTGGCGATGCGGATCGATCACAGGAAGATATCGGTGGCGACGACTACCGAGCAGAAGGCGAAGCCGAAGTTGCATGAGCCGGATGTGGAACCGGACTCTCCGCCGGTACAGGAGAGGGTGGAAAACAGGGAGGCTGCTGCACCACCAGCGCCGCGCACAGGGCCATTCGCGCGGCGGCTCTATTTCGAGGATGTGGAGGTTCGCGGGTCGAGGTCGAAGGGGTTGTCGTGCCGTGTGACGTTGCGCAAGGGTAACGCGTCATATATCGGGGAAGCTCTAGGGATCGAGGGTGACCGATCAAGAGTGGAGCTGGCCGCGAGGGCGACATTGCTTGCGATTGCCGACGCGGACAACAGGGAAGGGCAGCTCGGGGTGCAGGGTGTGAAGGTGTTCGACGCGTTTGACCGGACTTTTGTTTTTGTCGCTGTGAGTGTGAGGTCTGGTCGTGAGAATAAGGTGTTGACTGGCAGTGTCGAGTTAAGGGAGAGCCAGGAGAGTGCGGGGGTTCTTGCAGTGCTCGATGCGACCAACAGATGGATAGAGCACAACTGATCTGATCTTTTTGCAGCGTGAGCTGCTTTGAAATATTGAAGGTTCACCTTTAACGCAGGTAACCAACGGAATAAAAACCCCCTCCCTCAGTTGATGAGCGGAGTCGAGCGGGCAAGAGAGTAACACGAGCGGAGCCAACCGGTTGCGCGACGAAGCGAGCGCTGAGTCGCGACAGACATTTCGGGAGGTGACGCATAATGACGTATCTTGCTGCTCTTATTAACGGTATCCTGAGCCTGGCTGATCACGGCGCTTGGACCTGATCTGAGGAGTTGGGGGTTTTCATTTTTATGTCGAACCGCATTCGCATTTACGTAGGCGGCCTGGTAGTACTTGCAGTCCTAGTGTTCGCTTGGGTTTACTCGCTCAACCCGACACTGGACGCCGTTTCGTTGCGTGCTGCGTTGTGGTTTGGAGCCCTTAGCGCGCTCAGCGGCCTTCTTGCATACAAGAAAGCTGCTCGGCACGAGACGGGCTCCATCGCGTTTCTGCCCATGTTGGCCTCAGTTATCGTGGCTCCATCGTGGCCCACCATCGCGGCGGTAGGCCTAGCAACAATTGTTGTTGAAGTTGCATCGAAGCGTGCGGTAATAAAAGCAATCTTCAACGTTTCCCAAGCGATGTTTTGGGTTGGTGTTGCAACGCTCGGGTATCACTATCTCGGAGGGGTACCGCTCCGCGCCTCTTCGGCCGTGAACTATCCTGCGTTTATCGCTGCTCTCGCGGCATTCGCGTTCCTGCATTCAGCTGCGCTGGCCGGCGTAATCTCGATAAGCGAGTCCAAGAAATTCGTTTCGGTTTGGTGGAGTGGAGCAAAAGTTACAGTCGTCGCCGATTTGCTCACCCTTCCGTTCGTCTACGTATTTGCGTTGCTATACGCGAACTGGGGTCCGGTCGGCGCGATTGCGTTTATGATTCTAGCGCTTGGATATCGTGAGATTAATAAGGTCAATTGGCAGTTACAGCAGACCAATCAGGAACTTCTTCAGTTGATGGTCATGGCCATTGAGGCACGCGACCCGTACACTTCCGGCCATTC
>JADGQR010000180.1 GCA_017881685.1 Gemmatimonadaceae bacterium
GGCCGATGAAGTATCAGGCTCTATGCGTGCCGCTCTCGTATCACGGCTTGCCGCTTCCTGTCAGGCGATTCGCAAAAGTCGGCCGCGCGCACAACTGCCGCGTTCACGTCTGGACGATCAACGACCCCAGTGTTGCGGTGTCACTGTGGAATGACGGAATCAACGGCATCATCAGCGACGATCCTGCGATCATGCTGAAGGCGCGTTCCGGCCTCCCAGGTACGAAGCTGCTCAGCTAGCCCTTGGTTTCGAAAGCACACTCGCGCCCGGAGATCCGAGCGCAGAAGTGGGAACAGCCTCTCTTGCGATCGGCTCGCCATTCTTCCGCACGACGTAGGCTTCCATCGCGAAGTACTCAGGCAAGCCGAGCCGGTCGACAACTGCCGCGGTATTCTTGTTCCGCTCCTCGACGCGCTGCCAGAATTCGCGATCATCCTGGCCCGGGAAGGGCGCTCTGTCCTTCTGGCTCTGATGCTTGAAGATCGCCTGGATCTTGTTGCGCAGCTCATCCTCGGAAAGCGGAACGAGCACATCGGCTTCTCGTACATCCCACTCCTGCCACGCGCCGCGATAGTACCAGATCTCCGGCTGCTCACCTGAATACTGTTTCAGAGCGCCCTGAATTGTTTCCATGCACATGCGGTGCGTTCCATGCGGGTCACTCAGATCGCCGGCGACGAAGATGTGCGTCGGACGCCGTTCCTCGATGAGCTCGAGCGTGATCGCCACGTCTTCCGGACCGATCGGATCCTTGCGGGTCTTTCCCGTCTGATAGAAAGGAAGATTGAGGAATCGCGCCTGGTCGCGATTCATCCCGAACGTCTCGATTCCCGACACGGCTTCGGACTCGCGAATGCCGCGCTTGATTGTCTGAACCTCGGGAATGTCGACCTGGCCCGGGCTTTTTGTCGCAAGAAAGTTCTCGACCTTGTTGATGAGATCGCGCGTCGTCGTATCAGACCGGGCGAAATCGCGGTCGAATCGCCGAAGGAAATCGACGTACCTGCGCACTTCGTGGTCGAACACCGCGATGTTGCCCGATGTCTGATAGGCGACGACGATGTCGTTGTGGTTCTGATGGAGCTTGTTCAGCATTCCACCCATCGAAATGACGTCGTCGTCAGGATGTGGCGAGAACACGATGATGTTCTTGCCAGAGGGAAGCTTGCTCTTACCGCGCACCTTCGAGATGAGCGCGTTGAACACTTCGCCGTTGAGCGGCCCCGCTTCCTGATACCTGGCGAGCAGCGAGCTCAGGTGATTCTCGCGATAGTCGAGCGTGTCGAGCTTGAGAATCGATTTTCCCGTGACTCCGCTCAGCCAGATCACCGCGGCGTTCTCGAGATCGCGATTCCATTCGACTTCGCCCTTGATCCACGGCGTTCGAATGCGAGTGAGATCTGCCGCCGCGGCCAGGTCGAGATAGAACACTGCGTTTGGGTGCAGCTGGAGATATGTGGCAGCTACGTCCGGCTCCGGCTCGCCTTCGACCGCGCGTCGCACGATCGCAGACTTGTGCTCACCTGTCGCGATCAGCGCGACCTCACGAGCTTCCATGATCGTTGCAACTCCCATCGTGATCGCTTCGGTCGGAACGTTGTCCTCGCCAAAGAAATCCGCGGCTGCATCGCGGCGGGTGATCGTGTCGAGTGCGATTGCACGTGTTCTCGATTCGATTCCTGAGCCCGGCTCGTTGAATCCGATGTGGCCGGTCTTTCCGATTCCCAGAATCTGAATGTCGATTCCGCCAGCGGCCTTGATCGCCCGCTCGTACGCCTGCGTTTCGGCGTGCAGCTGATCGCGGGGCACATCGCCGCGTGGGATGTGCACGTTCCCGGGCTTGACGTTGATGTGGTCGAACAGATTCTCCCACATGAACCTGTTGTAGCTGTGGATGCTGTCCGGTCGCATCGGATAGTATTCGTCGAGATTGAACGTCACGACGTCGGAAAAGTCGAGGCCGTTCTCACGATGCATTCTGATCAGCTCGCGATACACGCCAATCGGCGTGCTTCCCGTCGCGAGGCCGAGGATGGCATGGCGACCCTCGGCCCTGCGCTGGACGATCACGTCGGCGATTCTCTTCGCGACGATCCAGGCAATTTCTTCGTAGTCTGCCACGACGATCGGGACCCGCTCGCGCGGCGCCATCATCGCTGTTTCTCCCAATTGATTAGTGGTGCGTCGGTAATTGACATTTGTGCAGCATCTGCCACGTCACGACGAAGCGGAGCGTGACGGTTGTTGTTGCGGGTCGGATCGACCCGGTTTGTAAGGAGGATCACAAAAAGGCCACGTTCCGGATCGATCCAGATTGACGTGCCGGTAAATCCCGTGTGTCCAAAGCTTCGTGGTGAAAAGTAATTACCGGAGCTGCCTCCCTTCGATGGGGTATCCCACCCAAGTGCCCGGCTCGAGCTTCTGCCCTGAGGTGCCGTCCACCGCGCCAGGGTCTCAGGATTCACGATGCGGACGCCGTTATATGACCCACCGTTCAGCAGCATCTGCGCGAAAATCGAGAGATCTCTCGCGGTCGAGAACAGCCCGGCGTGACCCGACACACCGCCCATCGCGTGAGCATTCTCATCATGCACGCTCCCGTGAATGTGACCACGCATCAGGCCACCGGTCGCTGTGTCGACCTCTGTAGGAGCAATGCGCGAATACAATGAGGTGTCAGGATTGAACATCGTGCTCGTCATGCCGAGCGGCTTGAAGACGTGCTCGTCGACGTAGCGATCGAGTGTCTCGCCAGTGATCTTCTCGATGATCAGCTGCTGAAGGATCATGTCCCAGTCGCTGTAGACCGTTTCAGTTCCCGGTGTCGACTTCAGCGGACGCGCATTGATCTGAGCGAGGTACTGGTCACGTCCCCTGAAGTTCTTGTACAACGCGGCGAACGCCTCGAGACCACCGCGGTGCGTAACGATCATTCGAACAGTGATGCCGGCTTTGTCCGGGGCGTTGAACTCGGGCAGATAGCTCGCGACAGTCCGGTCGAGATCGAGCAGACCCTGTTCTTCGAGAATCATCGAAGCCGAAGTTGTCGCAATGACCTTCGTCAGCGACGCCATGTCGTACATCGTGTTCTCGTCCACCGCGGCCGAAGTACTCTCTGTGTCGAGCTTTCCGTAGCCCTTGATGTGCGCGAGACGGCCATAGCGTCCGACAGCGAGCGAGCCGCCGGGTGCAGCATGCTCCGCGATTCCCACACGCATGATCGAGTCGAGCGTCGCGTTGAGATCCGCGCGCATACCAGCCTCGGTCGGATTGGCCCGAACCAGCGTTGGAGGAAGTTCCATTCGAACGGGAACTGGGGCCTGGGTCGCACTCGGCGTGCAGGCGGCGACCGCGACAACGATCGCAATGACGGCAGGAAGTTTCATTTGATGTCTTTGTTGGTTTGCTTTGCACGATCGATTCCGTCGCCGAGCTTGAATAGCGGCGGGATTGAAACAGGCAGATGTCCCGTGATTGCTGCTTTCCCGAGCAGTGCCTCAGCGGCTGCTCGCTGTGAAACCGGAGCGCCGCCCCATGCGAGCATGTAGGCAGGCACTGATGGGAAAGCGCCCACGAGATACGGACTGCCGAACGAAATCGCGACAACGTTGCGATTCGCTGAGGAGAGCGACGTCAGGAATCCGGAAAAACCACCCTGAGCAGACACAGTTCCGGCGCCCTCGCGGGGGAACACGTAAGCCGACGCGACAATGAGATCGACCGAGTCGGCTTCCTCCTGCAGCTTCGCGAATTCGGCGGGGGTAGTTCGTGAGCTTACGCCTTCCGCGATTACAGTGAGTCCGGCTGATCGAAGTGTCTGGTTGAAGATGCGCCCCGCGAGCGCGTCGGTCTGATCAGCGTAAGTCAGCGAGAGAACTTTCTTCTTCGCGCCGGCTGGCACGAGAGATTTGTCATCGCGCGCCAGCGTAATCGATTTTTCAGCAACTTCGGCTGCGATTGCTGCATTGCCGGGGGCATTTACGACTTCGTCGATTGCATTGAGATCGATGAGACGTCCAGTGCGCAGACCAGCGCGCGCTTTTGCGATGAGAATCCGGCGAACCGAAGAGTCGACGCGTTCCTGAGTCAATCTTCCCGCGGCGATAGCCGAGGTGATCGTGTTGATCGCTTCGGTCACGTCGTGCGGCATCAGGAGGATATCGGCGCCGGCTTCCAGTGCGAGAATGAGTGGCTCGGTTGCACCGTAACGAAGGGCGACGCCGCCCATCGTCATCGCGTCAGTGATGAGAAGACCGTCGAAGTGCATCTCCTTTCGCAGCACTCCTGTCATGAAGTAGGGCGAAAGCGTTGCCGGCGGCGCGTCTGGACCAAGGACTCCGGTGATTGCAATGTGGCCAGTCATGATCGCATCGATGCCATCACGAACCGCTTCGCGAAAAGGCGGAAAATCGACCGAGTCGAGATGCTGCCGGTTGTTCGGAATTGTTGGAAGACCGGTATGCGAATCGGTTGCCGCGTCGCCGTGTCCGGGGAAATGCTTGCCTGTCGTCAACAATCCCTTGTCGCGAGCTCCGCGTATGTATGCCGCGGTCAGCCTGCTGACGGCTTCCGGATTTTCTCCGAACGACCGTGTGTTGATGATCGGATTGAGCGGGTTTGAGTTGACGTCGAGCACAGGCCCGAAGTTGATGTGCACTCCGACGGCTCGCGCTTCCTCGCCCGTTACTTCGCCGAGCTTGCGCGCCAGTTCTTCAGACCCAGTCGCACCGACTGCCATCACGGGCGGAAAAACAGTCCCGCCGCCCTGAGGCAGCAGTGAGGGGAAGGCATAGGATCCACCGAGCCGCATGCCCGATCCGTTTTCCATGTCGGAGGCAATCAACAGCGGGATTTTCGCCAGCCGCTGCATGTGATTGAGCTTTGCGCCGTAGCTGAGTGGCATTCCGATCGACAGAACGAGGCCGCCGACCTTGTCGTCCTCGACCCATCGGCGAACCTGCTCGTATTCGGGAGATCCAACGGCAGCGTATTCGCCGGGAACCCATGGCATGATGAGCTGCGCGACACGCTCCTTTGGCGTCATCGACCCGAGCTCGGCTTCGACCCACGCGGAATCCGCGGTGGAAAGCCGGGTTTGGGCGCCGGGATGAGCTGGACCGACCAGTCTCACGGCGGGATCGATCGGATTTGACGGCGCTGAAGAGGGGACAGGTGCACAACCTGCGAGCGCTGCCAGGAGAAGAACTACCTCCCGTCGCACCCAACTTGTGGTCGTTTTATGAGAGCTGAGGCTCGCGATAAATCTCATTGCGTCGGCTGGCGAACGTACGGCGCCATCATATAAGTGTCAATGAAAGCAGATCCTGCTGGATTTGTAGGGGTGAAGGCGGGCTCGGGTGTTGAAACTCTGTAACTGATTATGGCCTCGCCATTGCCACAATTGCAGAATAGACCTTTTAGGTCTTGTACGTGTATTTTGGACTGGCCCGTTGCCGCAACTCAATCTGTCCAGGAGTAGTCCTCTAATGCGAAAGTCCCACGTCCTTTGCGCTCTCGTTCTGGTTGCCGCTGGGTGTAAGGGCACTGATGGAGTTGCTCCTCTGGTAGCGACAACGCTGAGCGTTTCCACTTCGCCCACGAGCATTGCGGTGAACGGAACGGCCCAGGCGAGCGCGATCGTCAAGGATCAGAACGGAAATCCCTTGACTGGTCAGACAGTGAACTGGAGCAGCCTCAATCCGATCGTGGCATCGGTTGATGGAACGTCAGGCGTCATCAAGGGACTCTCCGCAGGAACGGCAACGATCCAGGGACAGGCAGGTGCGGTCACAGGCACGGGAACGATTCTCGTCACGGCTCCGGTTACTTCCTGCTCGAGTGGGCCGACGGTCGTCGATCTGGCCGTTGGACAGGTCAAAGTCATCACCGCCACTGACAGCAAAGGCTGCATAAAGATTTCGGTAACCGGGGCAGCCTCTCAGTACATAGTCATAGCGGCGAATTCGAATTCGATTCCCGACCAGCTCGCGACGTTCACTCTCAAGTCAGATACAGGCGAAGTGGTCCCCAACACGACGCTTCTCGCCAATCCTTATCGTGTAGCGGCTGCACTGCAGGTTGCCCCTGCGGTCCCGAGCGATGCACTGCAGCTCGCGTATGAAAGCAAGCTGCGTCTCCTCGAAAGAAGAGAGCTCAGTCTGCCAGATGCTCAGGCAGGATATCGCGCAAGAAGCGCTCAGCTGCCGCACCTCCGCACATCGCTGAGCGTTTCAGTCCCGAACATCGGCGACAAGACGACCTTCAAGGTTCCTTCATCCTGCTCGAAGTTCACGACGGTCACTGCAACGGCGCAGTACATCAGCAACAAGGCGATCATCTACACCGACAGCGCGGCGCCGACCGGAGGATTTACGGCGACGGACTACCAGGACATCGCGAATGAGTTCGACAACCTCATCTATCCGACAGATTCGGCTTATTTCGGCACGCCGCTCGACCTCGATAACAATGGGCACGTAATCATTCTCTACACCCCGGAGGTCAACAAGCTGACACCGGCTGGTAATCCGAGCGGATTCGTCGGAGGATTCTTCTTCGCCGGAGATTTGTTCCCGGTGGCGCAGTGCGCTCAGAGCAACATTGCGGAAATCTTCTATGTGCTCGCTCCAGATCCCAACGGAACGATCAACGGCAACGCCCGCAGTACATCGACCGTCCGGCAGGGAACTCGCGGCACGATTGCGCACGAGTTCCAGCACATGATCAACGCATCGGAGCGCATTCGCAGTCCGATTGAGCAGGGGTTCGAGGATACGTGGCTCGACGAAGCCCTCGCGCATTTTGCCGAGGACGTCAACGGCCGCGCACTGAAGAATCTGCCAGACGATGCAAACGCGACCTTCGAGACGCTGTTCACCAACATCAACGATTACAGCGCGTTCTTCTTCCAGAACTTCGCGCGCTTCCAACGCTACATGATCAACCCGGGCTACTATGCTCCGACGAGCGCGGGAGCGGATACGTCGCTCGCGGTTAGAGGAGCAGCGTGGTCACTGGTGCGATACACCGCCGATAACTACGCTCCAAACGGAAACATCAAGGCATTCACGAGGGCGCTCGCCGGCGGTCCGAATGTCGGCGTGGACAACCTGACGCTTCGCGCTGGAAGCATTCCGTTCGATTCTCTGGTCGCCGGCTGGATGATCGCGAACTATGCGGACGATGCAGGAATCCCCGGACTGCCGACGAAGTATTCATACAAGTCGTACAACATGCGAAGCAACATGAGTGCGCAGCCCATCACGGCGAGCAAGACGTTCCCGCTTCAGATAAACGAGGTTCCCGGAACCGGTTTTGTCGCTGCAGGCCTTCAGGCGCGCTCGGCAACTGGAGATTACTTCCACTTCTCGAGACCCGGCGCGGGCGCTGCGCGTACGTTCAGGTTGTTGAACAACGATGGAACGACGTCAGCAAGCTTCACCGGCGCAGTATTCTACATCGTTCGAACCCAATAGGCTGAAAAGCGGAACTGCGCGCTACCCGCTGCCCGCTGATCTTGCTACCTGCTGAGGGCTGAGCCTCGCAGGCAGCAATCAGGCAGCAGACAGCAAGATTAGCAGGAGGCAGCCAGCGCGTCCCCTGCGTTATCCTTGCGCTTGATGTGCCCAATCAACGTCCCCTGCGACGTTCTTCTAGACATTCTTCACGCGCTCCTGCAAGCGCTGCTGCAGGTAGGTCTTAGCATACATATTTTCTTTCATGATCGAGCGCGTCGGGACTTTCTCAAGGTGTGCATTGAACAACCCTGCACTAGTCTCCATTTCCCAAAGCCTCGCGTAGTACAGTTTGTCCTCAGTTAAATGTGCGACAACC
>JADGQR010000181.1 GCA_017881685.1 Gemmatimonadaceae bacterium
GAAACATCACGATATCGCCGAACATCCGCTTCAACTTCGTAGCGGCGCTGATTCTCATTCTCTCGATCCTGTCTGGCGTCACGATGTCAGCCATGACCAAGAACCCGCTCTGGGTAATCCTTGGCGCACTTACGGGTGGAATTCTGAGTCAGTCACCGCGCGTCGCCCAGCAATGGGAGCGTGGCGTCGTTCTCCGGCTCGGCCGCTTTATTGGTCTGCGCGGTCCCGGAATCTTCTGGGTGGTCCCGTTCTTCGACAAAGTCACGCAGTGGATCGATCAGCGCGTCGTGACGACGAGCTTCGCCGCCGAAGAGACACTCACGTCGGACACGGTTCCTGTGAATGTCGACGCGGTGCTGTTCTGGATGGTTCACGATTCCGAAAAAGCTGCGCTCGAAGTCCAGGATTACGCGCAGGCTGTGAGCTGGGCAGCGCAGACCGGTCTGCGTGACATTATCGGTCGCACGTCTCTGACTGATCTTCTGCGCGGACGAGAGAAGATCGAAGCTGAGCTTCAGCTATTGATCGATGAGCGGTCGAATCCGTGGGGTGTAACGGTACAGTCAGTGGAAATGCGGGATGTCGTAATTCCTACATCGCTTCAGGACGCGATGTCACGCGAAGCGCAGGCGTCGCGCGAAAAGCAGGCACGCATCATCCTTGGCCAGGCCGAAGTCGAGATTGCTGTCCTTTTCGAGGAGGCATCGAAGTCGTATGCCGGCAATCCCACCGCGCTTCACCTGCGCGCGATGAACATCCTCATGGAGGGACTGAAGGAGAAGGGAGCGCTGATGCTTGTGCCGAGCAGCGCGGTCGAGTCGATGGGAATCGGAGGAATGATGGGAGCCGCCGCGATGAGGCAGCAGGTATTGTCGGAAGGTCAGCAGGCGGCCGTTCTTCCGGCTGGATCACCGGTTGTGCTTTAGAGCGCTGAATTCGTCTGCTCAACCCACAAACTGAGACTCTGACACGCTAACTGGTGCCTGCTACTGTGCTGTCTGCTAAACTGCCTGCCAACTACGGATGGCATTCGTAGTTAAGCAGGCAGCTTTTTAGCAGACAGCAGGCAGAGTGTCCCCTAAGAGGGCCCCGCTAGCGCAACCAGATCAGAATGCTCCGTCGCTATCCTCGTCCTCGTTCTGAGTGACATCCCCAGCCGCGGCCGCCGGGCGTGACGGTGTCTCCACTGACGTCTCGACAAGCTCCGGCAGTGCTGCCGCCTTGAGTTGTGAATTCAGTGACGGCAACGAGCTCGACAGGGCCGCGCGCATCTTCGCGAGCTGAGCATCCAGCTGCGCCGACAAGGATTTGAATACTTCGCGGGTCTGCGATGTCGGCTTGGCATCGGAGCTCGATGCGACCCCGGCCAGCGCGGCGATCTTGTTGTTCAGCTTGATCGGATAGTTCAGCGGATCCTGACCCGATCTGTTCTTGACCTGGTAGATCTCCTGCTCGACATCCGAGAGCTGAGTCATGAGAGTGGTCGCGCCGGACTCGAATGATGCCTTCTTGTCGGCGGGCAGCTTCTTCTCACGATCTGCGATCTGCGAGCGAAGGTTTCGAATGACCTTTACTGCATCGTTCGCCTTTGACGTCTCATCGTGTACCTGCATCAGGAACGCGAACTGATCGGCAAGGTCCGCCTGCGTTGCCTTGCTGCGCGGATCCTTGATCAGCTTGAACGTCTGCGATTCGGTCGCGCTGCCGGCGTGCAATCTTACCGTGTAGACCCCAGGGATCGCAGCCGGACCATTGGTGCCGCCCGCCCACATGATGATGTTCTCGAACGTCGATGCGTCGGGATAGCGCATGTTCCAGACGAACGTGTTGAGTCCGGCCTTGCTCGAGACGCGTGCAGGCGGTTGTGCGCGACGCGGTCCGTCTTCAGGCGGCGGAGCTTCTTCGCCACGAGCTTCCGAACGTGCTGTCGAATCAGCCTGCACTCCCGCCTTCTTCAGACTGTCCGCACGTGCCTTACGAACGCTGTCGGCTCGAAGTGAATCGCGGGCAACGATTGGGTCCTGATTGCTCGTGAATGTCTTGATCAACTTTCCGTTGGAATCGAGAAAATCCATCGTCACCAGCTGCCCCGGTGTCTTGAGCCAGTAGTAGATCACAGCACCCGATTGCGGGTTCTGTCCGGTTGGATGGCCGCCTGCTGCACCCGTACTTCCGCCGCCGTTGAATGCAGCGCGATACACATCGCGCGGCTTGAAGAGATGCGTCGCGCTCTTCGTGATCGTCGGATTGAGCTGACGCAGCGCGGAAAGATCGTCGAGAATCCAGAACGAACGGCCGTGCGTCGCGGCGATGAGATCGCCTTCCTTGATTGCAAGGTCATGCACGGGAACGATCGGCAGATTCTTTCTCAGCGTCTGCCAGTGTGCGCCGTCGTCGAAGCTCACCCACACGCCACGCTCGGTTCCAGCGTAGAGCAATCCTTTGCGAACAGGATCTTCTCTCACAACGCGAACAAACTCTGTTGGCGGAATGCCGTCGACGAGGAGCTGCCATGATGCGCCGTAATCGGTCGTGCGATAGATGTACGGCTTCATGTCGTCCATCTGATAATGATTCGACGCGACGTACGCCGTACCCGGCGAGAAATTCGACGCTTCGATCATCGAGATGCGACTCCACTCCGGAATTCCCTTCGGTGTGACGTTGCTCCACGTCTTGCCGTTGTCACGCGTGACGTGCACGAGACCGTCATCGGAGCCTGCCCAGATTACGCCGGCCTTGACCGGAGACTCCGCGATCGTGAACACGGTTCCGTAGTACTCGACCGACGTCTGATCCTTCGTGATCGGACCGCCTGACGGGCCGAGTGTGCGAGGATCGTTGCGAGTGAGGTCGGGGCTGATCGGCTCCCACGACTGGCCTTCGTTCTTCGTCCTGAAGATCACACTGCTTCCCATGTACAGCGTCTTCGGGTCGTGTGGCGAGATCACGATCGGGAACGTCCACTGGAAGCGATACTTCGCATCGGCTGCATCGTGTCCCATCGGATTGTCGGGCCACGGATTGATGTCTCTCTCGAAACCTGTGCGCTGGTCGTGACGCGTCAGCAGGCCACCGTACGATCCTGCGTAGATGATTTCCGGATCGTCCGGACGGACCGCGATGTAGCCGCTCTCACCGCCGCCGACATCGTACCACATGTCATTGCTGATTCCGCCGTTCGCTCTGCTCGGTCCGCACAGAGTCGAGTTGTCCTGTTGCGCTCCACACACCCGATATGGGAAGTGATTCGTCGTGACGACGTGATAGAACTGAGCAGTCGCCTGATCCTGCTCAGTCCACGTACGTCCCGCATTGAACGACACGTTCGCGCCGCCGTCGTTCGACTCGATCATTCTGTTCGGGTCGTTCGGTGCAATCCACAGATCGTGATTGTCGCCGTGCGGTACCTGGATTCCGCGGAAAGTCTTTCCGCTATTTGTCGATCGGTACATGCCGGTGTTCAGCGCGTACACGGTGTTCGCGTCTTTCGTGTCAGCGTAAATGCGCGTGTAGTACCATGCTCTCTGCCGCAGCGTGCGCTCGGAGTTCGTCCTGGTCCACGTCGCTCCGGCATCGTCCGACAGATACACTCCGCCAGAGTCGGCTTCGATCAGCGCCCAAACACGATTCGGGTTAACCGGCGACACTGCGATACCGATGTTGCCGAGTATTCCGGATGGGAGCCCGGAGTTGCGACTGATGTTGATCCATGTCTCGCCTGCATCCGTGGACTTGTAGATGCCGCTGCCCGCTCCACCCGACACGAGCTTCCATGGAGTGCGGTACGCATGCCATGTAGCAGCGTAGAGAACTTTCGGATTCGACGGATCCATCGACAGATCGACTGCGCCGGCGGAGTCACTCACGAAGAGAACTTTTCTCCAGCTCTTGCCGCCGTTCTCCGACTTGAAGACGCCGCGCTCGGGATTTGGTCCCCATACGTGACCGAGAGCTGCGACGTAAACGATGTCCGGATTTGTCGGATCGATTCTGATTCGGCCGATCTGTCGCGTGTCGGCGAGTCCAACGTACGCCCAGGTTTTTCCGGCGTCCGTGGATTTGAAAACTCCGTCGCCGTGAGAGACGTTGCCGCGAATCGGCGATTCGCCGGTGCCGACGTAGACAATGTCGGGATTGGATTCGCTGACCTGAATTGCGCCGATCGTTCCGCCGAAGTACTTGTCGGTGATCGGCGCCCACGTCATTCCGCCGTCGGTCGTCTTGAAGACGCCGCCGCCGGTCGTGCCAAAGTAGTATTCATTGGGACGCTTCGATGAGCCGGCAACCGCGACCGACCGACCTCCGCGAAATGGTCCGATCTCTCGCCACTTGAGGGCGCCGAACGCGAGCGTGTCGTACGCCGCGGACATCGACGGCGTCGCAGGAGTCTGGGCTACTGATATTGAAGGTGAAGTGATTATCGCGAGCGCTGCCGCGAGGACGAAATGCTTGATCTTGATCACCGTTGACATCTCCGATGTGGGGGCTTTTTCAGCCCCGTAACTAGCTTCTGAAACAGTCCGCCAGCAAGGGCTCGGCGCAGCGGGACGCGAATTGCATCAGTCGGGTGGACAACCCAACGGAGAAGACATGAACCTGCCACCGGAAAGCTCTGAACAGCGCAGTGAAATGCTCGACCCGCACCGTCGCGAGGAGCGCACGAGTGCAGCCACCGAAATCACGGGCCGATTGCATCAGAAGGGAATCGACGCAAACGCCGAGGAAGATCCGGCGCTGCTGGCCGATCTTCTGACAGCAGTCGAGAGGTTCGAGTCGGCGGTCGAGGCGCAGGGTGGTGACCTGATGGTGAACAGTCCACGCTCCAGGGACCCGCAGAATCCGGAATTCGTTATCCCAGCGAAGAAAGCGGACGAGGACATCGAGGGTTACATTCGCCGCATCAACGACGCGGCGAGCAATCTCGAATGAACTGGATTTACGTCCATCTTCTGATCAATTACTTCCCGGTGGTGCTCGCAGGGATCGCCTTCCTGTCAGTGCTCGTCGCGATGCTGATCGGCAAAAGGCAGACGTGGCTTTACGCGGCGATCACGCTCACTCTCGCCGGCGTTTTCGTGTATCCGACACACGTCAGCGGTGAGCGGGCCGGACGAATCTTTCGTCAGAGAATGCCGTCGGCTCGGGAGCAGATCGATAGCCACGAACAAGCTGCCGACATCACGCTCTGGATTCTTCTCGGCTCAGGCCTTCTGGGAATCATCGGATGGTATCGAATTGCCAGCGACGATCCGACCGCAACAGTGCCTGGCTGGGTGAAGGTTGCGCTGACCGTTCCCGCGCTTGCGTCAGGCGGAGCAGTTGCTGTGACATCGGTGCGCGGTGGACACATTGGCCATCAGCCATGGGAGACATCGTTGCACGCGCCGCCGGTGATGGCAGTCGACTCGACGATCCGATTGAAAGCAATCCAGTCAGTTCCGAGCGTTCCGTCGGCGATACCGCCGCGCGACTCTACGGTCCCGGCGACCCCGCCGTCACACTAGCCGGTCTTTTGTTCGGCGCGAGTCCAGTCGCCTGATGCGCCGCCGCTTTTCTCGAGAAGTGCAACGCCAGTAATGCTCATCCCGCGATCGACGGCCTTTGCCATGTCGTAGATCGTAAGAAGCGCTACCGACACCGCAGTGAGCGCTTCCATCTCCACTCCCGTCTGGCCCGTGGTTTTCGCGGTTGCCTCGGCTCGTATTCCGGGAATCGAATCGTCGAGAGTGAGCTCGATTCCGACATCCGACAGTTGAATCGGGTGACAGAGAGGAATCAGGTCGGACGTTTTCTTCGCGGCCATGATTCCTGCGATCTTCGCGACGCCGAGGACATCACCTTTCTTCAGTCCGTTGGCGCGGATTACATCGAGGGTCGATTGGCTCATCCTGATCGACCCCGCCGCTCGAGCCTCACGAACGGTCGAGGCTTTCGAGCTCACGTCGATCATTCGCGCGTTCCCCGAGTCGTCGATGTGTGAGAGCCTGGTCATTTGAGCGCCATCGAGAGATCGCGCAGCAGGCTCGACGTGATGAGCTGCGGATTGACGTTTCCACCCGCTTTGACTTTTGCCTGACCGACTGCCTCCGCAGCACGACTCGCTGCGACGGCACGCTCCTGATTTCCATCGTGCAAAGCCGCACGCATTCGTTCGCCGAGTATGATGATCATCGAATCGAGGATGTCGGTGAATGCCCCGCGGGCTCCGGCTGCGCCGACAGCAAGGGCCGCGGCATGTCGTGTTGATGCATTTGGGGCGGTCGCAGCATCGATCAGCTTGCGCGCGGAGGCCATCGCCTTTCCCCGGGCCTCGCCTCCGAACAGCGTGCCAGGCGCCGATGCGGCGAGCTGAACGCGCTCGTTGATCGACTTTGGAACGCTGGTCTTGTCGAGAGCGGCGGAAACTACGGGGTCGGCAAGGAACTCGCGCACGGCAGCGTCCGTGAGGAATGGGACTCTCACCGAGACGGCGCGTGAGCGGACCGTTGGAAGCAATGCGCCGGGCTCGCTCGAAGTCAGAATGATCGTCGTCTTCTCGCTGGGTTCCTCGAGAAGCTTGAGAAATGCGTTCGCCGCCTGGTCCGAGCCTTCCTGCGACACCATTCGCTCCGCGTCGCCGATAATGAAGACCTTTCGTTTGGCGATTGCCGGTGACATCGATGCTTCCTGGACGATTGCGCGCACCGTTGCGACGTAGATGCCTTCGTTGCCCGGTGGCGAAGGGTACAGACCGTTGCTGCCCATTCGTTCGGAGATCGCTTCGCGGTAGTCGTCGCGAACGTCTTCGAGGTCGGGGTCGGCGTCCTTCAGTCGCGGGCGAGGGAAGTACCAGTGGAGGTCCGGGTGAGTGAGGTTCGTCGCGTACTCACAGTTCCGGCATTTCCCGCATGGCCGGGGTTCGTTCTCGCAAAGGAGGAGTTGCGCGAGCCAGAGAGCGAGCCGCTGCTTGCCCACTCCGCGAGGTCCGTGAAGAAGGAGACTCGCTGGCAGAGTTCCCGCCTCCGCTGACTGGGAGAGGCGGGTCTTGATGTCTTCATGGCCGTAGAGGGGGACGAGCGGCATCAGTCAAATATGGACTCGAGAGGTCATCTCGTTAACCGGCCCTGACATCATTTCGTTACTGCTTCCCAGTCGACACATCAAGGGCTCGAACCTGTGAGACCGGTGAGACCTGTGAGAACTGCGGAAACAACGGAACCAAATGGGCTAGAGAGACTGAAGAAACGACGGATGCGGCATCACGCTACGTGAAAAGCATATCCGCGAATGAAAGTTTCTGGTTTTGTGGGTTTTAACCGGGTTTTAACCAGAAAAACGGGGAGCGGAGGCGGACGAGCTGGCATGAGTCCGGCTAAAATCCAACCCCGCCGTTTCTTCAGTTTCTTCGGTCTCTCTAGCCCATTGGTTCCGTTGTTACTCACAGGACTCACCGGTCTCACAAAGCCCGAACCGCCTGCTATCGGGACCGGGCAGAAGACCCGGAGGCGGTTTTTCAAGTCTGCACATCGGGCCCCGATCGTGGCACGTTTCCTGACCACTTATTCGTGATACAGTAAGAACCAGCGGGGTAATGAATGGCAGCAGATCTTACGGGCCGGAAAGTCGCGGTCCTGGCAACTGATGGGGTCGAGCAGGTCGAGCTCACCGCCCCATGGCAGGCATTGAAGGAAGCACGCGCCGAACTCTCGCTCGTGTCGTTGAAGAACGGCTCGATTCAGGGATTCATCCACGAAGAGAAGGCCGACACGTTCGCAGTGTCGCGGCTTGTCAGTGACGTATCAGCGCGCGACTTCGATGCGCTCCTCCTGCCTGGCGGACTTCGCAACACCGAAGCACTTCGCGCAAACGAGGATGCCGTAAGGCTGGTGCGCTCCTTCATGGAAGCGGACAAGCCCGTCGCGGCGATCTGTCACGCACCAAGGTTGCTCGTCGAGGCTGATGCGGTGCAGGGAAGAACGCTGACGTCGCATCCGGAGCTCGCGGCAGTGATTCGCGATGCTGGTGGATCCTGGGTCGACAAGCAGGCCGAAGTCGACCAGAAGCTTCTGACGAGTCGCAGGCAGGAAGATCTTCCGGCTTTCTGCGGCAATCTCGTGGCGATGCTTGCCACGGCGATCGACGAGCGCCGTCTCGACAAGATGGTCGAACAGAGCTTCCCAGCGAGCGATCCGCTTCCGGGTCCGATCTCGTTGAGTTAGTGCTTCGTCCGGTTGTTGAAATGGATGTCAGCGGTGCTTGTACTTTAAGCTGCAAAGTACTTGACAGTCCTCCAACCCGCCCTGTATGATATGCGTATGACATCAGTTCGTCCGCTTAGACCCACGCCGTCGAGAGACACGCCGGCGTTGCACGTTCGAGCGATGGACAACCTCGCCTTTATCCGCAACACGATGGAGGCAGCCGGGGCTTTCACGGCGGTATCGGGTTGGGGAATGGTTGCGATCGGTGTGCTTTCGATCATCGTCGCGACCGCCTCAGCACAGCAGACGACAGCTACCGGTGCGCTTACGATCTGGCTGGGACTGGCAGTGTTTTCGCCGCTCATAATGATCTGGGCGATGGTGAGAAAGGCACGGGCGGCGAACATGCCGCTTCTGTCCGGGCCGGGCCGGAAGTTCGTGCTCAGCTTTTCACCGCCGATGGCCGTCGGAGCGCTTCTGACTTTCGTTCTGTATCGCGCAGGTCTGATGGAAACGATTCCCGGCGTCTGGCTTCTTCTCTACGGAACAGCCGTCGTGGCCGGCGGTGCTTTCTCAGTGAAGATCGTTCCTGTGATGGGTCTCTGTTTCATGGCCGCTGGTGTCATTGCGCTGTTCGCACCCGTCGCATGGGCTCCGTGGCTTCTGGGAGCTGCGTTCGGCGGACTGCACATCGCATTCGGAATTCCAATTGCCAGGAGACACGGTGGCTAAGAACGGAGCCGCGCGCGACGACGCGCGCCCTCAGACTCATATGAAGGGAACGGCGCTTCGCCGGTCTCCCGCGAAGAAGGCGGAGGAGCTCGATCGGCTGATTCACGAGCGGCTGCGGCTTGGAATCGTGAGCGCGCTAGCCGTGAATGATTCGCTCAGCTTCAGCGATCTGAAGAAGCTGATGAACACCACCGACGGAAACCTGAGCGTACACGCGCGCAAGCTCGAGGAAGCCGAGTATATCGCTTGCACCAAGTCGTTCGAAGGGCGGATGCCGAAGACGCAGTACCGCCTCACGGCTGTCGGCCGTCGCGCACTCGAACGCTATCTCGATCACATGGAAGCCCTGATCCGCGCCACGCGGGATCGTTAAGCCAGTCGACCCATAATGAGCTCCCACACTCCGCGCGGCATCCACGTCGCGATAATCATGGACGGCAACGGACGCTGGGCGACGGCAAAGGGCCAGCTTCGCACCGCCGGACACATCGCTGGCGCGAGGACCGTTCGCAAGATCGTCGAAGCGGCTCCCGATTGCGGCATCGGCACTCTCACGCTCTACGCGTTCTCGGCAGACAACTGGCGGAGGCCATCGCGTGAAGTAGGTCTGCTGATGCGGCTGTTCAGGCGATACCTGGTCTCGGAAGTTGCGCGATGCGTTACGAACGGTGTCCGGATGCGCATCATAGGCCGCCGCGACCGGATTCCTGCGGAGCTTCTTCGCGCGATCAACAACGCGGAGCACGCGACAAAAGCCGGGCGCAGGCTCGATCTTCGAATCGCCGTCGATTACTCGGCACGTGATGCGATCCTCCGCGCCGCTCAGAAAATGCAGGTCGTTTCATCAGGCGAGCCGAATCGCGAAGAGTTTGCACGACTCCTATCGGAGGTCGACCACGGCGCCGGTCAATCACGGGACGTGGATCTTCTGATTCGTACCGGCGGGGAACAGCGTCTGAGCGACTTCCTGTTGTGGGAATGCGCCTACGCGGAGCTCTATTTCACCAGGCAGATGTGGCCTGAATTTTCGGCCGACGATCTTGCCGAGGCGGTCGAGGATTTCAGAAGCCGCGAGAGGAGATTCGGGGCAGTTCCCGCCGCCGCGGCTGGTTGAACTGACTAGACCCAGAGAGTGCCGAGTTCCCAGTCGACAGTCGTTGACTGGTGAGTTCTGGGTCAACTCACCACGCAGAACTCAATCACTGTCAACTGAGAACTCTGCACTCTCTGGGTTTTTTGGTCAGAAAAACCCTTAACAACACATGTTCCTCCTCGTCTACCATGGTGTCCACAAGCATTGTGCGTGCGGACGAATAACCGATGTGGAGGCACTAAAATGTCGAAGTTTCTCACGGCTGCCCTTGGCGCCGC
>JADGQR010000182.1 GCA_017881685.1 Gemmatimonadaceae bacterium
GTCGGAGACCGCGGACGGCGGCGGCACCGGATACACTCTGAAAGGAATGGCGAACGTTCCGCTGAGTAATCGATTTGCTCTTCGTGCCAGCGGTTTCTATCGTTCTGACGACGGCTTCATCGACTCCATCGGTAACAACCCGATCGCGAGCCTGACGAATCCAGCAGTCAACATCATTTCCGGCACGCGCGTCGCCAGCAACATCAATACGGACAAGAGCTCCGGAGGGCGTCTCTCCGGATTGTACACACCGTCCGAGAAATTCTCGCTTCTCGTTACCGCGCAGACGCAGGACATCAAGAGCGGCGCGCCGACTGTCGTCGACGCGGATCCCGTGACTCTCAAGCCGCTCTACGGCAGCGACGTGCAGTCCTCATACTTTGAGCAGACGGTCAAGACCAAGTATCGGATCTACAGCGCGACGGCCAATTGGAATCTTGGCGCCGGCACTCTCGAATCGGTGACGAGCTCCGCCACATTCGAGCAGGATTTGCTCCTCGACGCGACGATCGCCAGCGGTCTGACCGGCGGTCCTCCCCTGGCTTCAGTGGTCACTGCCTTTTTCGGTAATGCTGCGACAAAGCCACTGAGTGCCCGGCTGCCCCAGACGACCAGCACCGACAAGTTTACTCAGGAGCTTCGTTTCGTTTCCACCAACAGTAAGACCTTTGAATGGTTGATCGGCGCGTATTACACGAACGAAAAGTCCAGCATCGATCAGAATATCCAGGCCATCGACGTAGGGACGGGAGAAGTCGCGACCGGCGTTCCGGACTTGGCGGTGCTGACGCTGCCGTCCAGATACAAGGAGTTCGCTGGATTCGGCAACGGCACCTGGCACGTGGCGCCGCGCTTCGATCTCTCCGCAGGCGCGCGCCTGAGCAGAAATGAGCAGGTCGCATCAGAGACCGCTGACGGTCCACTAGTCGGCGGACATACCGCATTCGACAATGTCGACTCGTCCGAGAATCCGTTCACTTATTCGATCGCTCCGCGCTACGCGCTATCCGCGAACTCATCGATCTACGCTCGCGTGGCTACCGGCTTCCGGCCTGGCGGACCGAATGTCCTCCCGCCGAATGTTCCTGCAGGCACGCCACTGACATACAAGTCTGACAGTCTGACGAGCTATGAGGCGGGTTGGAAGGCGAGCGGGGCCGGCGGCCGGTTCTCAGTCGACCTCAGCGTGTTCGATCTCGACTGGAAGAACATTCAACTATTCGCTGTGGTGAACGGCTTCGGAATCAACGGGAATGGTGGAACGGCAACGAGCAAGGGCGCCGAGTTCACCGCGAGCGTCATTCCGACGACCGGCCTGACGTTCTCCTTGAATGGTGCGTACACGGACGCCTTCCTCACAAAAGATACAGATCCCATTGTTGGCGGACGGGATGGCGATCCGCTGCCGTACAGTCCCAAATGGGCCGGCGCATTGAGGGCCGATCATGAATGGAACGTTCGAAACGCTGCTACGGCATTCATCGGCGGCGGCCTGAGCTACACCGGCGACAGAACGTTCGATTTCGTCACCCGTACCGGCAGCAGCAGCCTTAAGACGATCGGGAGCTATGTAACGGCGGATTTGCGAGCGGGAACCGAAATCGGTCGCTGGTTGCTCGAGATCTACGGAAAAAACCTGACAAACGAGAAAGGCATCGTCGCTGTTGACGGAGCCGGCGCGCTCCCGAATGGCGCGGTTGGTCTGGCCTATATCAGGCCAAGAACAATCGGACTATCTCTCGGCGTAAGGGCCTGGTGACCGGCGCACGTCGCATAGTGGGTTCTCACTCGGGGTTTGTCTCGACTGTTGATGCGTCGATGTCCGGCGCGCTCCTGCGCTACTTCAGCGCCCGGCAGGAGAATCTGCTGGCGGGAGTTCGCACACTGGTGGAACACGAGTCGCCGACAGGCAACGCCGCGGCGACCACCGCCATCATCGCGAAGCTGAAGACGCGGCTCGATGCGATTGGCGCGGCGACGAAACTTCACGAGAAGGAGCGGGGAGCGCATCTGGTAGGCCGCATGACCTTCGGACAGTCGCTCCCTGGCGAAGCTGTTTTGCTGCTCGGTCATGTCGACACCGTCTGGCCTCTCGCGACGTTGACCCGCAGTCCCTTCCGGGTGGAGAACGGCTGCGCATTTGGCCCGGGTATTTTCGACATGAAAAGCGGTGTGGAAGTGATGATCGCTGCATTGGAGGCGATCCATGAGCTCAAGCTGCAACCACGGAGGGAGATCCGAATCCTTCTTTCCTGCGATGAGGAGAGCGGCAGCACGACGTCGCGCGATCTGATCACGTCTGAATCCTCGGATTGCACGGCCGTCCTCGTTCTCGAGCCTTCGCTACCGGGAGGAAAAGTGAAGACCGCCCGAAAAGGAATTGCCAACTACGAGCTGATCGCGCGCGGGATTTCTGCGCATGCAGGCCTCGATCCCGAGAAGGGCATCAGCGCCATATCGGAGTTGGCCCGCCAGATCGGGGCGCTCAACGCGCTCAACGATCTGAAACAGGGGATCACCGTCAATGTCGGTGTGATCAGCGGCGGAACGCTCTCCA
>JADGQR010000183.1 GCA_017881685.1 Gemmatimonadaceae bacterium
CCGATCGATCCGAGTGGAAGACCGGTTCGTGAGCTCACCTCTTTGTAGGCGTAACCGTCGAACGCGATGAGCTTGCAGAGGTCCTGGGAGCTTTGGTCGAGGCTGGCCAGCGCCTGACGCACAGCGATTCCGGTTTCCGCAGCGACGTCTTCATCGGGCAGATTCTCGATGGACTCATCATCAACGAACCGTTGTCGTGATCGGACGGATCGATCGATCTGACGCCGGCAAAGGTTCGCAACCGTGCCGGCGAGCCAGGCACTGGCACTCCGAACGACGCCGCGCCGCTCCAGGAACAACAGCCACGCCTCCTGCACCACATCCTCGGCTTCTTCCAGCATCAAACCGTATCGACGCTGCGCGATCGAGAAGAGAATCCTGCGCATCTTGATCTGGAGCTCGGCGAGATCGAGCCCGCTCTGGTCTGCAGCCAGTTTCTCGATTTCCGCGAGAAGAGTATCGATCGCCGCGAGAATCTGCCCGGGGTTCGCCGGTTTGTGGATCACGCTCGAGGAGCCGAGACCGAGAACCTGAAGCTCCAGCTCCGGTGTGGCATAGCCGGTCATGCTGAGGACGCGCGAGAGCGGGCTGAGACGCTGAATATCCTCGAGCAACTCCAGCCCTTCTGCCTCAGTGTGGAGACGGATGTCGGCGAGGATGACGGAGTAAAAAGTGTTCTCCATCATCGCTTCGGCGGTCAGACGATCGAACGCACCGTCGCTTTCGATGTCATGCGAAGCCAGCAGACTGGTAAGGCCGAGCACGATCGACTGCTCATCATCGACAACCAGGACTCGAGGTTTCATGAGTGAGACTCCTGCCCCCAAGCCACTCAACAACGCTGCCATCGATTAAACAAGCGCGTGGACCAGAAACAAAGGACTTGCGGCCGAGGCCGCGGCGGACGCACGTGCGGATTCCGGACAGGGAGCGTAAAACCGGCCGTTCCCCTGTCGGTTCTTATCGATGCGCGGGACTCCGCGCGGCGAGATGCGATGCTGCGAATCAGCCGGCGACGGCCACGTTGTGATCGCCGGAGCGGTGAGGAAGAGGAGCTACGTTCTGCAGTGCGTCGCGAAGCTCATCGTAGCGAAGCGGCTTGGCCAGATATTCGTCAACCTTGAAAAGATGACGGGCTTCAGTTCGAAAGTGCCGCGCGGTGTAGAGCGACGTCATGAGGATCACTTTGAATTGATCCCCGTGTGCATCCTTCAGTCTGCGGCACAACTCCCGTCCGTCCATCTTCGGCATCAGTGCGTCTGTCAGTACGGCATCGAATGCAATCGCGTTCGTGATGACGAGAGCTTCATCGGGCGTTTCCACCGTCGTCACCTTGTAGCCGAGTTGCTCGACGTAACACGCGGCGAGCGATCGGATCGGTTCTTCATCATCGACGATCAGAATGTGCGGCTGATGCTGCGGCGTCGAATCGAGCGCAGGACCCTCGACGGCGGTATTCGCGACGACGTCGCCGGCAACGATCCGGAAGCGGCTGGGGTTTTCGCGCAGCGATTTCGGCGCGCCATTCCAGAACGCACGCCTGTATGGGAACGGCGCCTGGCAGAAGCACGACCGGCAATGCGGGCATTCGAGCGTCCTCAGTTTCGTGTCGGTGTTGCACCAGCGCGCGGACGCGGCGTCGAATTTCTGCTCGCATTTCCAGCAGGCTACGACATAACTGTCGTCCGGCGACCTCAGGTTTGCGTCCACGACTTCGAAATCAGACATGACTCTCTCCAGAAGCAGCGTCGGGCGGGAACTGCGCGATGCATTCGCCGATCACTCTCATGAGCGTCGCGTAGTCGAATGGCTTGGCCACCCTGGCGAACGTTGCGGTTTCCTGATCCACTTTCAGGCGCGAGAAACCGCTGAGCACGATGACGCGTCGCAGAATGGCCGGGTCGGTCAGTTGCCAGTAATCGGTCAGACGCTGGCCGTCGAATACCGGCATTTGCAAATCGAGCAGGATGACGTCGTACCACTTCTTCAGCTCCAGGGCGTCGATGCCGTCAGGCAGGACGTCGACCTGTAACCCTGCCGATTCGAGCATCACGCGCAGAACATCACGAATGTCGCCGTTGTCGTCGATGACCAGCGCCGTCTTGCCGGTCATTGCTGCGAACCTTCCGGGTGAAGCTCAGCGATCATCTCCAGCAGCGCGTTCGCTTCGAACGGTTTCTGCAGGAATCGCGTGCGCTCATCTTCCAACGCCTCGTGGATGGCGCGCCGATCGAGGTGACCGCTCGCGAAAATCACCGGCAGCAACGGGTACTGCTTTCTCAGAAGCACGTACACATCGGAGCCGTCCATGTCGGGCAGTCCGTAGTCGAGGAGCACCATGTCGGGATGGAACCGCTCGACTGCTGCTACGGCTTCGCCGCCTCTGGCTACAGAGACGACGTTCATCCCTTCGCAGCTTAGAACGGCGCTGATCCCTTCGACGATGGGCTGCTCATCCTCGATCATCAGCAATGTGAGCCCGCCAGACTGCCGGGGCGGATCGGGGACTTCGATCGACTCGTCGCACTGGGCACGGCCCTTCGGCAGAAATATTTGAAATATCGTTCCGCGACCCACTTCGCTCTCCGCGAAGATGTATCCGCCATGCTGGGTCACAATCTGGTGCGCGACGGCCAGACCGAGGCCTGTCCCGCCGATTTTCTTGGTCGTGAACAGCGGCTCGAAGATGTGGTCGATCACGTCGGCCGCGATTCCCTCACCGGTATCGGACACCGAGATCAGGATGAACTGATCCGGGTCGGCAACGAAGCCGAGTGAGAATGTGGAATCCGCCGCAGGTTCAGAAGCCTTGATCGTGAGCGTCCCGCCGGCAGGCATCGCGTCACGCGCATTCGCGACGAGGTTGGCCATGACCTGAGAGAGTTGCTCCTGATCGGCGACGACGCATGTGCCGCGCGTCTGGATCTCCGACACGAGTTGCACCGTGTTCCCGAGAACGATCTCCGCCTCCGGTGCGAACTCTTCCCACCACTTGCCGAGGTCGACGAGGCCGGCCACAGCCTGCGACGGCTGCGTGAAGCGAAGGATGTCCATCGCGATCCGCTTTCCGCGCTGGATCGAATTCGAGATATGCCAGGCCCCTTTGCTGATCACCGACGGGGCGGCGTTCGGACGCTGCATCAGCTCCGCGAACGGTTGCATTCCCATGAGTACGTTGTTGAATTCGTGAGCGACCGTGGCCGCCAGGCGGCCGAGACTGCTGAGACGAGTGGCCTGGGCCAGCTGCGCTTCGAGAAGTTTGCGCTCCGTGATGTCGCGCGCGCTGGTGACGATCGAGGTTACGAGTCCGTCCGCGGTCTGGTTGCGCGCCATCACTTCGAATGAGCGCCACGCACCGTTCCGATGGCGGAGACGCAGCTCGACCATCTCGGATGCGGCCGGGGCTGCGATCTGGCGCTCCAGGAACCGGGATGCTTTCTTGCGGGATTCCGAGTGAACGAGATCGAGGAACAGGCGTCCGACGACCGACTCTGCGGTAACGCCGAGGACACGTTCGATGGAAGGACTGTGGTAGCGAAGCGTGCCGTCGCGATCGATGATCGCGATGAGATCGGGCGAGTTCTCGATGATGGACCGGAAATGTTCTTCGCTGTGCCGGACTGCCGCCAGCGAATCTTCGCGCTCGGTCACATCGCGAGCCAGGATGCGCGCAATCGGCGCAGTCACGCCTTCGGTCCTGAGCGAGCTTTGATACTCCCACTGACGGCGGCTGCCATCGCTGGCGATCACCCCGACCGTTCCGGATGCCTCACCCTCCCGGCGAAGCACTTCGAGATAATCGGTGAAACTACTCCCACCCTCGAAGAGATGCTCCTTGAGGTTGGTTCCGAAGAGTGAGCCGCCCGCGATGTTCAGCGCTCTCCCGGCGGCAGTGTTTGCCAGCAGGATCGTGCCATCGAGATCGTGCGACGCAATCAGGTCGCGACAACTCTCCACGAGATCGCGGAAGTGGTCTTCACTCACGAGAAGCGCCTTCTCGGATTCGCGTCTGGCGGTGATGTCGCGGATGGCAGTGACGCGCTCACCGTTCGGAAACGACGTGCCGCAGACTTCGATCGGCAGGGTTGTTCCGTCTTTGCGCACGATTGCTGACTCGTAGCGCGATGGATCGTGCAAACGAATCCGTTCGAAGACATTCGCCTGTTCCTCGACGGACACGAGGAGCTCGAGCGGCATTCCGACGAGCTCCTGGACTGAGTAGCCCGTGATCCGTGCGAACGACTCATCGGCATCGACGAGTTTCCCGCCCTTCTGGACGCAGATGCCGTCGAAGGCAGCCTGGACCAGCATTCGGATTTGCTCTTCCTCGCCGATTTGCCGGCGATCGGCGATGCGGCGCTGACTCAGATCGCGCATCGCCACAACGCTCAGAGACGAGTCACCAACAGGCAGGACGCACAGCTCCATCGGAAATCTCTCGCCCGTCGGCCTGACCGCAATGCATTCGAATGGGTCCGTGCGGGCGCCGGAATTCTCGAGGACCAGCGCGAGCGCCTCAGGGCCGACGAAGTCGACGATGTTTCTGCCGATGATGTCTTCGACGGCGCACCCGAACATCGAGACGCACTTGACGTTCGCCTCCACGATCTTGCCGCCGTCATGAACGATCACGCAGTGAAGCGCTGACTGGAAAAGGAGGGCCAGTCTCTCGTCGACGTCACCTCGGGAGACGATTGCCTTCACTCCGGCACGAGGGACGGGCAGCGAGATGATCGAATCGCCTGACGCGGAGTCACGCACCGGACACGCCTCTCATCGCCTGGGTCACGTCTCCCCTGTCGACCGCATCCAGAACGGTACGCGCCGTCCATTGATCCGGAGCGTCAGCCGCCAGCGCGCCAAAGAGCTGATTGACGAGAAACGCCAGATACGTGGCGTTGTCGCCATCGAGCGAGGAATCCTTGAGCTCGGCGCACACTTCCTCCCCCTCGAACGCGGTGGCCGCGACGGCGTTGAGACCATACGTCCCGGCCGTGCCGCCCAGCGTATGGAACTGCCGTTCCAGCCTGCCCATCACTCCGCTGTCACCGTCGATGCGGCCGGTCAGAGTCGAAGCGATCGCGGCAATACGGTTCGGCATCGTCTGCACGAAGCGCTGCTTGAGGTCGAACAGTTGTCCTTTGAGCGTAGTCGAGGGTTCCATGACCGTATGTGCGCTGAACGACCCGGAAAAATACAAAATGTATTTTTCAGATGGTCGAGGCGCACTCCTGTTCTGAGACATGCAGGCAAGGCATCTATTGATCATCGACGACGAGGACCACATCCGCGAGGTGGCATCGCTCAGCCTCGAGATGACTCAGGGCTGGCGCATCAGCACCGCACACAACGGCACGCTGGGAGTCGAAGTCGCAAAACGGGAACGGCCGGACGCGATTCTGCTGGACGTCATGATGCCGGAGAAGGACGGCCCTTCGACGCTGCGCGAGCTTCAACTCGCCGATGAGACAAAGCTGATCCCGGTCATTTTTCTCACGGCAAAGGTTCAGGGTCCCGACCGGCGAAAGTTCCTGGAGCTCGGCGTCCAGGGCACCATCGCCAAGCCCTTCGATCCCCTCACCCTCGGAGCGCAGATTCGCGAGGTGCTCGGGTGGCACGATGCCGAAGCGGTATCGAGCGACGCAGCCTGATCGATCGGCTTCTGTGTGGCCGCGGGCTTCAGCCCGCGATTGTTCCGTTTGCGAAACCGGCGGGCTGAAGCCCGCCTCCACACTTCAGTGTTCCCGCACATAACCGCGCGGGAGGATCACGCGAAACGTCGAGCCCTGTCCCGGTTTCGTCGCCAGTTCGAGGCCGGCGTCGAGGAGCTCGCACAACCGCTTGACGATCGACAGCCCAACACCCTCACCCGGCTGCTGACTCTGCGGCAAAGCATCCGACACGGATGCCAATGTCTTCGCCGGATCAATATCGCGTCGCCGGTCCGTGCTGATGTCGCGTGCCTCGTTCGCGACTTCGGTCGCGCTATGGAGCTCCTGTGCGAGCGGCGCCGCGATCGCTTCGTCGATGCCCGGGCCGGTGTCCTGAACCGAGAACGTCCAGCGATCGGTATCGCGCCCCTTGTCGAGTCCCCAGGTAACGGATACGCCGCCGCGTTGCGTGTACTTCACGGCGTTCAGCAACAGGTTCTCCACGATGCGCAGCACCTTCGTCTTGTCCCCCTCAACCGGCAGCGTGGCCGGGCCATCCATTTTGAGGAACAGCCCGCGATCGGTCGCGGCTGCCTGCGATGCCGTGCAGAAATCGCGCAGCAGAACGGCCGCGTCGAAGGGAGCGACCTCGCGGTGTTCGTGACCGGCATCGAGACGGGCCAGGCTCAATAAGTCGTTGAGCATGTCGTGGAGCGACGCGACGCTCTTGCCGAGGAGGTCGGCGACTTCGACTCGTTGCGTTTCGGCCAGCGGGGAGCTGGTTTCCTGGAGCAGATTCGCCGCACCTTTGACGACCGTCACACTGCCGCGCAGATCATGCGCTGCTGTGCGCCATGCTTCGGCGCGCGAACGTTCCATCGTGTGCAGCGCGGCCAGGGCGAGCTCGAGATCGGTCACATGTCCGGCGGACTCCGTCTGCTGGAGGCGGCCGTATTGCGTTGCGCTTCCGGTGACGCCGTCTGCGCATAACTGGACCCAGGCTGCCCGCGCCGTCGGCATCACAGCCGCTTCGAGATTCGGATGCGCGGCTGCATAGCGCTCCAACTCGGCGGCGACGCACATCTGGAGATAGCCCCACTCCCGAATGAGCTCACTGAGTTGATAGCCCTGCTGCCAGCGTTGCAGGCCGTGGTCGAAGACTTTTTCCGTCTCGGTTTGTTCGTCGAGTGCGCTTCGGTTTTCCGGCCACGCCTGAATCGTCTGCGCGAGACAATCGAGAACGGCGGGAATGTGATCGTTGAATTGAGCACGGGAAAGCGACGACGCAACGTTGCGCTCCGGAGCAGCCTCACCGTAGGCGCGCCATGCATCGAGAATCGCTTCACGGCGTTCGAGAAGGTCCGAGGCGAGCGCGCTCAGCTGTTCGCGGGCCAGGTTGGCGGGGAAGACGACGTGAATCTGCTCCTGCTTGTGTCCCCGACGATTCGAAATGTTTGTAGGCATGAGACTAAGCGTCAACGTTGCAATAAGTGGTCCGTGACGCGCTTCTGTGTGGCCGCGGGCTTCAAGCCCGCGCGTCACTTGCGAAACACGGCGCTGGCTCCCGAAGTGATCGTGGGCTTCGAGTCGTCGCTGCTCAGCGCCGATGCGATCCGCCGTCAAAGGACCCGG
>JADGQR010000184.1 GCA_017881685.1 Gemmatimonadaceae bacterium
CCAGCCCGGAAGGCCTCGACCGGGTCACTTCCGCCGCGGCGGAGATTGCCCCGGCGCTTGGCGTACTCGCTCCCACCTCGTCATGGGCGGGTCTCAGGCCAGTCACTCCCGACATGCTGCCGCTGCTTGGCACCGATCCGGACCGGCCTGAAATCGTCTATGCATGCGGGCATTCGAGAAATGGAATTCTCCTTGCTCCACTCACGGGGAAAACGGTCGCGGAGCTCGTTGCAGGAAAGTCTCCTACCTTCGACCTGTCTCAATTTCGCCCAGACCGCTTTTAGGATAGATTCCCCCAGACAAATGAGCGAAGTGCTATACCAGATAATGGGTCGGCATCGCGTCGAGCCCCTTCCCGAGCGCAAGCCATCGTGGCTCAAGGTGAAGGCTCCGGGCGGACCTAACTACATACGGCTCAAGCAGATGATGCGCGAGCTCGACCTCCACTCGGTCTGCGAGGAGGCGCACTGCCCCAACGTCGGCGAATGCTGGGAGCATGGCACCGCCACCTTCATGATCCTTGGAGATGTCTGCACCCGTAACTGCGCGTACTGCGCCGTTGCCCACGGGCGTCCTCCAAAGTATGACATCGCTGAACCGGGCCGCGTCGCACAAGCAATCGCGGAGATGAATCTTCAGCACGCCGTCATCACATCGGTCGATCGCGATGATCTTCCCGATTTTGGCGCGTACATCTTCGCGGAAACCATCCGGCAGATTCACGCGTGTGTGCCTGAGTGCTCGGTCGAAGTTCTCGTTCCCGACTTTCAGGGCAACGAGGACAGCATCCGGGCCGTTCTCGAAGCCCGCCCGGAGATCTACAATCACAACACGGAGACGGTGCCACGACTATATAAAAAGGCACGTCCCGGCGGTAAGTATCGTCGAGTGATGGAGATCTTCCGCCTTGCAAAGAGAATCGCGCCGGACATTCCGACAAAAACGGGAATGATTCTCGGAATGGGTGAGACAAATGAAGAAGTCGTCGAGGTCATGAAGGATCTCCGCGACGTCGACGTCGACATCCTCACGCTCGGCCAGTACCTGAGGCCGTCCGACAGCCATATCGCGCTCGATCGCTACGTCACGCCGCAGGAATTTCGGGAGCTGTACGAAATCGGGATGTCGCTCGGCTTCCGTCACGTTGAATCGTCACCGCTCGTGCGCTCGAGCTACCATGCCTGGGAACAGGTGCAGGCGGCGGGCGTTTGACAGAGACAATGCGACGGGAAAGCACCCGCAAGCCAAAGCAGGAAATGCCAACAAAGACAGACAACGCGGAGAAATCCGCTGCGGATCAGGCTGCGCTGCGCAAGGAGCTTCTTCGCTCGATGCTGCTGCAACGTCGCTTTGAAGAGAGAGCAGCCGAAGCGTACGCGCTCGGAAAAATCGGTGGCTTCTGCCACCTTTATATCGGACAGGAAGCGATTTCTGCGGGCACGATGTCGGTACTTCGCCCGGACGACTATGTAGTCACGTCATATCGTGATCACGGTCAGGCGATTGCACGCGGCATGTCGCCACGCTCGGTGATGGCCGAGCTGTTCGGGCGAGTCGATGGATGCTCGGGCGGAAAGGGCGGGTCAATGCACCTGTTCGACAAGAAAGTCGGCTTCCTCGGCGGACATGGGATTGTAGGTGGTCACATACCGCTTGCAGCCGGCGTTGGCTGGGCGATCAAGTACCGGAAGGGAGATCAGGTCTGCGTCTGCTTCTTTGGTGAAGCAGCCGTCAACATTGGCGCATTTCACGAAGCGCTGAACATGGCTGCGCTCTGGAATCTTCCTGCAATCTTCGTCATCGAGAACAATCGCTACGGAATGGGCACAGCGATCTCGCGCTCCACTGCCAACGAGGACGTCAAGACGCGTGCGGCAGCCTATCGAATGATCGGTGAGTCCATCGATGCACAGGACGTGTTCGCCGTGCGTGATGCAATGGGACGCGCTGTAGAGCTCGCACGAAAGGAAGGCAAGCCGACGCTTCTCGAGATGCGCACGTATCGCTTCATGGGACACTCGATGTCCGATGCTGCGAGTGGGACTTATCGCTCGCGCGAGGAGCTCGAAGAAAGCATGAAGCGCGATCCCATCGTCATTCTTCACGACATCATGCGTGCGAACAACGAGCTGAGCGACGGCGAGTTTGCAAAGCTCGACGAAGAGCAGAAGGCGATTTGCCAGGACGCATGGGATTTCGCGGAAGCGAGTCCGGAACCGCCTCTCGATCACCTTTATACCGACGTTCTCGTCGACACGACGAGCTGACGATGGCATTGATCACATACAGAGACGCGCTGACCCAGGCCCTGCGCGAAGAGTTGACGCGCGATGAATCAGTTTTTCTCATGGGCGAGGAAGTCGCGCAGTACAACGGCGCGTACAAGGTCTCGAAAGGGCTGCTCGACGAGTTCGGCCCGATGCGAATCGTCGACACACCGATCACCGAGCTGGGATTTGCCGGTATCGGCGTTGGATCGGCAATGGTTGGGTTACGACCGATCATCGAGTTCATGACGTGGAATTTTGCATTGCTTGCACTCGACCAGGTCGTCAACGCCGCGGCGAAGATGCTTTACATGTCGGGCGGTCAGTTCTCGATGCCGATGGTCTTCCGCGGACCTAACGGTTCTGCGCTTCAGCTCTCGGCGCAACACTCGCAGGCGTGGGAAAGCTGGCTCGCTCACATCCCGGGACTCAAGGTCATTACGCCTGCAACGCCGGCAGATGCGAAAGGTCTGCTCAAATCGGCGATTCGCGATGACAACCCCGTCGTGTTTCTCGAGGGGGAAATGCTCTACAACACCAAGGGCGAAGTGCCCGAGGGTGAGCACGTTGTTCCGATCGGAAAAGCCGATCTCAAGCGTGAGGGCGGCGACTGCACGATCGTTGCGCACGGCAAGATGGTCCTCGTCGCGCTCCAGGTTGCAGATGCGCTCGCGAAGGAGAACATCGCGGTTGACATCGTTGACCTTCGCACGATCAGGCCGATGGATGTCGAAGCGATCGCGACTTCGGTTCAGAAAACAAACCGCGCCGTCGTCCTCGAAGAAGGATGGGAAATGTGCGGCGTGGGTGCGCAGGTTGTCGACTTCATTCAGCGCGAGTGCTTCGACGATCTCGATGCTCCGGTAGTTCGTGTGCATCAGGCCGATACGCCGATGCCGTACGCAAAGAATCTCGAGAAGGCAGCGAAGCCCGACGCAGCAAAGGCAATCGCGGCCATCAAGAAAGTCATGTACCTCGGCTAACGATTATGGCGACCAAGGTAGTAATGGAGGCCCTCTCACCGACGATGGAAGAGGGCCGCCTCGTGAAGTGGCTCAAGAACGAGGGCGACGCCGTAAAGACCGGCGACGTCCTGGCCGAAGTCGAGACTGATAAGGCAGTGATGGAGCTGGTTGCCCGCGCCGATGGGATAATCAGAAAGCGCATCGCGAACGAAGGCGATTCGTCACCTGTTGGAACTCTTCTCGCCGTCATCGGAACCGCTGACGAAAACATCGACGCGCTCGTCGCGGCAGCGAAGCCCGCACCGGCCGCAGCGCCTGCAGCCGCTCTCGCGCCTGATGCAGCGGCACAAGCAAACGCTCCAGCGCCCGAGCCTGCGTCGCAGGGAGCCGAGGCTCCCCAGCAACCTCCGGCTCAGCGCACACCAGCGCCGACGATGGTGCAGCCACCGCTGCCGCCATCGGGCTCGTCGGGATTCGGCGTCGTGTCGTCTTTGGCCGCATCAACTTCAGCAGGCGACGGAAAACGTTCGCGTTCTTCACCGCTGGCTCGTCGTCTTGCGTCCGAGCGCGGTATCGAGCTGTCGCAGGTTCGTGGATCGGGTCCTGGTGGCCGAATCGTCAAGAAGGACATCGAGTCAGCGGTGAAGAGCGCTCCAGCCGCCGCTGCGAAAGCGAGTGCGGCCGCGCCGAAGAAAACACCACGCTTCATTACGCGCGACGGTGACTTCCAGGACGTTCCGAACACTCAGATTCGAAAGACAATCGCACGTCGTCTTGCCGAATCCATCGGTCCGATTCCGACCTATTATCTGACCGCCGAATTCGACGCCGGACGCGCAGCCGACATGCGCGCTCAGCTCAAGGAACTCGGCGACGATTACAAGGTGAGCTTCAACGACATCGTGATCAAAGCTGTCGCGATGGCGTTGTCCGAGCATCCTGAAGTCAACGCGTGGTGGATGGGCGATCACATTCGCTACTTCAATCGCGTTCACGTTGCGATGGCTGTGGCAATTCCAGACGGCCTCATCACTCCGGTGATCTTCGACGCGGACAAAAAAGGCATCGGACAAATTGCCGCCGAAGCAAAGGATTTGGCCGAGAAAGCGCGTCAGAGAAAGCTGACGCCGGAGCAATACAGCGGTTCGACGTTTTCTGTATCGAACCTTGGCATGTTCGGAATCGATCAGTTCACGGCGATCATCAATCCGCCTGAAGCAGGCATTCTCGCGATTGGTGGAGTTGAGGCGAAGCCGGTTGTAATCGATGGAGAGATCGTTGTGCGTCAGCGCATGCGTGTAACGATGAGCTGTGATCATCGAGTCATTGACGGCGCGACAGGGTCCAAGTTTTTGCAGACGGTGAAGAGGTTCTTTGAAAATCCGCTTCTTCTCGTGATTTAGACCCAGAGAGTCCGGAGTTTTCAGTTCGCAGTCATTGAGTTTTTGAGTTTTGAGTTTCTCTGGTAGCTGGTCGCGGCTCGGCTGGTAGCAGTCAGCTTCAGTGTTTTTCACCAACTGGAATACAAATCATGGCAAGCTTCGATGTGATCTTCATAGGCGGCGGCCCGGCTGGCTACGTTGGCGCGATCCGCGCTGCTCAGCTCGGAATGACTGTCGCGGTGGTCGAGCGTGAAGGACTGGGCGGAACGTGCGTGCTGTGGGGCTGCATTCCGGCGAAAGCATTGCTCGAGTCCGCGTCGCTCGCGCAGAAAGTGAAGAAGGCTGCCGACTTCGGCGTAAATGTCGGCGAGACGAGCTTCGACTACGGCGTCGCGATGAAGCGCTCGCGCGCGGTCGCCATGCAGAATTCGAAAGGCGTCGAGTTTCTTTTCAAGAAGCACAAGATCACGACCATCAAGGGTACCGCGAAGCTTGCCGGCAAAAATGCAGTCACGGTCAAGCTGGCGGATGGCAAGGAAGAGAAGCACGACGCGAAGAAAGCCGTCGTCATCTCCACCGGATCGCGCGTTAAAGGACTGCCACAGGCCGGACTCGAGCTGAACAAGACCAACGTTCTTTCGTCTGACGAAGCTCTCATTCTCGAGAAAGCTCCGAAGACGATGGCAATCGTTGGTGCGGGCGCTGTCGGCTGTGAGTTCGCCGACGTCTTCAGCGCGTTCGGAACTCAGGTCACTCTCATCGACGTCGCCCCGGTCATTCTCCCGCTCGAAGACGCCGAATGCTCGGCCGAGTTGACCAGAGCGTTCAAGAAGCGAAAGATCGAAGTCATTGCCGGGGCGAAGATCGGCAACGTCAAGGTCGGGAAGGACTCGGTGAGCATGACCATCGATGCCGGCGGCAAGTCCGCGGCACTCGAGGTAGAGAAAGTACTCGTAGCAGCCGGCCGAGCGCCAAATGTCGAAGACATCGGGCTCAAGGAGAACGGAGTTCAGCTCACTGAGCGCGGCTTCATCAAGATCAACGAGAAGATGGAGACCACCGCGAAGGGGATCTACGCGATTGGCGATGTCGCCGGCCCGCCGATGCTCGCTCACAAGGGCTCGCGCGAAGGCGTTGTCTTCGCCGAGTTCCTCGCGGGGCAGAATCCGCATCCGGTGAATTACGGCAACATTCCGAACGCGACGTACTGTCATCCCGAAGTCGCGTCGGTTGGGCTGACGGAAGCCCAGTGCAAGGAGAAGAAGCTCGACTACAAGGTTGGAAAATTCCCCTTCTCCGCCAACGGACGCGCACGCACGTCGGGAGAGACCGAAGGGTTCGTCAAGATCATCCGCGACTCGAAGTATGGTGAAATTCTCGGCGCGCACATCATTGGCGCTCACGCAACCGAGATACTGCACGAGCTCGTCGTCGCGAGAGAGAACGAGTTCACAGTCGAGGAAGTGGATCTCGCCGTCCACGCTCATCCGACGTTGTCCGAAGCGATCGCAGAGGCGTGTCTCGACTCGCGCGGGAAAGTGATTCACACGTGAGTCGCAGTCGTGACTGACAATCATGGTAGCCGCGAGCTCTGGGTAGTTCGGCTTGGACGAATGAGCTACGCTGATGCCCTGGAGCTTCAGAGATCAGTTGCGCGCGATCGCATCAGTGGAGTAATTCCTCAGG
>JADGQR010000185.1 GCA_017881685.1 Gemmatimonadaceae bacterium
TGCCCACCAGCCGCCGACTCCACCAGCGATTCCGCCGATAATGGCGCCGATCGGACCGCCTGCAGTGCCAATAGCAGCACCAGCGACGACTCCGGAAACTCCTCCTACCGCTTCTCCAACCTCGTTGCCGACGCTGGGATTATTGTCGTGGTGCAAAATGCCACCGTGCGGGTGGACTTGATCCTTATTGCGGTCCATGGTTCCTCCTGGAATCAAATTCGCGACAGTATTACTTCTACTGTTGGAAAGGCAATTTTGAGACCATCTCCTGTCGGAAGAACGTGGTGGCACTCCAGCGGCAACTGACATGAAGCCGAGGATGCATATCGGAACCCAGGGCTGGAATTACGAAGCCTGGGTTGGTCCGTTCTTCCCAGTCAATACAAGGACTCCCGACTTTCTGTCGGTTTACTCGCGTGCGTTCGGAAGTGTGGAAGTGGACTCGACGTTCTACGGAGTTCCATCAGCAACGACGTTCAAAAGCTGGTACGATCGAACGCCGCACGACTTCATATTTGCCCTCAAGCTTCCGCAGGAGGTTACGCACGAGCAACGTCTTCGCGATGAGCTGGGAGTAGCCGATCAATTCTACGAAAGAGCACGCGGGCTTCGGCACAAACTTGGCCCCGTTCTTGTTCAGCTCGGGCCCGACTTCGATCCGGGCGAGCTTCCGGCCCTGATTCATTTCATCGACAAGATTCCGTCGGACATTCGATTCGCGATCGAGTTCCGTCATCGTGGATGGATGTCCGAGGGCGTCATCGCCCTGCTCCGCGAGCGTAACATCGCGCTCACTCTCGTCGACGGCCGATGGATTCCGCGAAAGGTTATGTTAGCCCTCGCGCGAAAACCGACCGCTGACTTCGCGTACATCAGATGGATGGGACCAAACCGCGATCTCGTCGATTACTCGCGAGTGCAGGTTGACCGCACGCGGGAAGTTGACGCATGGATCGACGCGATCGACGAGATGCCGGAGTCGGTCACTGATGTCTTCGGCTTCGTCGCCAACACTTTCAGCGGGCACAGTCCTTCAACTGCGCGAGATATCCAGTACAAGCTCGGACAGGCTCCAGTCGATCCAGAACGTCTCGGTGATCAGCTCTCCTTTTTTTGATTGCGGCCTCAGGACTAACAGCCATCGACGATCGACGACTAATTGAGGATTGCGAACAACGACGGTTTTGAGGATTGCGAACCACTGACCGCCGGACCCGGTTTCCGCGTTTTCCCGTTCCGGTCCGTATTCCTCACTCAGTCGTCGATCGTTGATGGCAGTTAGTCCTGAGGCCGCAATCCATGAAGATCTATCTGCCGACTAGATTGCTCGGCATGAAGCGCGGGAATCTGATCTTCGTAATCTTGGGCAGCATCTTCGCCCTTGTCTGCCTTCGCCTCGGCTTCTGGCAACTGTCGAGACTCTCGGAACGCAAAGCCCTAAATCGAGAGCTCTCAGCAAGAGCCACGACCGCGCCAGTTCCGATGAATCAGCTCCCGAAGGACACCGGCGCCGCACACTTCCGCCGAGTTAGAGTGAGCGGCGTCTACGATTACACCCATGAGATCTACGTCACCAACCGCACCCGGAATGGCTCACCCGGAGTGCAGCTCGTCACTCCGCTGAGAGTCGCCGGAACCGATACCGCCGTCCTCGTTACAAGAGGCTGGGTTTACGCACCGGACGGGATGACGATCGAGCGCAGCCGATGGAAGGAACCGGACACACTGAACGGCGATGCGTTCGTCGAATTCTTCAACACCGGGAATGGCAACGCGAAGCTCGCTGGACGCGACCGTTCCTACCGCTGGCTGGATGAAAGGACACTAGCTCAGGATTTCCCTTATCCCATTGCGCCCTATCATTTGATACTCATATCAGGTGGCGCAGCCGCTGGTCCAAACGTCCCCCCTCGGCTCGATGTCCCGCCGCTGGATGAAGGGCCGCACCAGTCGTACGCCATTCAGTGGTTTTCCTTCGCCACCATCTCTATTATTGGAATGTTCCTCTTCGTGAGGCGTAAATGACGGACAAACCGCAGGCACTCGCCACCGAAAAGGAAGCGCGAGACGTTGCTGAACAGGCGCGCGAGACCGAGTGGGAACACCCCAGCTTCGCCCGCGAGCTTTACCTCGGTCGCTTCCGGCCGGACCTGATCTATCCGCATCCGCCGAACGACGCCGCAGAAGAAGCGCGCGCAAAACCGTTCATGGACAGGCTCAAGGCTTTCCTGGACAAAGTCGATTCAGCCGAGATCGATCGGACTGGAGACATTCCCGAGTCGCTCGTGCAGGAGCTGCGCGACATGGGCGCGTTCGGCATCAAGATTCCGAAAGAATACGGAGGACTGGGCCTCTCTCAGATGAGCTACATCCGCGCGATGGAGCTCGTCACGTCGAAAGACGGATCGCTCGTTGCGCTCCTGTCTGCAAGCCAGTCGATCGGCGTTCCGCAGCCGCTCAAGCTGTTCGGGACCGACGAGCAGAAGAAGAAATACTTTCCTCGTCTGGCAAAGGGCGCGATCTCGGCGTTCGCGCTGACAGAGGTCGATGCCGGGTCTGATCCCGCAAATCTTCGCACGACCGCTACACCGACAGAAGACGGCCAGCACTTCATCATCAACGGCGAAAAGTTGTGGTGCACGAACGGTACGAGAGCAGAGCTGTTCGTCGTGATGGCGAGAACTCCCGACAAGCAGTCTTCGAAGGGAAAGATGGTGAAGCAGATCACTGCGTTCATCGTCGATGCGAGCATGCCCGGCGTCGAGGTCGCCCATCGCCTTCATTTCATGGGACTCAAGGCGATCGAGAACGGCGTCATCCGCTTCAACAACGTGAAGGTTCCTCGCGAGAATATTCTCTGGGGTGAGGGGAAGGGACTGAAGCTCGCGCTCGTAACACTGAACACAGGCCGCTTGACGATTCCCGCCGGCTGCGCGGGCGCAGGCAAGTCGATGCTTCGCATCGTCCGGAAGTGGGGAATGGAGCGAGTGCAGTGGGGGCAGCCGATTGGAAAGCACGAAGCTGTCTCGCAGAAGATCGCACGCATGGCTGCCAACACGTTTGCGATGGAGGCGATCGCTGAACTGTCAGCCGCGCTGTACGAAAAGGGCGGCTATGACATCCGCCTCGAAGCGGCGCTGGCCAAGCTTTACAACACTGAGGCCGGCTGGAAGATCATCGACGACACGATGCAGATCCGCGGCGGCCGTGGATACGAGACAGCGTACTCATTGGCGAGTCGTGGAGAAGAGCCAATCGCGGTTGAGCGCGCGATGCGCGACTATCGCATCAACCTGATCTTCGAGGGTTCATCGGAGATCATGCGCCTCTTCATCGCGCGTGAAGCAGTCGATCATCACTTCAAGCTCGCGTTCCCCATCGTGAATCCTGAGTCCACGATGAAGGAGCGGCTGTCGGCGATGGCGAAATCGACACCGTTCTATCTCACGTGGTACCCCTCGCGCTGGCTGGGAGCCGGACAGCTCAAGACGTACGGCGAGTTCGGAAAGCTCGCGACGCACATGCGCTTCCTCGAGCACAACACGCGTCATCTTGGACGATCGATCTTCCACGCGATGGTGAGATACGGTCCAAAGCTCGAGCGCAAGCAGGCAGTTCTCTTCCGCGCAGTGGACATCGGTGCCGAGCTGTTCGCGATGTCGGCTGCGTGCGTGCGTGCGATGATGCTCGCTGAGAAAGGACAAAAGGAAGCAATCGCTCTCGCCGACACTTTCTGCCGCGAGGCTCGTCTCCGCGTCGAAA
>JADGQR010000026.1 GCA_017881685.1 Gemmatimonadaceae bacterium
AGGGGCGGAGCCTGCCCGCTCAGCTCGCCGGCCATACAGAGGCTCAGCGTCACTAGCGAAACGCAAATTGGGGCCCTGGTCATCGCGCTTTGTCTTTTATCGTCTCAACGTAATTCAACGCCTTCTCCATCACCGGATTCGCGTTGTACGCCGTTGACCCGCCGGGAGGAATGCTGAGATAACGCCAATCCTTGCCGCGGAATGCGTGCGCGATGTAGACGATCTGACCAACGTGATAACTCGCATGGGCCAGCGATCGGTTGAGCGCTTCGTGAACGAACATACTCTGTCCGCGGATCTTCACTGAGCGCATCAGGTCTGCGGACGTGAGGGTCGCGAGAGTTCCGAGCAAAACTTCCCAACCCTCTGCCCACTTCGAAATGAACTCCGGCCTCGAGACCCGGCGCTGTGCGAACTCTTCCTCGCGCTGCCGCCATGGTTTCTCGCCGTCGCTCTCGAGGAAATCGCTAAAGCGAGACTTCAGGTTGCCTGAGAGGTGCCAGCAGATGATCGCAAGAGAATTTCCGTCACCGGGTCCAGGCTCCGAAAGCTGATCGTCGGAGACCTGAGCAAAGGCCCCCTCGGCCATTGCCTTATATCGGCGATACTCGGCTTCGATTGATTTGATCAGCATGTTCATGTCGCATCGGGATTTACCGTTTGAACGGATCGGAGAATTTCTTGTCCGTCGAGACTGTATTATCCGTCAGCGTACCGGGGAACGCCACCGGCGCTGCCCTGTGGCGGTCGTCAGGTTTTCAGGCGAACCGCCGATACCAGCATTACGATCCCTGCAACCAATGCAATGCCGCCGTAGATGGTCCACTTCATCTGACCGGTCATGAAGCTGCCAGGAAGAATGTTGATTCCCTGAAGGAACCAGACTCCGCCACAGATCACGAGCAGAACCCCGATGATGCTCATTACGATTCGCATTGTTCTCTCCCGGATGCCGAGGTCGTGGGCAGAGACCGTCGGTCCCGTTCGACCGTGGATCATCGCCTCCAACCCCTGAGTGATTTACTTTCCGCGCTCACTCTCATGAACGCCGATACTCGACCAGCAGCAAGCTCGCCCATGAATACACGTTACGCTACACAAGCAGACATTCCGGAGCTCGTGCGCGTCATCAACCTTGCGTATCGAGTCGAGGATTTTTTCATCGATGGCAATCGTACAAATGCCGAAGATGTAAAGCAGCGCATGGAATCTCCGGGTGCGTGCTTCATCGTGATCGATTCGCCCAGTGATGAGACACTTGCCGCAGCCGTATGGGTTGAAGTTCACGGATGGCGCGGGCATTTCGCGGTGTTGTCAGTCGATCCGGCGTTTCAGGGAAAAGGACTCGCGCGAGTGCTGATCACTGCCGTCGAGGACCACTGTCGCATGGCCGGCTGTGACGCGCTCGATCTCGAAGTGGTCGATCTGCGGGTCGAGCTTCCGCCGTTCTACGCGAAGTTCGGGTTCAAGCCCTCGGGAACGGCGCAATTCACCGATACGGGCAAGCTGCGCCGCCAAGCGCATCTCAAGCTGATGACAAAAGCGCTGTAACCACTCCCGGACCTATGCCGCTGCCTTGAACCTTGGCAGATACCCGCTATCCGCAACGATTCTCACCCGGGTAGCAGCCGAGTAGCTTCAGAGCATGAATATCTTCAGCTCAGCCTCTGTCGTCGCTGTCTTCGCCCTGGCGACCACGCTCTCGGCTCAGGCCCCCGCGTGCGTTTCGCACCCGCAGCCCAATGAAAACATAGGCGTTCAACTCGCGAAGTTCAGGCGAATCGACACCCCGTTTTCGACCGCCGGGCTATCGTCGCGCGAAGTGAAGCTTGTGCGAAAGCTCGTCGAGGCCGGCCAGTACCTCGAGAGCATCTACTGGCGTCAAAGCGATCCTGAAGCACTGACCCTCTACAACGGACTCGCAGGCTGCACGAAACCCGCGGACCAGCAACTCCGCCGCTTCCTCATGATCAATGGAAGCCGCTACGATCTGCTGAACGAGAACAAGCCGTTCATAGGTAACGAGCCACTGTCCCCAGGCCGCGCGCTTCTGCCAAAGGGAATCACGCAGAAGGAAATCGACGCTTACGTCGCGGCGCATCCTGAAAAGAAAACCGAGATCTACAATCCGTTGACGGTCGTAAAGCGTCAGGGATCAGCCCTTGTCGGCGTTCCGTATCATGTGGAGTACAAGCAATGGCTCGAGCCTGCGGCAAAGGCTTTGCGCGATGCTGCCGCGCTCAGTGACGACAAGGCGTTCGCGAATTTCCTTCGCCTCCGCGCCGACGCACTTCTCAGCGACAACTACTACGCGAGCGACATTGCGTGGGTCGATCTCGTCAATCCGAAGTTCGACATCATCTTCGCACCATACGAGACATACCTCGACGATCTCCTTGGTGTCAAAGGCTCATACGGTGCAGCGGTGATGATCCGCAACGAGCCGGAGAGCAAGAAGCTCGCGACCTTCGAGAAATACGTCGCCGACATTCAGCAGGCGTTGCCGCTCGCTCCTGAAGACAAACCGTCGAACGTCGGACACAAGACGCCGATGGAGATGATGGATACTCCATTCCGCGCAGGCGATCTGCGTCACGGATACCAGGCAGTTGCCGACAACCTTCCGAACGACCCTCGCATCCACGAAGAAAAGGGAACCAAGAAGATCTTCTTCAAGAACTTCATGGATGCCCGCGTGAAGTACTCGGTGCTTCCGATCGGATTGATGTTGATGCGTCCTGACCAGGCGCGCCTCGCTTCAACTGACGGCTACCTCTCCAACGTCGTGATGCATGAGCTGAGTCACGGAATCGGACCGGCGTTCGCGCGAACGCCAAAGGGCAGGCTCAAGATCACTGAGGCAATTGGTCCGACTTACTCCGCTCTCGAAGAAGCGAAGGCTGACATTGTTGGAATGTTCGCAATTGCCTGGCTTATGGATCACAACGATCTGCCGAAGGCTCGCGCCAGCGAGTTCTACGCGTCGTATGTAGCGGGAATCTTCCGCTCGGTTCGATTTGGAGTTGCCGAAGCGCACGGACGGGGCGAGATGATGGAGTTCAATTATCTCACCGAGAAGGGAGCGATCACACGCGATGCGTCGACGGGCAGATACGTGATTGATTTCGCAAAAATGCCCGGTGCGATTGCGAGTCTCGCGAAGGAGCTTCTCGAGATCGAAGCAACAGGCGATCGCCAGCGCGCCGAGCGGTGGTTTGCGAAGTACGACCAGATGCCTGCGGCGCTGAAGGCTTCGCTGGCCAGGGCCACCAGCGTTCCGGTGGATCTCGACCCATACACATCGTTCGGTGATCGTGTGCGGTAAGGCACTTCGATTGTCTTACCACCCGTCAGGAATAGCCTGATTGTTTCAGGCCTTGAACGGGTACTAGTTCAACCTCGCGTTTCAAAGATCAGCAGATTCTGTGACTGCAACGAACGCGAGGTTTTATGGGATCGATTCGAGCCACTATCATTGCCACTGCAGTTGCCTGTGTCGCGATTTCTCATAGAAGTCTGACGCAGCAACCGGCGGATGTCGTTCCTCTCCATGTGACGTCGCGCGCTCTGGATATCCGCGTCGATTATGGCCACGGTTCTCTCAACGGCTCAGAGACCCTGCACGTTCGGAACACGTCGAAACGCAGCACGGCGGAGATTCCCCTGCTTCTCAATCGGCTGATGACGGTCTCGCGCATCACCGATGGCAATGGGGTCGTCGTTCCTTTCCAGCAGAGCGTCGTCCTGTTTCGTGACGACTCGGTCCTCCAGGTGAATGCGATCAGCGCAAGACTTCGGAAGCCGGTCGCCGCGGGCGATTCGATCGCGCTCGTCATTCAATACGGCGGTCATCTCGTTGGGTACACCGAGACTGGCTCGCTTTACATCAAGGACAAGGTCGACTCCGCTTTCACAATCATTAGAGAAGACGCATTCGCGTTTCCTGTAATTGGCGTTCCGTCGCGAAGAGTCAATCGTGCAACCGGATATGAGCCCTTCATGTTCGACGTCCGCGTCACAGTGCCATCGATGTTTGTCGTGGCAACTGGAGGCATGGTTGACGCGATTGCAAAACATGATTCGCTCGTCATCTGGCGGTATCGCAGCATCACGCCAGCGCCGGCCCTCAACGTCGCAATAGCCCCGTATCGAACGATCGACGAGAGCGGACTGCGAATCTTCTACTTGCCGGAAGACTCGGCCGGAGCGCAAATGGTCGAACGCAGCATAACGCGCGCGCTTGCGCAGTACGCCGAGTGGTTTGGGCCGGTCGGCGGCAAGTCGAACGTAACGGTGATCGAGATACCGGAGGGCTGGGGCTCACAGGCGAGTCTCTCGGGAGGGATCATCCAGACCGCGGATGCGTTTCGCGATCGAGACCAACTGTATCAGGTGTATCACGAGCTGTCGCATCTCTGGAACGTGAATGAAACCGACAAGCCATCTCCGCGGTGGAATGAAGGACTCGCGAGTTTTCTGCAATGGCGTATGGCTGCGCAGCTCGATGGCTGGTCAGGGTGGGACGCACGCATCGAAAGGCTCGAATCAAGTCTCAAGCGCAATTGCCAGGCAGACGCTCCGTGCACGAAAATCCCCCTCGCCGATTACGGCCGCGCCGAGCTGACAGATTATTCCTACTCGGTCGGCATGGCGATGTTCTATGCGCTCTTCAAGACACTCGGTCCCGAATCCTTCGACAAGGCGTACCGCAGCTACTACCAGCAGCATCGGGTGATGGGTGGAACGAGCGCTGAACTGGTGGCTGCATTTCACGATGTGGATCCCAGAAGTGACCGCATCTTCGCCGACTGGTTCTCGACGACGAAGTGGCAGAGCCGCCTGGCTGCGGGTGAGAAGCTGCGGGACATCGTGAACGGATACGCGCATTAGATCGCTGCGCCGCCGGGCGCGTTAACCGGAGAGTCTTGTTAGGCACGCAACCCTGTAGCACTTTGCACGCGACCTGAAACCGGAGACTCTTTTGAAAGGCGCCGCTCACCTACGCTGCGGAATCGTTGTGGCACGTGTTGGCGTTCTTTCACTGATGCTTGCCGTTCCTGCGTCTGTCCGCGCTCAGGAGGCTTCCACTCAGTTCGATCGGCTTGCGACGGCGCTGCTCGGAGCGACGCCTCTCGAGAGCGATTTGCACAACCTGACCGATCGTATCGGGGGACGCGCGACAGGATCGCCCGCAAATCTGCGCTCGGTTGACTGGGCGCTCGAGCGTTTTCGTGCAGCAGGGGTGAAAGCGCAGAAGGATTCGTTTCAGATGCCATCGCGATGGCTCGAGCGTTCCGCGATTGCGACGATAACTGGGCCGGGGGTGAACTTCTCGCCGCGTATCGCTGCCATGCCTTTTTCGGTCGCGACTCCCAGCGCGGGTGTGACTGCGCCGCTCGTCGATGGAGGTCGTGGCAGTGAGGCCGACTTCGCGAGGCTCGGTGCAAAGGCGCGAGGTGCATACGTGCTCATCGAACAGGACGAGCTCAAGGACATCGACGGACTTTTTGCCGAGTATGCTCTCACCGCGCAGATCGAGCCGCGCGCGTTCGCGGATGGTGTGGCGGGAATCGTCTATGTCGGATCCCGTGCAAACTCTCTGCTGTACCGGCACAACGTATCGATCGGTGCGAAGAACACGCGGCCGATGATGGTGATGGAGCGCGAGTCGGGTTTGCGCGCACTGCGTCTCCTGCGTGATGGAACTCCGCTTACGCTCAATGCGAAGCTCGATCTCGATGTTGGTGGTCCATACGAGAGCTACAACGTCGTGGGCGAAATTCCCGGCACGACCAAGGCAAACGAGATCGTTCTGATCGGTGCGCATCTCGATTCATGGGACCTTGGCGACGGTGCGCTCGACAACGGCGCAAATGTCGCGATGCTGATCGACATCGCGCGCCAGTTCCAACGACTCGGCATACGTCCGGCGCGCACGATTCGTTTTGCTCTGTGGAATGGAGAAGAGCAGGGTATGGAAGGCTCGTTCGGCTACGCGCGCAGTCATGCGCCCGAGCTGGACCGGCACGTGATGGTCACTGCCTTCGACATTGGCTGTGGCCGCGTGCAGGGATTTTTCACCGGTGCGCGTCCTGCGCTCGTGCCGCTGGTGGAAAAGGCGATCGAGCCAGTGCGAGGGCTGGGCCCGTTCAAGGAGACTGACGCGCCAATTGTCGGGACAGACAATTTCGATTTCATGCTGCACGGTATCGCGAACATCGTCGCCGATCAGGAGTCAGCGACGTACGGGCCGAATTACCACGCTCACAGCGACACCTATGAGAAGTGCGATACGCGTGTGCTCAGGCAGAATTCGATAGTTGCCGCGGCCCTGGTGTACGGATTCGCGACGATGCCCGAAGCGCTGCCGCGTCAGAGCCGGGCTGAGATCGAGGCGCTCATGAAGAGCACCGACCTCGCCGATCAGATGAAATCAATGGGCGTGTGGGACGGCTGGGCAAATGGAACGCGAGGGCGGCAGAAGTAAGTTCAGCCGCCACCCAGTCTGACCCGGGTGAGCTCGGTGTGAAGCTCGGACATGCTCTCGAGGAAGATTGTCCGGTTGCGTCCATGTGACTGTTTCACCGGAGGAGTTTTGCCGCCATGCGTTCTGTACGCAGGCAAAACAAATCAGGGTTTCAGCGGCTGAGGTCGCTGGCGAAGACGCGAACCTTCTCGAAGAACGGATCGCCCGCCTTGCCAAGCCACTCGCGGGCGATAGTGGCGTAGAGTCCTTCGCTTCGTGCATGGAGCTTGTGGGCGATATGCACCAGGCCCGGCTGAGGATCTTCAGGTGCGCCTCCGTCTGATTTCTTCGCTGCTTTTCGTGACGCTCGTGCCAGCTGGGCCGAGAAAACGTGGACGTCGTGAAGATCGCCGAAAGAATCCTGCAATGACTTCAGCGAGTCGACTATCAGCTGGCCGTCTATCCCGAGGGCGGCAACGGGCTCGACAACGTAGCGAAGCCGCTTTGCAGCAATCCGCGCGCGATGGATTCGCATGATGTCGTTCGAGCGGCGAATCTTGGCCAGCCGCGTCTTCAACTTGTCAGCGGCGTCGCCAATTACATCGGCGAGCATGATGCCGAAGAGCGGCGAGCTACCCACATCCTTCGCGTCATCCAGGTCGAGACTTTCTCTCAGCTTCGGCGCGACGGCCGCAAAATTCTCAGCTGCAGCAACCGCCGTGTCCAATCCCTTCATGCGGCGTTTCTGAAGGCGGGAATGCATCCAGTTGTATCCAGCTCGCCGCTGAGCCGCGAGATCGCGCCTGTTCTTCTTCAGCCACTCCACGTGCACAGCTGCATCGCGCGCGGCGTTCGTATCTCTGACTATCGCTGACAGGCGGCGTCGTTGTTTTTTCGGAAGCGCATCCGACAAAGGACCTTTGAACGCGCGAAGCCAGCTGCGCAGCCGCCTGATCGCGACCCTGAAGTCGTGAAGCAGATCATCAGCGCCTTCAGCTCCCGCGCGCAGCGCGTCCGCCGAACCAGTCAGCGCGCTACCGGTATCCTCGGCTGTGGCGAGAAGTGCGAGTGCAACCTCGCGGATTCCACGATCCGCAGTCTGGTGAAGTGCCGCCTTGTCGATCACGCGTCACCGCGCGGGAAGGATTTTGTCGAAGAAAACCTTGCTCATGTACTGAATCTTACACGCTCAGACGAAATGTCTACTGTTGCAGAACGCTGCACGGAGCAATGATTCCTGAATCGAACGACCCCATTCCTGGAGAATTTGAGAACGTGACAACTGACTCGGCATCGCAGAACACACTTGAAGGCACAGCGCTCAATGGATCCTTCACCGTCAATGACATCAACAAGAGCCTCGCATGGTATCAGAACGTGGGCTTCACGGTCGATCAGAAATACGATCGAGATGGGAAGCTCGTTGCGGTCTCATTGAAAGCCGGCGACGCGAGAATCGTGATTGGCCAGGACGACGGCGCGAAGGGATGGGACCGCAAGAAAGGCGAGGCCTGTTCGCTTCAGATCACCACGAAGCAAGACATCGATGAGCTGGCGGCTCGCGTGAAGGCGGCCGGAGTCAGCCTCGCTGCCGAGCCTGCCGACACGCCGTGGGGATCACGCATGTTCAGATTGAAGGATCCCGACGGCTTCACCTTCGTGATTTCGTCGGAGAGATAGTCACGGCCATTCCGGACGCGGCTATGTCGCCCCCCAATTCTCGAGTGTAGCCGGACGGAATCGAAGTCCGGCAGCCATGCCGCCGACCCGCTGAAGATCTTCGGCGGCCCCGTGCGATACTTCCTCGACCGACGCATGCTGATCGAGAGCCGATCTCACTGCATCTTCGGCCTCGGCGGCATGGTCCTCGAGATACTTGTGAGTCAGGTACAGGTCTCTAACGCTCGCTTGCTCGAGAGCGATTCGAGTTTCCTCCGGACCGAGTGCTCCGAGTCCGCCCGCTGCGGCTTCGTCGGCGATTTCGGCGATGCGCCGACTGTCGAAAGACGCTCGCAGCTCTGACGCTGCTGCCTTGACCGCCTCGGCGATTTGTGCGTTCGACGCGTGAATGTCCAGACCTTTCAGCTCCAGCGCTCGACTGGCAACGGAAGCGTCGAGGTGAGCGATGATGCGCTTGGCAACGCCCTTGATGCCGCCCACCATGATGAACCCGTTCTCATCTGCCGCTGCCACGACGCGCTTGACAACTTCCTCGACCATCCGATCGCGGCCTTCAAGAAGACTTCGTTGAGCGGCGTCCTTCCCCGTACTTCCGCGAGTCCCCGTGTGGAAGCCCTGTCTTGGGGGACCGCCCATGTGGGAGGGTGGCTCGACCACATGGTGCGACCGAACGGTATCGAGTTTCTCGATCTTGCCGGCGGTATACTTGTAAAGCTCGGCTTTTGACGAGTCGGCAAGTATGACGGTGACGGGTCGCGTCTCTTTCATCGCGCGCATGTATGGCGCGATGGCCGGTCCGGTACTCCAGACGGCGAGTGTGGGAACGGGGACCGGAAGAGTGTGCGATTCCACCGCTCCGTTTCGCGTTATGAACGAAACAAATCCAGGCGCACCGAGCCCGTGCTTGAATGGAGCGAGTGTCTCATCGAGGAGATGCGCGCACTTTTCGAAATCCTCTCGTTCAGTATGCCGGGAGCCCGCGAGCCATTCGCGAATGTCTGTCAGCGCGTTGTCGAGCTGGGTTCGCCAGAGGTGCTGGATCGAAAAGTCGGTGGCGGTTCCGTCGACGTAGACGCTGAGGACGAGCTCGTCGTGGAGCGAGCGATGAAGTGCAGAGAGTTGCGGAAGGGTCATCATAGTGGGCCTCCGGTGCCGTCATTGAAGGCTAGCGGCATTGCTGCCGGAGTCAGTCGGACCAAGTACCCTTACATTGTCGGCAGTCCACGCACAGGAGTTCGGGTTATTCCCAGTCTGTTTCAGTTTGACGCTGCTCGCGGAGCGAAATGGCCCGCATAGCTGAGCTTCTTTATCTGATGGTGCCGGCGTATCTGGCGAACATGGCGCCGCCGTTCACCCGTTTCTGGCGTGGGTGGAATGCGCCGGTCAATGAGCGCTGGCTTGGCTCGCACAAGACAGTCGTCGGAGCGCTCGCGGGGATCCTGGCCGGCCTTGTCGCGGCCTTCGTTCAGTCCCGCATCGACTGGTCGGGCAGTCTGGTCGATTACCATCGATGGCCGCTCGTCGGAATGCTGCTTGGACTCGGAGCGATTGGCGGCGACATCGCAAAGAGTTTCTTCAAGCGGCGAATGAAGATCGCGCCGGGAGGCAGGTGGATTCCTGCCGATCAGCTCGATTTTGGAATTGGAGCGCTGATCCTGATCTCCGTGCTGGTTCGGCTTTCGTGGGCCGACATCGCTGAAATTCTCGCGATCACGTTCGTCGGAGACATTCTGGTGAATCAGATCGCGTTCAGGCTCCATATCCGCGATACGGCCTGGTAATGGAAACGGCTCTGCGGCATCAGCAAAACACCCACGTAGCGCGGCTCTCTCCCTGACAGACTGACGCCCAATCACTAACCAGACTTGATCTGGGAGATTTCGCTCATGCCAAGAGTCGCTGGAAAAGTCGCGATCGTAACAGGCGGCGCGATGGGGATCGGCCAGGCCTGCGCAGAGCTGCTTGCTGCGGAAGGAGCCGCTGTCGTCGTCACGGACCGCGAAACCGAAGCCGGAAAGAAGGTGGCCGACGCGATTACTGCGGCGGGACACCGCGCGATGTTCGTCGAGCACGATGTCGGCGACGAAGACGCGTGGAAGAAAGTCATCGCCGCCGCGTTGAAGGCCTACGGAAAAGTCGACATACTCGTCAACAACGCTGGTGTCGGCTGGTTCGGCGACGTCGAGCACACATCGCTCGACGACTGGCGCAAGCTCCTTCGCATCAACCTCGACGGAGTATTCCTCGGCATCAAGTACGCGATTCCAGCGATGCGCACTGCCGGCGGAGGGTCGATCATCAACATGTCATCGATCGAAGGACTGGTTGGCGATCCGAGGATTGCCGCGTACAACGCGAGCAAAGGCGGTGTGCGGCTGCTGTCGAAGTCGGCGGCTCTCTACTGTGCTCGCGAGCGCACCGGCATCCGCGTCAACTCGGTTCATCCGGGTTACATCGTGACGCCGATGGTCGAGCGCGGCATCGAGTCGAGCGACAATCCCGCCGAGATGAGAAAGACACTCGAGGCTTTACATCCCGTGGGTCATATGGGAAAGCCCATGGATATAGCGTACGGCGTTCTTTATCTCGCCTCTGACGAGTCGGAGTTCGCTACCGGATCGGAATTGGTAATCGACGGAGGCTATACCGCGCAGTAGCCGGAACGAAAGCAATTGTCCGGGCATCAGTGCCCGCGGAGGAGTCATCATGTTCAGAAAACTGCTTGTGCCACTGGATCGCTCACCACTCGCCGAGCAGGCGGTCGGTCAGGCCGCCGCGATCGCGAAAAGAGCAAATGCGGGAATTGATCTCGTGCTCGTGCATCAGCCGACGGCGATAGATGGTCTTTCGGATGATCAATGGTATGGCGAGCAATGGAAGGATGAGGTCAAGTATCTCGAATCGATCGCACAGGAGATCGAAACTGGAAGCAACATCGTCGCGACTTTTTCAGCTCCCGAGGGTGATGTAATCAAGGAGATCTGTGAGCGTGCGGTCGAAGTTGACGCCGATCTCATCGTGATTACGTCGCACGGGCGTACTGGACTGAGCCGCGCGTGGCTTGGCAGCATTGCGGACGGCGTCATGAGACATGCGAAGATGCCGGTGTTGATGCTTCGTCCAGTCGAGGTAAAGACTGGTGAGCACGTCTCGCACGGAATGTTCAAGCATGTGCTCATAACTCTCGATGGCTCGTCCCTTTCGGAGGAGATCCTGTCACCCGCGCTGGCCTTAGCCAAAGCCGAGGGGGCGCGCGTCACTCTTTTGCGTGTTGTCCAGCCGGTACCGATGGTCCTTCCCGATTCAGGAATCATCGCCAGCTATTCGCCTTCGATTCCTGACACCGCGGCAACACAAACCCTCGTCGACGAAGCCAAGGCGCAGCTCACCATCACTGCCAAGGGAGTTTCGGCGCAGGGCTTCGAGGTAGATGCTCACGTCATGGTGAGCTCGCACGTGGCGAACGCGATAATCGACTTTTCAGTCACGCATGGTGTCGATCTTGTCGCTCTGTCGACTCACGGGCGGGGCGCGTCCCGGTTCGTCATGGGAAGCGTGGCTGACAAGGTCATCCGGGCAAGCGAACTTCCGGTATTGCTGCAACGCCCGGTGGGAGTGCGGAATGTGGTGCGACTGGCGGCGGATCCGATGAGTGTCGCCGAATCACCGGCGCTTGCACACGTCTAGCGTCTAAGGGACAACATCGGCAAGAAGCCGTTCAGGCCGCGAATGGATGTTCGAGCGGCCGAACGGCCTCGGCGGCAAATGGAAGTGGATTGACCGCCTCGGTCTCGTCGAACCACACATACTCGTCGAACTGCGCGGGCAGGACGGCCTGGAAGTAGTGGCTCTGCAGCTCGGTGTCTGGACGGTAAACCACGCCGATCGCTCGCTCGAGCCGTGGCGAGAACAGCTCATCACGCAGCTCGTCTCGGCTCGGATTGCGAAGGTGCAGCATGAACGCAGGCACTTCGGAATCATGACACAGTCGCTCATAGCTGTCCGAGCGCGCCGGCCGCACGGACATTCTCTCCATCGGTCCGTCCCAGTCGTGCGCGGCAGCCACAGTGCCGTGATCCGTGCCGAAGCCCACGTTGTACATGTCGTCGCGAAACGCAGCCCGGCACAACTGCCCGATGTTGTGCTCGCCGCGCGCCGACATCTCGGTCGCGGAGGCATCTCCGATGTGCGAGTTGTGCTCCCAGACGACGATCTTTGCGTCGGGTCCGCGATGCGAAAGGATCAGCTTCAACGTGTCGAACATGTGCTGGTCGCGCAGGTTCCACGAGTCAGCACCACCATAGTACATGACACGGTAGTATCGCTCGGCTCCTGCGACAACTCGCGCGTTTTGTGCGGCATCAAAGAATTCGTCGCCATCGTGCGCGACATAATCGATGCGCTTCGCGAGGAGATCGCGCAGCATTGCAACCACATCCTCCTCGCAGTCCTTCATCTTGCCGACGAGTGCGGCGCGTCCGTAGGCTGCGGGATCATCCTGCCAGGGTGTGAGCTGGCCGTAGCGCTCACGTGCGGCCGTGGCCGCCGTAGGGTCGACCCGGTCGAGATAGCGCACGACTTCGTATGCCGAAGTGAACAGGCTGTAGAAGTCGAGGCCTGAGAAGCTGACCTTCTTCTCCGGCGCTTCGGTCTCGGCGTTATGAGCCCGCATCCATTCGAGCAGCGTATCGATCTCGCGATTGCGCCACATCCATGTGGGGAACCGGGAGAACGGAACCCACGTGCGCGTTCGCGGGGGTTTGCCGCGCACGTAACGATCGATGACCGATGCATCCGGCCAGTCTGCTTCGACGGCGACGCCGCGGAACCCGCGCCGCCGGATCAGCTCCTGAGTAATCCGCATTCGCATGCGATAGAACTCGGACGTGCCGTGCGTAGCTTCGCCGAGGAGAACGACGTGTGCGTCGCCGATGCGCTCGATCAAACCGTCGATTGAAGCGTCTTCGATCCCGGTTATCGGCTCGGCGCATTCGCTGATGAGCCTGGAAATCAATGAAGGTCGAGATTCGCGCTTTTCTGCACGCACAAGCGGCTTTGTGCGAGCGTTGTCGAAAGCCGGTTCCCCCCAGCCTTGCTCTCCGATCAATGGCACGAATCGCACAGCACCGAGATCTTCCTGGTGGAAATCCGTCTCGCTTCTCCGTGTCACGCGCACGAGGTCCTGGGCGTGGCTTGCTCCGATCGGTATTACAAGGCGACCGCCAATGGCGAGCTGATCGAGCAGCGCGCGCGGCACGTCGGGGCCACCAGCAGCGACGATAATCGCGTCGAACGGTGCATGCTCCGACCAGCCGAGCGTGCCATCGCCACAACGGACTTCGACGTTGTGATAGCCGAGCCGCGCGAGCCGCTCGCGTGCGACGTCGGCGAGCTCGGCGTGGCGCTCGATCGTGAAGACTCGCGCGGCGATCTTCGCAAATACTGCGGCCGCGTAACCAGAGCCTGTGCCGATCTCGAGAACAGTGTCCTCGGGTTTGACTTGTGCCTCGTCGGCCATGAGTGCGACGATGTACGGCTGAGAAATGGTTTGGCCGGCCTCGATCGGAAGTGCCTGATCGCTATACGCAAACTCGCCAAGCTCTGGAGGGAGGAATTCTTCCCGAGGGACCGACTCCATGGCTTCAAGTACTCGTGGATCTGTGATACCGCGAGCCTGGATGTGGCGCTCCATCATGAGCTGACGCTGCATTGCGGTGGCCATGCCGCCATGTGCCGCAAGTGCTGCGCCACTATCAGTGGATCGCTTGTCGCGCGTGATGGTCCGATTGATGATGTAATGTGTTGCATGCTGAATGAGCGCACTGCGCTGGCCAAATCACTCATGGACAGCTTCGCCGAGCGAACCGGATTGATTGACGGTACGCAGCGACGTTATTTGTGGACCGACGCTTTTGCGGTCTGCAATTTTCTCGGACTCCGCACAACGACAGGCGATCCGCGTTACGATGAGCTCGCAACCAGGCTCGTAGATGCCGTTCACAACGTACTCGGGAGGCATCGGGCCGACGCTTCGCGGTCGGGCTGGTTAAGTGGCCTGTCGGACGATGCCGGACAATCGCATCCGACTCTGGCTGGCTTGAGGATCGGCAAACCACTGACAGAGCGTGCATCCGGACAGTCGTTCGATCCCGATCTCGAGTGGGATCGCGACGGTCAGTACTTTCACTATCTGACGAAGTGGATGCACGCGCTCGATCAGATGGCGCGTGCCCGCAATGAGCCTCAGCTCCTGATGTGGGCCAGTGAGCTGGCCGATACCGCGCATCGGCGATTCACGTACGGAGCGGGGGCAAAAAAGCGGATGTACTGGAAGATGAGCATCGATCTGATGCGTCCTCTGGTGGCATCGATGGGGCAGCACGATCCGCTCGACGGTTTGCTGACGTGTCTCGATCTTCAGGCGACGGCGGCGACATTCGGCGCGAGTGCACGCGGTCCCGATTTGTCTGATGCGATTACTGACTTTGCGGTGATGATCGATCCGGCGAGTCTGGCGACTTCCGATCCGCTTGGAATTGGAGGATTGCTTGTCGATTCCTGCAGGCTGGCACTGCTCATCCGGGAGAATACACGACGGGCTGATGCCCGGCTTCTCGAGTCACTGCTTGCCGCGGCGTTTCACGGTCTGCGTCACTTCAGTGAGTACACGGATCTTACGGCGCCAGCGAATCGCAGGCTTGCATTTCGTGAGCTCGGACTCACGATCGGCCTCTCGGCGATCGAGTTGATCGATCGGAACGCCTTGACTCCTGGCGCGAACAGGTACTGCTCTGAGCTGGATCGATTTACGCGCCTCGGTCGCGACATCGAGGCATTCTGGATGTACCCCGATCATCGAACGGTCCAGTCGTGGGTCGATCACGAGGACATCAATGACGTGATGCTCGCGACAAGTCTTGCGCCGGACGGCTTTCTGGTGCGGCCGTCCGTGATTCAGAGCGCCTAGTCTCAGCGCAAATCGATGTTCGCGCGATTTGGATCGAGATCGCCCGTGTAGTACGACATGAGCGCGCGCTGGAAAGAAACGCTCGATCGCGCATTCACTACTGCGCTCTGAGCCTGGATCAGCGTAGCGCGCGCAAGTGTGACCTCAACGAACGTCGCCGCGCCGACACCGTATCTCGCCTGCGCGGCTTCCAGAGCGAGGGCCGCGGCGCGCTGCTGAGCATCTGCAGCTGTGAGCTGCTCCAGCGCTGCATTGTAATCTAGATAGGCGCGTCTTACGGTAAGCGCCACAGACTGGCCGAGGTCCCTCATTGTGAGAAGCTCGTCGTCGAG
>JADGQR010000186.1 GCA_017881685.1 Gemmatimonadaceae bacterium
AATGACCTTTCAGCGACGCTCGACTCGGAGCAGGGCTCACTCTCGCCTGAGACTATCGCCAAGCTGCGCGAGAGCATCAAAGTGATCGATGCGGCGATACTCGAATCACGGAATGCCCTCGCCGCCGATCCGGCGAACCGGACTCTCATCCACATGCTGGCCAATTCCTACGAGCAGAAGGTTGACCTGTTGAAGCGTACGACCGAGATGGCCCGGGGTTGAGGATGATGCGTCAGGCGCTGTTCGCAATTGCTGCGGCTTCAACCTTTGCTGCTTCGGGACGAGCGCAGGTAAAGGTCGAACGCGGGCTGCACCTAGCTGCGGACGGCTCGGTCAGGATCTCGAACCTCGTCGGCAGCGTCCGCGTGACCGGCTGGGATCGCGACTCGGTGTCGCTTCGCGGATCGCTTCCCAAGGGCGACAAGCTTTTCATGGGCGGTGGTCCACAGGGGATGAAGGCGTTGGTCGAACCGTTGAACGATCGAAATCCTCAGCCGAGCAGCCTCGAGGTGATGGTCCCGGCACGTGCAAAGGTGTGGGTGAAGACCGCGACGGCGGAGATAGACGTGTCCGGAATAACGGGGGAGCTCGATCTCTACGTCGTCGGAGGAAGGATCCGCGTAACCGGAACACCGGCAGAGCTTAACGCTGAAGCAATCGACGGCGACATCGAGGTGAATGGGAAGCCGAACTGGGTACGTGCGAAGAGCGCGAGCGGGAACGTAACGTTCAATGGATCGAGCTCTGACGTGTCCATCTCGACCGTAAGCGGCGGAATAACAGTCAACTCCATTCCGGCCGAGGGTGGCGGAAGATTCGAGCGCGCGAAGATCGAGACCGTCACGGGACCAATCCGCTTCAACGCCGACATCGAGAAGGGTGCTGCCATCGACTTCGACACGCACAGCGGCTCGATGGATATCGCCATCCCGCGGAGGACTGGTGCCGACTTCGATGTTGCGTCGATCGCGGGGACGATCTCCAACGACCTCAACTACAGCCGACCCGTGAAGGGTCGTTACGGTCGTGGCTCGGAGCTCGTGATGACGAACGCGTCCGGGGGGGCTCGCGTGACAATCCGATCCTTCAAGGGGCCCGTTACGCTGCGAACGGCAAAGTAGCCACCGCCTGGCCTACGATCGCAGGACACGGGGAAGGTCACCACAGAGCCCACAGAGTGCACAGAGAACTGTGGCTTTTTTTATTGAACTGCAGTTCTGTTGTTCAAAAAAAAGCTCTGTGTGCTCTGTGGTCTCCTTGCCGTCAGGTGCGCACCTAGGATTTCGAAGCGGCTCTAAACCCCGGGTGCGTGGCAGGCATCGTATGAGCAACCTTGAACGGAGCCTCACATGATTCGCTCGCCGCTGCGTAAACTCGCTCTTCTCGCCGGACTCACTGTCCTTGTCTCTACCGTGGCCACTGCTGGTCCGCCGTGGATCGCGATCGAGTATCCGAGCAATCCCCACGACCCCGCCACGCGGGATGCACTGCTCACCGTTCGCACATATCATCACGGCGACCTGATGTCCTACTATCTCACCGGAACGGCGGAAGGAATCGTCAACGGCCGTAGACAGACAATGCCTCTGGATATCCGCCGTCTGCCACAGGCCGGCATTTACGCTGTGCGCTGGCAGAAGCCTGCGCAGGGGAACTGGATGCTCGTGATCACCAGCAGCCAGGAGCAGAACGGCCCGCCGGCGGCGACTGCACTGGTCACGATTGATTCTCGCGGCGGCGTCGCATCCGTCAACGTTCCGTTCGACACGATCGAGAATGGAAAGTGGCGTGTTCCACGCCGTGTCGCCGCAGCGGAGATCGACGCGATGTTGAAGGGCGCCGCAACTCTGGCTCGCCAGTAGCAACAAGTTGGCAGCCAGGTGATAGTCCGGCCCGGGCTTGGGCACTCCGGGCCGGAGTGCGTCCTACGGGTTGAACCAGTACTGGCCGCGGCCCCGCAAAAACCGCGAGTTGGCCACGGTTGGCTAGAACAGCGAGCCGCGCCGGGGGCGGTACCATCCGCCTCGCCGGGGGGCTCCATGGTCAGAGAAGCGTGCCCCTGAGAATCAGGAAGGCGACGGAGAAATAGATGACGAGGCCCGTAACATCGACAAGCGTGGCGACGAACGGAGCTGACGCACTCGCAGGGTCGAAGCCAACCCTCTTCATGACGAACGGGAGCATGGATCCGGCGAGCGAACCGAACGCCACAATGCCGACAAGCGCGAGGCCGACGGTAATGGCCAGCAGGAGATAGTGGATGCCGTAGTTGAATATGTGCAGGTGCTGCCACAACACGATCCGCGTAAAGCCAATAACTCCGAGAATGGCGCCCAGCGTGAGACCCGTTGGAAGCTCGCGTAGCGCGATACGCCACCAATCGCGGAGCTTCAGTTCCCGGAGAGCAAGCGCGCGAATCACCAGTGATGTCGCCTGAGAGCCTGAATTACCCCCGGAGCTCATAACCAGCGGTATGAACATCGCGAGCACTGCGGCTTTTTCTATTTCTCCCTGAAACCGTTGCATCGCCGTCGCGGTAAGCATTTCACTCAGAAAAAGCGCGCAAAGCCAGCCTGCGCGCTTTCGAATCATGGACAGAAAGCTGATGTCCATGTACGGCGCATCGAGGGCCTCCATTCCTCCGAATTTCTGCGCGTCTTCCGTGTGCTCACTTACCAGAGCGTCGATGACGTCGTCAACTGTCACGATGCCCAGCACGTGCATTTCGTCGTCGACCACGGGAACCGCGAGAAGATTGTATTTGGAAATGATTCGGGCGACTTCCTCTCGGTCTGTGTCCGATGAAACAGTAATGGGAGGCTGCTGCCTCCCGACTTCTACTGCATTCGCGTCACGTCTTGCCACAACCAGCTCTCGCAGCGAGACCACTCGCACGAGCTTCTCGTTCGAAGGGTCGAGGATGTAAATCGCGTAGATAGTTTCTTTGGCCCGTCCCACCTCGCTGATGAAGCGGAGAGCCTGTTCCACCGTCCAGTTCGCTGGTATGCTCGCGAACTCAGTGGTCATGATTCCACCCGCGGTTTCCGGCGCGTATTTCAGCAGCTGCTTCAGAGACTCGCGCGCCGATTCCGGCAACACTTTGAGCAGACGCTTTCGCTCACCTTCTGGAATTTCGCGGAACAGATCGGCTTGCTGATCGGACGACATCGCGTCGATCAGCTGGCCTGCCGTCGGATCGTCCATTCGCAATAACATTCCGCAACGGTGATGGGCGAGCTCCGGCTCGTCGAAAACTTCCGCCGCCAGATCAAAAGGGAGCGCGGCCATTACCTTCGCCGCAGCGTCGGTGGGCAGGTCACGCAGCCCCTCAGCAATGTCTGCCGGGCGCATCTCCGCCAGCGCTTCGCGGAGCTCAGCAGGATCCTGGTGAAGCAGATACAGTAGTTCTGATGTGGCGGTGTGAGCGATTTGTGGCATCCGATAACTCGGGTGAGGGAAGGGTCTCGCGCGTAGCGACCGCATGAATTACGCGACGGGACATTGGCGGCACAAACGACGATATTTGTTCGACCCCGGACTCATGATCGTGGATGGTCGCCGGGGCCATCGTCATGACAGCAATCGAGGACTACGCTTTCAGGCCACCGAGTTTCCATGGTCACGACGCTAAGAAATCTTAACGCTCGACGCCGAATCGCGGATGCAGCTGGAATTGTCATGCGCCATCCATACGGCGTGGTACTCTGCTCCGTGCTGCTGCTGTTGCCGTGCGGGATTCAGGCGCAGGCGGGGAACACTTCGGCGCGTACGAGCGACGGATCGGCATCATGGCTTCCGCAGATCCTCGGACTCAGGCAAACGTTATCGCGCAGCACCTCGCACCATTTCGTAGCCCCTATCGAAGCGCTCTCCCGCGCCTCGCCGGGAATCGCGCCAAACATTGTGGCTGATGACCGGCCGGGTCGGGTGAAGCGAGGCGTTGGTCTCAATCTCGAGCAACCACTGGCTGACAACGGAGAAACAGGCGTCTTCGCACGCTGGGGATGGAGCGACGGTAGCGAAGAATCGTTTGCATTCACCGAAGTCGAAGGGCATGCCA
>JADGQR010000187.1 GCA_017881685.1 Gemmatimonadaceae bacterium
GGCGGAGGTCGCAGCCGGGAGTGACTGCAATAGCGACGAAGGATGAGCTAGCACTTCGCCGCACCGTTCTACCCAACGGCCTGACCGTACTCTCGGAGCACATGCCGGGAGTGCGGTCGGTTGCTTTAGGGGCCTGGGTGCGCGCTGCTTCGCTCAATGAGACACCCGAGATCATGGGCGTCTCGCACATGCTCGAGCACATGGTGTTCAAGGGAACGCCGACGCGCTCGGCGAAAGACCTCGCACTCGCTCTCGAGACTCTCGGTGGATCGCTCGACGCGTACACTTCGCGCGAGCACACCTCCTACCAGGCGAGAGTGCTGGACGAGCACGCGGGCATCGCTGCCGACGTGCTTGCGGATCTCATTTTCAGACCGCTTCTCCGCAAATCCGATCTCGAGCTCGAGCGTAAAGTCATCCTCGAGGAAATCAACACGGTCGACGATACGCCTGACGATCTCGTCTTCGAGATTCATGGAGCAGAGTTGTGGGGCAGCCATCCGCACGGCTATCCCATCCTTGGAACCCGTGAGTCAGTCAGCGCTCTCACTACCGACGACCTGCGAGCACTGCATCAAAGGGCTTATCACCCCGATAACGTTGTCGTGGCCGCGTCAGGCAACATCGACCACGATGATCTGCTTCGGATTCTCGAGGATGGCGGCTGGGCTGGCTTCCCCCACAGCGGCGGGACCAACCTCATAGTGCCTCCTGCGACGCCACTGGCGCCGACAACGAAGCATTTCGACCGCGAGGGCGCGCAGACTCATATAGTATTCGGCTCTGCCACAGTGCCTCACAGCGACACCAGGCGCTATGCGCTTTCGCTGGTCAGCATGTTGCTCGGCGGCGGGATGAGCTCGCGCCTTTTCCAGCGCATTCGTGAGGATCTCGGACTCGCCTATTCGGTCTACACTTTTCAGTCTTTTCACCGCGATTCCGGAAATCATGGCGTCTACGTAGGCACCGCTCCGGAAACAGCGAGTCAGGCAACCGACGCCATCAGGGACGAGCTTCGGAGAATTGCCGCCGAAGGGCTGCCGGATGATGAGCTGGCCGCTGGAAAAAGTCAGCTAAAGGGGCAGATTACTCTTTCGCTGGAAAGTGTCTCTTCGCGTATGTACCGCGCCGCCGGCGTGGAGCTTTATGATGAAGAGTACAGATCTCTCGATCAGCTGCTCGCACTGGTCGATGGGATCAGCAGGGAAACAGTCGGGGATGTTTGCGAAGAATTTTTTTCGCCGGAATCTCAGACGATTGTGAGCCTCGGACCCCGCGCGGCAATCTGAGCGCGGTACCATATTACAAATCCCCAACGACAACACGAAATGAAGATCGGCGTTCCGAAGGAAATCAAGACAAATGAGAATAGAGTTGCACTCGTGCCTGCTGGCGCTGAGTCACTCATTTCAGCAGGCCACAGCGTTCTGATTCAGCAGGGTGCCGGTGACGGCAGCGGCTTTACAGACAAGGATTACACGGATGTTGGCGCTAAGATCGCACCTGATGCTGCAACCGTGTGGGCCGAGTCCGACATGATCATGAAGGTCAAGGAGCCAATCGCTCCAGAGTGGCCGATGATGCGCAAGGGCCAGACGATCTTCACGTATTTCCATTTCGCAGCAGATGAAAAACTCACGAAAGCCCATATCGACAGTGGAGCAGTTTGCGTTGCCTACGAGACAGTCGAGCTTCCGTCGCGCGAGCTTCCGCTTCTGACTCCGATGTCTGAAGTCGCTGGACGCATGGCTGTTCAGGAAGGCGCGAAGTATCTCGAGAAGCTTTATGGCGGTCGGGGAGTTCTTCTCGGCGGCGTCCCCGGTGTTCCACCCGGAAAAGTCGTGATCCTCGGCGGTGGTGTCGTCGGAATCAACGCGGCGAAGATGGCAGCCGGACTCGGCGCGAAAGTCACCGTTCTCGACCTCTCGCTCGAGCGCTTGCGCTACCTGTCCGATGTGATGCCGGCGAATGTGACGCTCATCTATTCAAATCGTCACAACATTCTGGAACAGATTTCCACCGCGGATCTCGTTGTCGGCGCCGTTCTCATTACGGGCGCCGTCGCTCCGCGGCTGATTCGCCGCGAGGACCTCAAGAGAATGCAGCCCGGATCCGTGATCGTTGACGTCGCAATCGACCAGGGTGGATGCGTCGAGACCATCCATGCGACGACTCACGAGAATCCGACCTACGTCGTAGATGGGGTGATTCACTATGGCGTGGCGAACATGCCCGGCGGTGTTTCGCGCACTTCGACACTCGCTCTCACCAACGCGACGTTTCCATACGCGCTTCGTCTTGCCAACCTCGGCTGGAAGAAAGCGTGCAAGGAAAGCCTTCCGCTTCGAAAGGGCTTGAACGTCATCGAAGGCAATGTTGTGTACCCAGCGGTGGCCGAGGCATTCGGCTTGCCATTGAAAGACGTCGATTCTTTCCTGAACTAAGACAGAGACACCATGCGCTGGCCCTTCAAGGCAGGTTCACTATTCCCCGCGAACGCGATCGCAGTCGATCTCGGCACCGCAAATACGCTCATCTATGTAAAGGGCGAGGGAATAGTGCTCAACGAGCCGTCCGTAGTCGCGCTCGATCGTGAGACGCGAAAGATCAAGGGCGTTGGGCTTGAGGCCAAGCGCATGCTCGGTCGAACCCCTGAAAACGTGATCGCCGTCCGTCCGATGAAGGATGGCGTCATCGCCGATTTCGAAGTGACGGAGAAGATGCTGCGCTATTTTCTGGCGCTCATCATCGAGAACCACTTTTTCAAAGTGAAGCCGCGGGTCATCGTCTGCGTCCCGTCAGGCATAACCGAGGTGGAGAAGCGCGCCGTGCGCGACTCTGCAATGGGTGCGGGCGCCAAGGAAGTATTCATGGTTGCCGAGCCGATGGCTGCGGCGATCGGTGTCGGCCTGCCGGTTGAAACGCCGACAGGCAACATGGTGATCGACATCGGTGGCGGAACGACTGAGATCGCGGTCATCGCGCTTTCGGGAATCGTCAGCGACACGTCGATTCGCACCGGCGGCGACGAGCTCGACATGGCGATTCTTCAGTCAATGAGAAAGAACTACAACCTGCTGATCGGTGAATCGACGGCCGAGCAGGTGAAGATTCAGATTGGGTCCGCGTATCCGATCGGCGAAGAGCGCGAGATGGAAGTGAAGGGGCGCGATCTCGTATCGGGAATTCCGAAGAGCGTTCGCATCCATTCGGCCGAAATTCGCGACGCGGTGCAGGAGCCGATTCAGCAGATCGTTGGTGCCGTGCGCCGCGCTCTCGAGATCACTCCGCCCGAGCTCGCCGCCGACATCGTCGAGCGGGGAATCGTGATGACGGGTGGCGGCGCGCTGATTCGCGGACTCGATGTTCTGCTTTCGCAGGAAACAGGCTTGCCTATTCACGTTGACGAGGACCCTCTGACCTGCGTGGTTCGCGGTACCGGACGCATCCTCGACGACGAGGAAAAGTACTGGTCCGTACTGGCCACCTGAGGTACACGCAGTGGCACGCGCTGTCCGAACCAGCAACAGAACAGACCTGATTGTACTCGGCGTGACGGCGCTTCTTGCGCTCGCCGCCCGGGGACTTCCACAGAATATGCGCGATCCGATCGCCAGCTCGATGCGGCGGACATTTCTCGCTCCACTCGTGATGCTTCAGGAGAGATCGGAGGCAAGCCGTCGCTCTCTCCTTCTCGACAACGCCCGCACGGCGATCCGCGACAGCGTCGCGCTTCGCGCAATGACAGTCACGTCACTCGAAAATGAGAACGACAGGCTACGACAGCTGATCGGACTTGGCGCGCGGCTGAAATGGGGCTTCGTTCCCGCTGAGGCAATTCATGGCCGCGGTGTGCGTGACGTGACGACGATGACTCTGACCGCCGGATCGAACGCGGGCGTCAGCAGACTCAATCCCGTCGTGTCTCCGGAGGGCGTCGTGGGAATGGTGTCCAATGTCGATCCGACGATGAGCGAGGCGATGATCTGGACTCATCCGGATTTTCGCGTGAGCGCGATGTCGGCTGATGGAAGCGCATTTGGAATCGTGCAGGCACATGCAGCCAGCGCGACGACCGGCTACCTGATGGAGCTGAGAGGAATTCCGTTCCGAAGCCAGCTCAAGCCTGGCACTCTCATCGTAAGCTCGGGTCTTGGCGGCGTGTGGCCTCGTGGAATTCCTGTCGGTACGGTTCTCTCCGAGATCAGCACTGCTGAAGGATGGGCCCGCTCGTATCTGTTGAAGCCCGTGGTGTCTCCCGCCGATGTCGGCGCCGTGATGATTCTGCGTTCAGACAGAACGACGAAAGGCTTCGACAATGTCTGGAGCAGCGTTGCTGAAGCGAATGCGGCCGCGGAGCGTATCGTTGTGGCCGGCGATTCTGCGGCCAAGAGCGCTGCGCTCGCCGAAGCTGCCGCAAGGCGTGCAGCTCTCGATACGATGCGGCGCGATTCCACTGCAGGAGGACAGGTTCCGGGCGGACTTCCGCCTGAGCTGATGCCTGACACAGTCTCGAGAGCTCCCGCGGCCGTCACTCCAGCAGCGCCTGCGCGTCCAACCGATTCTGCCGCGGCTGCTGCCGCCGCTGCGGCTCAGCGACGTCGTGCTGCGGCACGGCGCGACTCAATTCGTCGCGACTCCATTCGTCGCGACTCCATTCGCCGCGATTCGCTCCGACGGGATTCGTCAGGCGTGACGCGCAGTCCGACACGAGGCAACTGATGAACCTCGGCAGCATCGCTCGCGCGGTAGCGACGTTTCTCATTCTCGTTCTTCTCCATTACACGCTCCGCCCGCTTCTCGGATGGCGTGCGCCGATGGATTTTCTTCTGCTCGCACTGCTGCTTTCGGCGATCAGAGTCCGTCCTGCGGCCGCCGCGATCATTGGGCTGGTCCTGGGGATAGTGTCGGATTCTCTGACGCCCGAAGCGCTCGGTGCGGGCGCAGTGGCGATGACGGTCGTCGGCTATCTCGCCTCGTGGCTAAAGGCCGTGTTCTTCGCAGACAACCTCGCTCTCAACGCATTCTTCTTTTTTCTCGGCAAGTGGATCTTTGACGTGATCTACTTCAGCATCGAGCAGCGGATCAGCGGCATAGAGATGATTCAGCAGCTCCTTCTCTGGTCGCCATTGTCAGCCGCTGCGACTGCGATAGCGGGTATATTGCTGTTGCTGATCATGCGACCGCTGCTGGAGCCGTCCCGAGTATGAGTTTTCACCCGAACGATATTGCACGACGAACCCGCCTGAGCTCGTACGCGCTCGGAGTCGGGTTCGTTCTGCTTCTGAGCGCATTCTTCCGCGCGCAGGTTCTAAATAACGCGTCGTACCTCAAGCAATCGCAGGACAACCGGCTGCGAACGATTCCGCTGCCGGCTCCGCGCGGAATCATCTACGATCGAAAGGGCAACATCATCGCGGAGAATCTTCCCGCGTACTCGGTTTCGCTAACGGCCCCGAGCCTCGACTCATTGCGTGGATCGCTGAAGCAACTTCAGCCGACTCTGCAGCTCACTGATGCGGATATCAACGCCGCTGTGCGTCGTTACCGTCGCGCGCCCACGCGGCCTACCGTGGTCCTTCCTGATGCGTCGATCGACGTAGTCTCGGTTCTCGAAGAGCATCGAATCGACTTTCCGCGTCTGATCATTCAGTCCGTTCCGAAGCGTTTTTACCCGGACGGTCCGATTGTGGCGCCGTTCGTTGGATATACGGGTGAAATAACCGAAACGGAGCTCAGCAATCCTGAGTATGCCGGCTACAAGCCTGGTCAGGTGATCGGCAAAGGTGGACTCGAGAAGCAGTACGAGAGTGTTCTGAGAGGAAGGGAAGGCGAGAAGTTCGACGAAGTCGATGCACGAGGACGACCAGTTCGTGAGGCGGGATCACGTCCTGACGTGACTCCGATCGGCGCTCCGCCGCTGAAGACGAATATCGATCTGGATCTGCAGAAATTCGTCGCATCCGTTTTCGGCGATTCACTTCAGGGCGGCGCGATCGCACTCGATCCGAAGACTGGAGCCGTTCTCGCGCTCTACAGCAATCCAAGTTTCGATCCGAACAGATTTACGGGCGGAATCCCTGCCGATTACTGGAAGGCCCTGAACACCGATCCCCGGCGTCCGCTGTTCAATAAGGTAATTCAGGGTACGTATCCGCCTGGATCGACCTGGAAGCTGGCAACATCGGCGATAGGGCTGCAGGAAGGGCTTGTCGACCTGAACTCGCACATGCCAATCGCCTGCAGCGGCGGCCTTCAGTACGGCAGACGATACTTCAAGTGCTGGGAGAAGCACGGTCACGGGAGCGTCGACCTCGCAGGAGCGATTACGCATTCGTGCGACGTGTACTTCTATCAGCTCGGTCTCAAGATCGGTCTCTCGAAGCTCGTCGGTGGCGGAATCGATTTGAATTTCGGAGACCGTTCCGGAATCGATCTTCCAAACGAGTATCGTCCGCGTTTTCCGACGCGCGACGTGAGAGCTTATTACAACCGCCGGTTTGGAGCCAACTGGAGTAACGCTGAAGTCCTGAACCTCGCGATTGGTCAAGGCGCGAATTCGCAGACCGTAGTGAACATGGCGCGATTTTACACTGCGCTCGCGACTGAAGGCACTCAGTCGAAGCCTGAGCTCGTCGCACGGAATCCGGAGCAGAAAAAGATCATCAACCTGACTCCTGCGCAGTTTGCCGGACTGAGAAAAGCCATGGCTGGTGTGACGTCCGCCGGTGGTACCGCTGCTTCGGCGAATATCGAGGGACTCGTTATCGCCGGAAAAACCGGAAGTGCGCAGAACGTCGAGAACCCCAACAAGGATCACGCGTGGTTCGTGGGCTTTGCACCGGCAGAGGATCCCAAAATCGTTGTCGCTGTGTTCCTCGAATTTGGAGTTCACGGATACTTGGCCGCGCGCGTCGCATCCAAGATCATCGGTAGTTACCTGCATGTGGGAAATGTCGTTGCAAACGTCGAGGGTGGCTGATGCGGCGAATAGTCGCTGATTATCCGCTCGTCATCACAGCCCTGCTTCTGTCGATCTACGGCGTGGCGATGGTTTATTCGGCCGGACAAACCGATACGCCGACAGCAGTCGCCCATGCTTACCGGTCGCAGATGCTCTGGCTCCTCTTCGGGCTTATCGGCGCCTATGGGATAAGCAGGTCATCGGTCCGTTTCATCGAATGGGTGACGCTGCCGGCATATATCCTTTCGACGATACTGCTCGCGGCAACTCTCGTCGTTGGAAAGGGAGCGGGAACCGCTGCCAGCACGAAGAGCTGGCTGGCGATTGGAAGCGTAAGAATCGGACAGCCGTCGGAGCTCGCGAAGCTGACAGTGGTCCTGATGCTCGCCGCCATTCTAGCGAAGCGCAAAGAGCCGCCGAAGTCGCTGCTCGATCTGTGGCAGCCGGCCCTCATCGTCGGAATTCCGTGGCTGATCATCATGCTTCAGCCGGATCTCGGCACTGGCATTGTGTTCATCGGAATCTTTTTCGGGATGCTTTACTGGTCGGGCGTTGCGTGGCCGCTGCTGCTTCTCCTCGCGAGTCCCGTCGTGAGTCTCGTTCTGTCTTTCAGCACGGGTATGTGGGGCGCGTGGTTCCTCGTTCTTCTCGCGCTGATTCTCTATTATCGCCCGTATCTGATTGAAGGCATCATTCTTCTTGCGGCGAACATCGCGACCGGTGTAATCGCGCCAATTCTGTGGGAAAAGCTGCAGCCGTATCAGCAGAACCGACTGAAGGTGTTCATCGATCCTTCGGCCGATCCGAGAGCGTCAGGCTATCACGTCATCCAGTCGAAGATCGCGATCGGCTCAGGCGGTCTCTTCGGACAGGGATTCACACTCGGGACACAAAAGCGACTGGCGTTCCTGCCCGAGCAGCACACCGACTTCATCTTCGCGGTGGTCGGCGAGGAGATGGGCTTCATCGGCGTGACTGTAGCGCTGACTCTGTTCCTCGCGTTGTTCCTGAGAATCACGCAGATATCGGGACGAGCCAATGACAGCTACAGCTCGCTGGTTGCGTTTGGCCTGATGGCGAGCTGGTTCGTTCACGTGCTCGTCAACGTCGGCATGACGTTGAATCTCATGCCTATCACAGGAATTCCGCTGCCTTTCTTCAGCTACGGCGGATCGTTCATGCTCGCCAGCTGGCTGGCCATTGGAGTTCTGATGAGGATTTCTGGCGAAGGCCGTGGGAAGGCGGCGTTCAGGGCTAGCTGATCTTCAGATCCCCTGCTGCTATTTGACGCAGAGACCACAGAGACCACAGAGACC
>JADGQR010000188.1 GCA_017881685.1 Gemmatimonadaceae bacterium
CAGCAGGAGTCCGGCAGTCGCTCGCGAAATCTCCAGTTCATCGTCGACAAGGTCCGCCCGTCGGTCGAGCCGTTGCTCGAGACGAATCTGAGAAACGATCCCGCCGCGCTTTATCGCGAAGCGGTTCGCGCGAATATCCGCGCGTCAGTCGATCAGTTGCGTCACGGATCCGAGATCCTGGAGAACCTGATCCAGCAAAAGGGGCTGGCGATCGTCGGGGCGGAGTATTCGCTCGAAACGGGTGAGGTCGAGTTCTTCGACGCGGCCGATGGACTGGAGCTTCGTTAAAACGAAGTCCTCTCATCTGGTCGCGACGCTCCCCACCTCGATTCTCTCTTTTCCAATTTTGTCGATGTCACGCATGTAGGCTTCCAGACCTCCGCTCGCCAGGCTTCGTGAGTAGCCAGCGACGAGCTGCGGTAGATAGCGATCGAGGTCAAAACGAAATGGATCCGCGGGATCGAGATCGACGATCTCCAGCTCGGCGTCAATCATGAGGAGCTTCCCGAAGCGAATTGAGCCACCCTTGTAGAACATGTAATTCGGTGGCGATGTATCTGGGGCGGGGGGGCTGGCGACCGGCGCGCCGAAAGTCTGGACGAGCTGATCGCCTTCAACGCGAACTGACGTCATTACGCCTTCCATCGATGGTGGCGGAAGAATCGAGTTGGGATCGAGGAAGATGTCGTTTCCTTTTATGGTCGCGCCTCTTGCCTTGCGCAGATCGATGATCTTGTCGAGTGTCAGTCCGAGTCCGTTCATGAGGCCGTCGACATGAAGGCCGAGTATCTGAGTGCGCGTGGGATGAATGCGAATCTTTCCGTCCGGAGTCACGGAGAGCGACGCTGTGATCTCGAAGGGCATGTCCACCACCTTCCGCAGAATTCCTTTCTGAATGATCTGGCTTCCTGAGGTCGTGACGACGAGATGCCGGAGCGGAGAACCGCGAAAGTTGAACACGTACTTGTTAAGGAGCACGCTGAGCGCTGGTCCGGTGAGTCCGACCTCTGCGTCGTCGAGGTGAATAATGAAGGAATTCTTGTCGTCGAACACTACGGGGCCGCCGTGCCGGGCGCGCATCGTTCCGTTCAGATGCCTGATCCCCAGCGGGATCTGCGGATCGATGTAGAAATCGACATTCTGCATGTGGACGCGGGTGATTGTGTCGGCGTCTGCGGATACTGCTGCAGCGGCGTGAGCAATTGGCACCGGGTCGCCATTTCGCCAAGCCATCAGCATTAATGCAGCAACAGGTATCGCAACGAGCGGCGGGAGCACACGAATCAGGCGCATCTTCAATTTTCCCTCGATTGTCAGGTAACTGGTGGTGTGCAGTGACCATGCCGCATTCGGGTCGCCGGGCGGATGCAGTCGGCCAGTTACAGCTTTCATACGGTGAATGACGTCGCTGACGGACCACTGACGGCGCCCGGTTAGAGTTCTGGCTGAGGGAAGCGGTCCCTCCAGCGGAGCGAAGGCGGGGCCAGGAGAGAATCTCCTGGCCCCGCTTGGTTTCCAACCGTCAGCCCGTCTCTGACCCAGCGACAGGTCTTTCCTGATTCTCTCCTCGGCGCTCCACCTGATGCCCCTGTTCCTGTATTTTTAGTGAAATCTTTCACAAGGGAGATCACGGAGTGAAGATCGCCGTGTGCATCAAGCGCGTGCCGGACATGGACGTGCGCTTCAAAATCGCCGGAGATGGAACCTCGCTCGATGAGACCGGCGTCAAATTCGACCTCAACGACTTCGATGCATGGGCAGTCGAAGCCGCGCTCCAATTGAAGGAAAAAGCTGGCTCGGGAGAGGTTGTGGTTCTTTCTCTGGGGCCGAACGCTGTTCAGGAGACTCTCCGCAAGGCGTTGAGCATGGGCGCCGATCGCGCCGTGCACCTTCAGGCCGACAAGATTCCCTTCGACAGCTTTGTCATCGCATCAGCACTTGCTGCCGAGCTGAAGGACGGCGGCTATGACCTGATCCTTTTCGGCAAGCTTTCGCCAGACTCGTCGAATGCTGCGACTGGCCCGATTGTGGCCGAGCTGCTCGACCTGCCATGTGTGACTGCGATCTCGCGGCTTGACATTGCCGATGGACGAGGCACAGCCAAGCGGGAGCTGGAAGGCGCGCAGGAAATCGTCGAATTCCCGCTGCCGGCAGTTCTCACGACTGACGAAGGTCTGAATGCCGCGCGGTATCCGTCGCTCAAAGGCATCATGGCCGCGAAGAAGAAGCCGCTCGAATCAAAGCCGGCCGCGCTTGGTGAGCCGACAGTCAAGATCGAAAAGCTCGAGATGCCGCCGGAGCGGGCTGCCGGAAAAATCGTCGGTGAAGGAGCTGCCGCTGTTCCGGAGCTCATTCGCCTCCTCCAGACAGAAGCGAAGGTTCTCTGATGGCAAATATTTTTGCATTTGCGGAAGCAAGAAATGGCGAGCTTCGGAAGGTCGCGCTCGAAACTGTCACTGCCGCCCGAAAGCTCGCTGATGCGACGGGCGGACAAGTCCATGCGCTGCTCGTCGGCGCTCCAGGCATTGCATCGAAGGCCGAACAGCTGGCTCAGCACGGCGCCGATGTCGTAATGGTCTGCGAGCACGCGGGTTTCACGCAGTACAATCCGGAAGCGACTTCGGCTGTTGCAGCTGATCGAATCAAGAGCGGCGGATTCCGCGCCGCTCTGTTCAGTACTTCAGCTCAGGGACGCGATCTCGCTCCGCGTGTCGCAGGAAAGCTTCGCGTGGGACTCGTCACCGATGTCACTTCGGTCGAGTTGTCAGGCGACACGTTCACAGCGAAGCACCCGATCAACATCGGCAAGGTTGTGTCGACAATCTCGATCGCGGGAACGCCGGCGATCGTCTCGATTCGTCCCAACACTTACGCGCCGGTTGCGAAAGCAAAACCCGGAACTGTCGAAAATGTTGCGCCCGTTGGTGATCCGTCTGCTGCGCGAGTCGTAGTGAAGGAGCTCGTCACAGGTTCGGGCGGCAAGCTCGACCTCGCAGACGCGCCTGTCGTCATTGCGGGTGGCCGCGGACTGAAAGCGAAAGAGAACTACAAGCTCGTCGAGGATCTGGCCGACGCATTTGGAAATGCGGCGTGTGGAGCGACACGAGCGATCACCGACGACGGCTGGCGTCCACACTCGGATCAGATCGGACAGACTGGTCGTCTCGTGAGCCCGGATCTGTACGTCGCTGTCGGAATTTCAGGCGCAGTGCAGCATCTCGCCGGAATGAAGACATCGAAGACGATCGTCGCGATCAACAAGGACAGGGAAGCACCGATCTTCAAGGTTGCCGACTATGGAATTGTCGGTGATGCATTCGAGGTCATGCCTGTGCTGACCGCTGCAGTCAAAGAAGCGAGAAAGGGACACTAGATGACAAACGGCCGGCAGCTGACTGTACTTCCAAGCGATTATCAGCCGCCGCTGCCTGAGCAGCTGATCCTTCGCGAGGCGCTCGATCCTGAAGCTGTACCGATGGACGTCGTGTTCGTGGGAGGAGGTCCGGCCGGACTCGCGGGTGCTATCGAGCTCGCGCGTCTCATCAAGGAAGACGCGGAAGCCGGCGGCACACTCGGCGAAACTCAGATTGCCGTTCTCGAAAAGGCATCCGGACTCGGCGAGCATTCACTTTCCGGCGCCGTCGTCAATCCACGCGCATTCCGCGAGCTTTTCCCAGATCTCAAGGACTCGGACTTTCCGTTTCGCGCGCCGGTAACGAACGAGCGCGTGTATTTCATGGCGAATGGTCGTGCTCAGCGGATTCCCACGCCGCCAACGATGCAGAACCATGGTCATTACATCGCGTCGTTGTCGGAGATCGTGCGCTGGCTTGGCGAGAAAGCTGAAGGACTTGGTGTGAATGTCTTCACCGGCTTCCCGGTCGCTTCGCTGATCATGGACGGCGACAAGGTGGCGGGAGTGCGGACGACACCCACGGGTCTCGGTCGCGATGGGAATCCGGGCTCAGGGTACACGCCCCCAACGGACATCTCCGCTCGCGTTACGGTCCTCTCTGAAGGAACACGAGGCTCGCTCGCGCAGGCGTACATGAATCTGGCCGGGATCAAGTCTGAGAATCCCCAGATCTTCGCGCTTGGCGTGAAGGAGATCTGGGAGACGAAGAAACCGCTGGACGCAATCATCCATACGCTTGGCTGGCCGCTGCCGAACGATGCGTTCGGCGGAAGCTTCATGTATCCGCTTACGCCAAACCTTGTCGCGCTCGGAATTGTCGTCGGAATGGATTACCGGCAGACGACTCTCGACGTGCACATGCTTCTTCAGAAGCTCAAGACGAACTCGCTCATCCGCGATTATCTCGAAGGCGGAGAGATGGTAGAGTGGGGAGCGAAGACCATTCCTGAAGGTGGGTATTACGGTCTTCCGAAGCGCAGGTTCGGTGAAGGCGTGTTGATCGTCGGCGACTCCGCCGGGTTTGTCGAAGTTGCATCGCTCAAGGGAGTTCACTACGCGATGCAATCCGGTATGTACGCGGCCCGCGCTATTTTCGGCGCGCTCAAGAAAGACGACGTAAGCGCGAATGCCATGGCGCGTTACGATGCGCTGGTCGATGCGAGCTACATCGTTTCCGACTTGAAGGAGCGTCGCAACATGCGCCTCGCGTTCCAGCATGGCGGTCTGTACATGGGCGGAATCAAGGCGACGCTCATGACGTTGACGAAGGGGGCGTTCCCGGCTGGAAAGATCGAGTCTGAGCCGGATGCGCACGTGTCTCGTCAGGTCACGCCGGAGCCCGAGTTCATTCCCGATGGCAAGCTGACCTTCAGCAAGCTCGACGCAAACTTCAAGTCGGGCAACGCAACACGCGACACGATTCCATCACACCTTGTCGTCGGAAAGGACATTCCGCCCGAAGTGGCAACGCTTTATGCTCACATGTGTCCAGCGGGAGTCTACGAGCTGAGCGACGATGGCCGCCTGATCGTGAATCAGGCGAACTGCATCGACTGCAAGGCGACGGATGTGATAGGTCCGCGATGGACACCGCGTGAAGGCGAGAGCGGACCGAAATACCGTCTGATGTGATCAGACGCGCCGGCGATCAGCTGTCTGCGCCGGCGATTTCGTAAAGGTCGATCTTCTGTTTGATCTCGCCCGCTTCGAACGGGTGAGTGATCTTCGACCGGATCACGAGCCCGGCCTCCGCGCATTCCTCGAGAAATTCGGGAACGCCGATACGTCCCGGATCGGCGACGATGGCCATCCCGCCCCGGCTCAGGGCCCGCTTGAAGATTCCCGGTAGCAGCCGCGCGTATTCCTTCTCGTAGAGAACGTCCGACGCGAGTATCAGGTCGAGTCCTTTCACGTCTCGCGGGAAATGCCGCCAGTCGATCATCGGCGCCTGCGGAGACTTTCCCG
>JADGQR010000189.1 GCA_017881685.1 Gemmatimonadaceae bacterium
CCGAGCAGAATGAATCCGTAATTGCTGTAGTCCCATTGCTTGCCAGGCTCGAAGGCGAGACCGCGTGAGCCGTAAAGCTTGATGTAGTCGTTGAGAGTACGAAGCTGGAGACGGTGGCTGTCGAACTCGGGTCCGAAAATGTCTCCGGTCCCGCCCGTGTGGGTCAGCAGGTGATGGATGGTCACCTTCGACGCGACATCCTTGTTGGGATAGTCGGTGAGAATCTTTCCGAGCGGATCATCCAGCTTGATCTTTCCCGCTTGAACGAGCTGCATGATCGCTGTCGCTGTGAACATCTTGTTCATCGAGCCCATCCGAAACCGCGTCGCCAGCTTGTTGGGCTCGGCGGTCTCGCGATTGGCCATTCCGTAGGCGCCGCTGAAAACAGACTTGCCCTGACGCGCGACCAGTACCGCTCCGGAGAACAGACCCTTTCTTGCATCCTCGTTCAGCTTGCTCCCCAACTCTGTCACCAATTCGGTTTCAGTGAGCCGAGGGATGGCGAATTCGGGCGGCCGTGGGATTGCGCGAAGACCGAGGCTGAGAATGCGGTGTGGCTCGTTGGGTTCGACGGTTACGACAGCTCGCGCGAACTGGTCGGAGCTGCGTTCCTGCACCAGGCCTGTGAACTGCGTTGCAGTCGCGCTGACGGTCTTTCGGAATTCGAAGCCGCCGGTCCCCGCGCGGAAGTTCAGGTCCCCGTCGATTCTCCCGACTTCTGATGGGTAGTTGTCGTTGAAGAATTTCAGGAGCGCGGCGCGATCACCCTGATTGAACGCTGCGAGCCAGGCGTGGAACTGTCGCTCGGCGGGAGAGTCGGAGACCTCGGGACCTCGCGCTACCTCGAATTCCGGCGGCGTCGGGATTGCGCGCAGGTCGAAGTCGGTGACGCGGTGCGGCGGAGCGTCCTCCACCTCCAAAGTTGCTCGCGCAAACTGGTCTGAGTTCTTCTCCTTTACTATGGAAATCAACCGCAAGGGTTTGGAGTCTTCCACTTTTTTGAAGTCGAACCCTCCGGTTCCTTCCCGAAACTTCAGATCCTCATCCAGCTTGTTGAGACGGCCGGGGAAATTCGATTCGAGGTATTTCCTCATGGTGTCCTTGTCGCCGGAGTTGAAGGCGGCGAGCAACTGGCTGAGCTGCTGGCCGGCCGGCGTGTTTGGAAACTGGATTGCTTGGCGGGTACCCTGGCCGCAGGCAGGGGATGAGCCCGCTACTACCAATAAAAAGGTGCCCAGCATGCGGGGCCATGAATTCGTCATTGTATTCCTCGAGACAACTGCTCAGCGGATGAAACGCATCTCTGATGGTTAGACCAAAAGTGATACGGATAGGATTCCGTCGTCGTTTCAACAACCGCTGGCCGATCCGTCTGCGCTTTGCACACGGTGACATTCAGGTCGAGGTCGTGTGCCTCCGACTGGGTCGCCCATCCAGGCCAACCTGACCGGTTAGAACGCCATCCGGTGGGTCACTTTCACAATCAACGCTCCATTAAGCGGGCGGGCCGTGGAGCGAATGGACGGAAATCGAATACGGCGTCGGCTCCCGTCGCGTATCCGGAATTCCAGACGACATAAAAGTCGTCACCGATGGTGGGAATCGATGGTGGGAATCCAGTGTAGACGCACTCGGCGCAACGTTCTGACTAGCTCGGCATTTGCATGTGTCGGCGGATCCATGTCAACCACCACGCTGCCCGCAGCCGGGTTCCACCGCGTCGGGCATCAATACCATTGAGATGACACGAATCAGAGTCGTCTTCTGGACACTGCTGCTCGCACTGCCGGCACTCTGGCTCGCTGCCGAGACCGCTCCGCGCGCGCAGGCGTACGCGCAAGGGCGATTGGCCTACGCCAATCTCACCGGCATTCTAGCCATGGGCGTCATGGCCGTGTCGCTGCTACTCGCGCTCCGATCCACCGCCGTCGAGCCGCGCCTTGGAGGACTCGACAAGAGCTATCGCCTGCACAAGTGGCTGGGCGTTCTCGCGCTGGTGGCGATCATCGCACACTGGCTGGTGATCTCTTACCCGCAATGGTTCGTCGCAGTGGGTGCCATTGCGCCACGCGTGGCCAACACTCCGCGACCGACTACGCCCGAGTGGCTGCCGTTCCTGAGCGGTTTGCGCGGACCGGCGCGGATTGTTGGAGACTGGTGCTTCTGGATCGGCGTCGGACTGATCGCTCTCGCGCTGGTGAAACGCGTCCCCTATCGGTGGTTCCTCAGCACGCACCGCTGGCTCGCGATCATCTTCCTCCTCCTCGTTTTTCACTCGGTCGTGCTGCTGCGCGCTTCCTATTGGTCGCGTCTGGTCGGTTGGGTAACGGCGGCGCTGATGGCAGCCGGAATCGCGGCAGCTCTCTACACTTTTTTCCGGCGCGTGGGCCGCACGCGTCAGGCCGTTGGCGAGGTCGAAGGACTGACGCACTATCGCGACGGAAGCATTCTCGGCGTCGAAATCTGTCTCAAGGATCGCTGGCCAGGTCACACTCCGGGACAGTTCGCGTTTGTCGATTTCGAGGATGGCGAAGGGCCGCATCCGTTCACGATCTCGAGCTCGTGGAAGGCCAACGGGGCACTGACCTTCCTTATCAAAGGCCTCGGCGATTACACGCGCGCGCTCCCATCGACGCTTGACGCAGGTACGTTGGTGACGGTCGAAGGTCCTTACGGAGGCTTCACCTTCAGCGGACGTCACCAGCGCCAGATATGGATCAGCGGGGGAATCGGCATCGCACCATTCATCTCACGCATGCAGGAGCTCGAGAAGCAGGCCGATGGGAGAACCGTCGACTTCTTTCATGCGACGGTCGCCGGCGAGGGCGAGGAAGTGCAGCGGCTTCGCGCGCTGGCCGAACGCGCGCACGTGACACTTCATCTCTGGGATCCCAAGGCGCGGGGCCGACTCACGGGCCCGATACTGCGCGAGGCCGTACCCGAGTGGCGGGAATCGGACGTCTGGTTCTGCGGCCCGGTGGGATTCGGCAATGACGTTCGGCAGGATCTCTTCCGCGCCGGTCTCCCGGCGAGCGCGTTTCATCAAGAGCTCTTTCATCTGCGATGACTCGACAGCGCGCGCGTCACTACCAGCGGGTACGATCAGCTTAACCGGGCGCACCCGGGCCCGCGCAGATCATCGCCAGATCGACGCCTCTGCCAGACTAGCCTGCTCTCTCCAGCGTTGTTCGTTCACGCCGACCACGAGCAGCCAGCCAATGTTCGCCAGCGCTCCGACGATGCCAAGGATTGCGACGAAGGAGAACACGCGGTCGCCAAAAGGCGGCGACAGGAACGCAAGCCAGCCTATCCCTCCGAGTACCGACAGCCAACCCAGAACCCGAGGCAGAAACGTCGATCTGATGACGAGGTAGCCTTTCAGGAGTGCGTTGAAGCCGAAGAACACCAGCGCGATTCCGGCCCCGATGTCATTCACCCTGAGGAAGAGCAGGGCGACGGCGTTCAATTGTTGCCCGCTGAATACACTGAGGTAGTGCGTGCCTCCGAGAACGAGCAACGGCGCAAAATAGAAGAGGCGACTGATGGTCTTGATGCCGCAGCCGATCAGGCCCAGGACCGCGGCCAGCAACGACACGCTCCGGTTGACGGGCTTGAGCAAATCGTAAAGGAGTACCGTCGTGATGATCTGGCACACCATCTCGATCATGTAGACCGCGAAACCAAGGCGGTAGAGACCGTCGTGCGACAGAATGTTGTTCGCGGTCGCCGCGGCGTCGCCGGGCACGACTAGCCGCGCGCTGACGAAGCCCTGCGCGAACACCCCGGTAAGGATCGTGAGGAGATAGAATGCGCCGGCGAGTCTTGCCTTGGTGCGCGGCGACATTTCAGTCATTGCTTTGGCGATTGTGTTCATACGGTTCCTGATGCAGATGGCGCTGCGAGTGCGTCGCCGGCTTGCACTACTGGGAGGAATTCGAGGAGATCGCCGGGCTGGCATTGGAGCGCCCGGCAAATGGAATCGAGCGTTGAGAACCGGATTGCGCGGGCTTTGCCCGTCTTCAGGATGGACAGATTGGCGAGGGTGA
>JADGQR010000190.1 GCA_017881685.1 Gemmatimonadaceae bacterium
GATCCGAGAGTTGCGTATTCGTGATCGTCGGAGTTCTCAACGGCGGAGCGAGGATTGAGGTGTGTCGTATGCCGGGCTCCTATGGAAGTATTGCCATCTGGTCACCTTCTGTCGTCGCCGGCACTAACGGGAATGGCAATACTTCCATAAAAGCCCAGCAAACGACACACCTCAATCCTCCATTGTCGCAGCGCCCTAATCGTCCTTCTGACCGAATACTGCCAAGTTAGACGAATGCCCCGGATTCACCTTCTTCTCGGGGTAGATCCAGTGGAATGCCTGATTCACGGCAGTGCAGGCCTCGGCGAAACCAGTCGCTATCAGCTTCAACTTCCCCGGATATGACGTGATGTCGCCGGCTGCGTAGATACCCGGCCGGCCGGTCTCCATCAACGAGTTCACGACAATTTCGTTCTTTTCGAGATTGAGTCCCCAGTTGGCCAGCGGCCCGATGTCGCTGATGAAACCAAGCATCGGGAGCACCGCGTCGGCTTCGATGGTTTTCGTCTCCTTCGTCTTGACGTCGCGAAGGACGATGCCTGTCAGGCGGCCATCGACCTCGAGCACATCGTGAAGCTCATGGAATGGAAGCAGAACGGTCTTGCCAGCATCGACGGCAGCCTGGACCTCGGCCACTGTCGCCCCGTGCGCGCGATACTTGTCGCTCCGGTGAACTAGAGTCACTGCCGCGGCTCTGTCGCGAAGCTGATGGCACCAATCGAATGCGGAATCGCCGCCACCGATGATCACGATCTTCTGACCGCGGAATTTCTCGGGGTCGGCAACGTTGTCAAAGATTCCCTTTCCGTACCACGCATCCGCGCATTGCTGAGGCAGGCGACGCGGCGAAAAGGCCCCGATTCCGGCGGCGATCAGCACGGACCTGGTCGGAAACCGGTCGGCCTCGGTCACCAGAACGAAATGGCCGTCTTCCTCTACAAGGTCGACGACGTGCTGGCCGAGGAATGACTCGAACTTGAACTGACCCGCCTGCTCAGCCAGGTCGTGAACCAGATCCTTCGCCAGGACTTTTGGAAATCCCGCGACGTCGAAGATGTATTTCTCGGGATAAAGCGCCGTGAGCTGGCCACCAAGCTGCGGGAGAGTGTCGACAATCTGGGCGGTCGCGCCGCGCATGCCCGCATAAAAGGAGGCGAAAATCCCCGTGGGACCGCCTCCGATAATCGTGATGTCCTTTATCTCGTGCATCGGGGAGAATATAGCGAGATTTGAAAACATGAAGATCTACACAAAGACCGGAGACTCTGGTCAGACTGGTCTCTTCGGCGGCGGCAGAGTTTCGAAGGACGACCCTCGCGTCGAAGCCTACGGCGACGTCGACGAGCTCAACGCTGTGCTCGGGTTTGCCCGCGCGGCGGAGCTGATGCCGCGCGTCGACGAAGTTCTCGTCCCGATCCAGCGCGATTTATTCAGCATAGGCGCACTTCTTTCAACACCGGACCTCAAGAAGATGCACGACCACCTGGCGAAGGCTCAGGTGGACGAAGGCCGGATATCTGAGCTGGAGCGCGCAATCGATGCATGTGAGAAGGAGCTGGAGCCGTTGAAAGCTTTCATCGTTCCCGGCGGAACAACCAAAGCCGCCGCGCTGCACGTCGCACGCACGGTATGCCGGCGCGCGGAACGGAGAGTCATTCATCTGCAGCGCGAAGTCGAGATCCCGCAAATAGTCGTCGTCTACCTGAACCGGCTCTCCGACCTTCTCTTCACATTGGCGCGCGTAGCGAACACACGCGCTGGCGCCGGCGAAGTAACCTGGTAGCTCTCGGGCTGTCGATGAGCAGCTCTCGCACGGTCGCCGCCAACCTTCCCTACCCGGTCACGGTAGAGCCAGGCGCGCTCGCCTTGGCGGGAGACTTCGTTCGAAAAGTCGCGCCCGCTTTCCGTTATGCGATAGTCACCGACTCGCATGTCGGACCACTATATGGAACGAAGGTCGCCGAGTCGGTCGGAGTGTCGCACAATGACATCCTGGCGATTCCGGCTGGCGAGGCGAGCAAGACCAGAGGAAGCTGGGGCTGGCTCACTGACGAGCTCCTTGCCCGCAAATTCGGGCGCGACTCGGCGATCATCGCACTCGGCGGCGGCGTCGTCGGTGACCTTGCCGGTTTTGTCGCAGCGACGTATCTGCGCGGCATCCCCGTCGTTCAGATTCCGACGACTTTGCTGGCCATGATCGACTCGGCCATCGGGGGCAAGGTGGGTGTCGACACCCCGTCGGGAAAGAATATGGTGGGCGCATTCTACCAGCCAAAAGGCGTCCTGGTGGACACGCAAGTCCTTGATACACTTCAACTTAAAGAGTTGAGAACGGGATTTGCCGAAGCACTCAAGCATGGCATCATTGCCGATCGGCGTTACTTTGAATCCGTCGTCGGGTCGATCCCGGCGATTGTTTATTCGGTGAGAGATGCCGGTGACCGGCTCAGTGACCTTGTCGTCGGTAGCATTGAGATAAAGGCGGGGATCGTTTCGCGAGACGAACACGAAGGCGGGCTTCGAAAGGTGCTCAACTTCGGTCACACCGCGGGACACGCGGTAGAGATCCTGAGCAACTTCACGATCAGTCACGGTGAGGCTGTGTCGATCGGGATGACGCTCGAAGCGAAAATCGCCGACCTGGCGGGAGTAGCAGAAAAAGGGATGGCGGAGACGATTCGCTCCGCACTCGCAGGCGCAGGACTTCCGGTGACGCTTCCAAAAACAATGGACGCGGACCGGATGCTCGAAGTGATGCGGACCGACAAGAAGGTGAGGGGCGGAACTATACAGTATTCTCTGCCCAGCACGATCGGAAGAATGGCAGGATCCGATTCTGGTTGGACCGTATCCGTGGCTGACGCAATCGTCCGGGAGGTGCTTACATGAAACGTGGCGATGTTGTGCTCCTGGCGGTCGCCATGGTCATTGCAATCATCTTCATCGGCACAGGTGCCGCTCGCCTGCCGGTCGGCCGTGCCGCATACGTTCACGCACCCGTCCTCGTCTACGCGGAGCCGCTGCTCGACCCGCTCGTCGTGACGGCAAAGAAGGTCGTCAGGGATGGCGGTCAGTACCACCGCGCGAGCGCGCTCGAAGCACTTCGCATGCGGGCCGCAGGCATCCTCCCTGACCCGAGAAGGTTTGCGAGAGCTCAACCCGGTGAGGAAGTCCCGATCACGCTGACTCAGTACTGTCTCAAGGGGACAACCAAAAGAGGACGATTCGTCCGACCAGGAATCGTTGCCGCAGACCCGAGGATCTTCCCTCTCGCACGCTACGTCGAAGTATTCATGGGAAAACGCTACCTCGGCCGCTATCTGGTTGATGACACCGGAGGCAATGTCATCGGCGCAACACTCGATATCTGGACGCCTTCGTGCAGTCAGGCCTCACGGTTCGGAAGACAAAGAGGCAAGGCCGTGCTCGTTGCGAAGGAAGAGGAGCATCTTCTTCCGCAAGCTCTCGTCGAGCTCGACAGGATTCCGAATCTTTCGGCGGTCGCAGAGATGATCGACGGGATGGCAAAGAAGGATGCTCCCCGGTAACTGCTTCGACACAGAGACCACAGAGACCACAGAAACGGCGGAATGATTTAAGGGGAACTACGGAACGAAGAAGGTTGATCGCTGCCAGTTGTTGAAGGGAAGCACTCGACCTGATCCTGTTGTTCTGCGGTCAACCCCAAAAAGGAAAATTTGCGTTCGAGTCATGCTTTGAGAGCAAAGCGCTATAGACACGAGAGAAGTTTCTGTGGTCTCTGTGGTCTCTGTGTCAAATAGCATTTGGAGAGCAGGGACAACTGGCCCCCGAATTGCCTCCACTACCTCCGTAACCGACACCGGAGAAATTTCCAATGTCATCATTCAGTATCTATCTGATCGGATTCATCGTTCTGATCATAGGACTGGCAGTCGCGGCGTATCTCGTCGGCGTGCCGACGACCTGGATCGGTGTTGGAGTGATCGTCATGGTCGGAATCGGAATTCTGACAGGCACCAGCCGAACGAAGACCAAAGATCCGCCGAATCCGACCTGATTTTCGGCCGAAACGAGGGAAAAACCCGAAGTTGGACATGTCAACATCACATTTCATTCTGGCATGAAACGTGGCTGTTGACTGAATCAGACTCGGTCATTAGCGTGCGCCCATCAAGGTGAAAGAGCGAGCAACGAGCTTGCGCCAACAACTCATCTGGGGCGTGAATGCAGACTTCGACCGAGAGCAAGTCTAAAGGCTTTTTCCGTTCGTCCCCCTCCACAGCATTCGACCAGTACTTACAAGACATACAAAAGCTCCCGCTGATAACCGACGCTGAAGAAGAGCGGCGGCTGGCACGACGTGCCCAGGCAGGAGATGAAAAGGCAGCCGAACGACTGGTCACTGCCAACCTGCGGTTCGTCATATCGTATGTAAAGAAGTACCAGGGACACGGACTCGACCTGAGCGAGCTCGTCGCCATCGGAAACGAAGGACTTCTCAAGGCGGTTCGGAAGTTCGATCCGGAACAGGGCGTAAAGTTCATCTCATACGCCGTGTGGTGGGTTCGCCAGGCAGTCCTCAAGGCACTCGCCGAACAGACCCGCTCAGTAAGAATCCCGCTCAACCAGAATTCCCAGCTAATCAAGCTGGCCCGCGCCCAGACAGTTCTCTCCCAGGTCCTCAAGCGCGATCCCACGGACAACGAAATCGGCCGACTTCTCGAGGAAACTCCGGAAGCAGTACGCTCGGCCAAGCAGATGTCCGCCACCGAAATCTCGCTCGACGCTCCTATTGATCGGTCAGATCGCGAGGCCTGCACCCTGGGCGAGCGTTTTGCCGGGGTCAATGGTGACGAGATCGAGGAAGTCACCGACTTCCACCTGATGAAGGAGTTCATCGACAAGGTGTTCAGAAAGTACCTGACGCCTCGCGAGAGAAAGATCCTTCATCTGTACTACGGTCTCGAGCAGGGATCGGACGCCATGACGCTCGAGAAGATCGGCGCGCTCATGGGTGTCACACGCGAGCGAATCCGTCAGATCCGCGAGCGTGCGTTTGAAAAGCTGCGCGAATCGCCGGACGGAGCAGCTCTGTCGGGGTTCTGGACGGCAGACTAACAGGATCTGAAAGAAATGGCGGACGCTCAGCGCATTCCGGCGTTCGTCAACCCGGAGTCAGGTACCGCAGATGGGGCCCGCAAGGCATTAGCCACGGGCCCTTTCGACGTTCATGAAGTTCAGCCCGACAAGCTGAAGGTCGCGATCTCCGAAGAAGTGAAAAAGGGTCCGAAGCGGATTCTGATCGCCGGCGGAGACGGTACGATCCGAACCGCTGTCGAGGCGGTTGCCGGCACCGGAGTCGAGCTCGCTGTTCTTCCTTCCGGCACTTTGAATCACTTCGCCAAGGATCACGAGCTGCCGTCCGATCTGGACGAAGCGGCACGCGTCGCGGCTGGCGCTGCAATTGGACCGGTCGACGTCGGTCGTGTTGGAGACGCTCTGTTTCATGGCACGAGCTCGATCGGCGCATACGTGAGATTCATGAAACACCGCGATAGCCTCGAATCGAAATTCGGGTACAAGATCGCGACTTTCATCGCCGGTATCTGGACGTTTTTCACAATGCCTACGGCAGCAGTAGAGCTGGACGTGGATGGCAGGAAGCAGATCTACCGCACACCGCTTGTGTTCGTCGCGGTCGGTGAGCGCGAGCTGAAGGTCCCGACACTCGGCGGAAGGGTGAAGGGTGGAAAGCGCGGATTGCATGTGATGGTGGTGAAAGGACGCCGGCGGGCACGGCTCTTCTTTCTCGCGCTCGACGCATTCTCGCGGGGTGTTGGCGATGCATCGCGGGCACCGGAGCTCGAGGCATTCATCGTCGAGCGCTGCAAGATCTCAATGAAAAAATCGCGAACCACGGTTTCGTTCGATGGAGAAGCTCAAAACATGGAGCTGCCGCTGGAGTATGAGCTAAAGAGGGATATACTCCTACTCGTGGGCGGTGAAACGAGCCGCCGGGCTGGAGATGCTTCACCTCCCAAGTAACGCGGTATGAGCGACACGGCACTCGCCGAAAAACTTGTTGAAATAGTCGGCGCGCGCTTCGTCCTGGAGCGCGAAAGCGACCTCCTCGTCTACAACTCCGACGGGCTGCCGGGTTATCGCCGCAAGCCACGTCTCGCTGTATTTCCGGGAAGCCGCGAAGAAACTGTCGCGGTGGTTCGCGCATTGGCCGCGTCCGGAACGTCATTTGTGCCGAGGGGCGCGGGAACGGGCCTGTCGGGCGGAGCTCTCGCCGACGACGTGGTGCTGTTAGGCCTTCATCGCCTCAAGCGCGTTCTTTCGATCGACCACGAAAATCTCCGCGCCGTGGTCGAGCCGGGCGTCGTCAATCTCTCGCTGAACCGGACTGTCGCACCGCTCGGCTTGCTGTACGCGCCCGACCCTTCGAGCGAAGCTGCCTGCACGATCGGCGGCAACATCGCGGAAAATGCCGGCGGCCCTCACTGCCTGAAATACGGAGTGACGCTGAATCACGTGATCGCGATCACAGCGATTCTGCCTGATGGAGAGATTGTCGTCCTCGGCAATCCCGAAGGCGAAATCGACGGATACGATCTGCGAGGCGCGTTCGTCGGATCCGAAGGATGTTTCGGAGTGGCACTTGACGTGACGGTGCGACTCACCAGGAAGCCCGCGGCGCTTCGAACGATGCTCGCGGATTTTGTTTCGGTTGACGACGCAGCACGTGTCACGTCGGCGATTATCGCGTCGGGAATCGTTCCGGCAGCGCTGGAGTTCATGGACAGTCCGACGATCAAGGTCGTCGAATCTTCAGTGTATGCTGCCGGCTATCCCGCGGACGCTGCCGCGGTTCTTCTGATCGAAGTCGACGGCACCGAAGCCGGCGTCAACGCCGATCGCGATGCAATTCGCGAAATCTGCATATCGGGTGGCGCACGGACGGTGAAGGTCGCACAGAATGACGCGGAGCGAACCCGACTGTGGCAAGGCAGAAAGAAAGCGTTCGGCGCGATGGGACGAATGGCGCCGCATCTCGTCGTTCAGGACGCAGTAATCCCGCGCACAAAGCTCGCGGAAGTCCTGGCCAGGATTTCAAGAATCGCTGCGGAACATCGCGTGACAGTGTGCAACGTCTTCCACGCAGGCGACGGGAATCTTCACCCCAACATTCCGTACAACGCAGACGATCCGGACGAAGCCGCCCGCGTGCACTTGTCGATGGGCGAGATAATGCGCGCGTGTGTCGATGCGGGCGGGAGCATCACAGGGGAGCACGGCGTTGGCCTCGACAAGATCGGCTATATCGAGCTCATCTTTTCTCCCGAATCGCTTAACGCGATGTGCAAGCTGCGCGAAGTGTTCGATCCAGACCATCGGTCGAATCCGGGGAAAGTCGTGCCGATTCACTCCTGCCAGGAGTGGAGAGCGACTCCCGCGGGACGATCTTCAGAAGAGCACGGCGAGCTCGCTGGAGCCGCATCGACATGACAGCGAGTGCCACGCTTGCGTCAGAACCTTCCGTCGCCGCGCAGGCAGTTCGCGACGTCATCAGGAATTCCTTCGAGCAGGCAGCGCCGCTCAGAATATCCGGCGGCTCGAATTGGCTGGATGCCGGCCGTCCCGTAACCGCGGAGAATAACCTCTCTCTCGCCGAGCATAGCGGGGTGATCGATTACGTCCCCGGAGATCTCACTATTACGGTGAGCGCGGGAGCGACGCTCCGTGAAATCGAACGGTTGACGGCAGAACATGGCCAATGGTTTCCGCTCGATCCACATGGAAGCGAGGATGGAACGATCGGCGCGACGATCGCGAGTGGATCATTCGGACCCCTCGCACATTCCTTTGGAAGAGCGCGCGATTTGGTTCTTGGCGTCGAGTTCGTCACCGGCGACGGAAAGGTCGTTCGCGGTGGCGGGCGCGTCGTAAAGAACGTTGCTGGTTTTGACCTCGTGAGGCTCGTGACTGGTTCGTGGGGTACAATCGGCGCGATTACGGAAGTGACGCTGAGGCTTTACTCGCGCCCTCCCCTTCCGGTCAGTCTCGCGCTCACGGTTCCTGACGGACAACCCGCACTCGCCCATCGGATAAAGTCACTGTTGTCGCTGCCATCGAGCCCGCTCGCAGTCGAGCTCGTAGATACGGAGGTCGCAGGCCTCACTGGTTTGCCGTGCAACAAGACTCTTCTCGTCGCGCTTGGAGGAAACCGCGCGGCAGTTGCTGCGCAAATGGACTCGATCGCGGCACTCGGCGGAATGACCGAGATTTTCCCTGAGGTATGGCGGCGTCTCCGCGTTGTGGACGACATTCCAGCCGGGAGCCATCCATACGATCATCCGACGCCGAACATCGTGCTGCGTGTATCTGCGCTTCCCGCGCGAATCAGCGATTTGTGGACAACGCTGGAGAAAGCCATCGAACAAATTCCCGGAGCAAGGATGCATGCGACTCCGGGACTTGGCATAGCTCGCTGTATCCTTCCGCCGTCAGCGGGGTTTGAAGGGGCTCATGCTGTGACCGAGGCGTGCCTAAACACGACAATCGTCTGCGAGAGAATGCCGCGTGAGCTTTGGCCGCTTATCTCGCCGACAGTCGTAGGCGACAAGGTTTCGCAGCGCATCAAGCGCGCGTTCGATCCCCGGAACATTCTGAACCCCGGCATCCTTGGCAGATAGGAAAATGAGTGTCGCGACATTTTCAGTCGAGGAAGATTCTCCCACTCCTGCCGATGCCGGCCCTGCCTGTGCGCTTCAGGGCACACCGCTCGCCGCAGCGTTGCCTGGCATCAACGCGTGCGTTCACTGCGGATTCTGTCTTCAGGCGTGTCCGACGTATCTGACTCTCGAAGACGAAAATGAAAGTCCGCGCGGGCGCATCTTTCTCATGCGGTCGCTGCTGGAAGGAACTGTCACACCCAATGATTCAGCGGTGCGGACGCACATCGATCGCTGTCTCGGATGCCGCGCGTGTGAGACCGCTTGTCCTTCTGGAGTTCCTTACGGTCAGCTGCTCGAGGCGACGCGCGCGACGCTGCGCGAGGCCGAGCTTCCGCCGCTCATCGCGCGCCTGATTCTCTTCGTCTTTGCACGCCCGACATTGTTGAAGCTTGCGATGTTCGGATCGAGACTGCTCGCGGCGACTCCGATTCCAACAATCATGTCGCGCGTGACCGGCCGCGCCGGATTCGGGATGGCGATGCTCGCATCAGCCAGCGCGCCACTCGAGCGCGACATGTATGTGGCTCATGGCAACGGCGAACATGGGACGACAGCGGTGCTACTCGGCTGCGTGATGGAAGGACTCTTCACCGAGACCAACAGAGCGACCGAGCGAGTGCTCACGAAGAACGGCTACGAGGTTTGCAGCGTTCCCGGACAGGGATGCTGTGGTGCGCTTCACGCTCACGCCGGTGATCTCGAGGCCGCTCGAAAGCTCGCGCGAAAAAACATCGAGGCCTTTGAGAAATCACCGACCGAGTTCATCGCGGTGAATGCGGCTGGTTGCGGAGCGATGATGAAGGAGTACGCGCATCTGTTGCAGGACGATCCGGCGTGGCATGACCGCGCTGCAGCGATCTCGGCCAGGGTACGCGATGTGAGCGAGCTTCTGGCGGCTGCCGGCCCGGTTCCCGGCGGTCGCATGCCTCTCAAGGTGACGTACGATGCGCCGTGTCATCTCATCCACGCGCAGCGTGTGACGCTTCCTCCGCTCGCTGTGCTCGCAGCCATCCCGGGTCTCGAATTGATACCCTTGCGTGACTCGGAAAATTGCTGCGGCAGCGCCGGGATCTACAATCTCATCGAGCCCGAGACGTCCGATGCCGTGCTCGCGCCGAAGCTCGAGAACATCGCCGACACGGGTGCGTCGTTCGTCGCGACCGGGAATCCCGGATGTCTCATGCAGATCGGTGCGGGTCTGCTGCGTTCGGGATCGAGAGCACGGGCCGTACACCCCGTTGATCTTCTCGACGCATCGTACGCCATGCAAGTGACTGCGACGACTGACTGATCGAAGGGATCTCGTCGTCGTTTGAGTTGGCATTGCCGGCGCACCCGGTTTAATTGAAGGTATGTCCGACGCCAGCGAGTATGCGGCGATGCGCTCGGGTGCGCTGCTTGTAGATCGCAGCGACAGAACGCGGATCCGGTTTGGAGGTGCGAGAGCGTCCGAGCTCGTCACCGGCCTAGTCACCAATGACGTTCTTTCCCTTACTCCCGGCCACGGGCAGTACGCGGCGGCGTTGACGCCGAAGGGAAAGATCGCCGCTGACGTCAGGATATTTGCCGATCAGGAAGGGCTCCTTACGGATACTTCGGCGAGAGCATCGGCGGGCTGGCGTGAAATCGTCACGAAGTACGTAAACCCGAGAATAGCTCCGTATCGCGACGTGTCGGCTGAGACTCGCGACCTTGGTGTTTTCGGACCAAAAGCCCGACACTTTGTCGCGACGGCTACAGGTGCAGACGAGGTTGCACTCGAGCAGCTCCACTCGTACCAGCACATCACCATCGAGTCGGATTCAGGCCGGATGATGATCGTCAGGGTGAGCGAGATCGAGCCCGACGGGTTCGAGATATTCATTCCGACAGCACTCGAAAAGCAGATACGCGACAATCTCCTTTCGAACGGGGTGATCCCGGGTTCATCGCAGTCATGGGACATCGCGCGAATCGAAGCTGGCCGACCCGAGTGGGGAATCGACATGAACGATGCGACGATTCCTCAGGAAGCGAATCTCGACGCACTCGGCGCAATCTCGTACACCAAGGGATGCTATACCGGCCAGGAAACCGTGGCACGCGTGCATTTCCGCGGGCACGTGAATCGCTTCCTGCGCCGCCTGCATTTCGTCAGCGCTTCGATTCCACCTACCAACGCCGAGCTGACGGATGATACCGGAAGTGTCGTTGGCGACATTAGAAGCGTCGCGATGTCACCGCGTCAGGGGGGAGTAGCGCTCGCGATGGTGCGTCGCGAAGTGGCGCCCGGCACTACGCTGCAGGCGAGGTGGGATGGCGGCGAATGTACCGTGCAGATAGCCGCAATAGAAAAAGGCGCGACTGGATAGTCGTGCCTTTTTCTTACAGCAGAAGAAGGGTTACTTCTTCTTTGCGGCCTTGGCGTTTGCGGCCTTGGCGGAATCAGCCTTCATGGCCGAGTCCTTCGCTATCGAGTCCTTCATTGCCGTCGAGTCGGTCATCTTCATGGTGGTGTCAACTGCTGCTGCCGGGGCCGGAGCCATTGCTGCGCCGGTATCGACCGGAGCTTCATCCTTCTTTGTGCAGGCGGCAAGTGCAAGAACTGCGACGACGAGTGCGATGCGCTTCATTTGGAAATCTCCATAGAGAGGGGCCAACGTGATTAAACGCCGGTCCGTGCACGCGTGTCGCGATGCTCGTTAATGGCGCGGCGAAAAAGTTATCCTATCCGAAATGAGTGTCAAGAGGAACAGACACCCCGGGAAGGAGAGATAAAGATAACCTTTCCCGGCCCGGGCTGGGGGGAGGCGGAGTAGTTGGGGCAATTCCCCGGTACTAGATTACCGTCTTCCCCTTTTACGCAGCACTCCGGAGTCATTTTGTCGTCCCATTTCCCGGAAACTTTGGGCGCCCTGAAGCGCACCAAATGGGCACAGCCGGAGATCGCTCTCCGGTCTGTCAAAGACGAGTTAAGGTCCAATCTGCTGGCCCGGCTCGAGCGAGGCGGCCCCCTGTTCGAGGGGGTTGTCGGGTACGAGGACACGGTCATGCCTCAGATCGTCAACGCGCTCCTCTCGCGCCACAATCTCATACTGCTGGGCCTGCGCGGACAGGCAAAATCGAGGATTCTGCGCGCGATGACGACCCTGCTCGACGACGCGATTCCAATCGTCGCCGGCAGCGAAGTCAATGACAATCCGTTCGCGCCAATCTCGAAATACGCTCGCAACATTCTCAACGAGTGCGGCGACGCGACACCCATTTCGTGGATCGAAAGGGACAGCCGGTTCATCGAAAAGCTCGCAACTCCCGATGTGACGGTCGCCGACATCATTGGCGATGTCGATCCCATCAAGGCTGCGCGCGGCGGACACGTTCTCTCCGATGAGCTGACGATCCATTACGGAATGCTCCCGCGTGCCAATCGCGGAATATTTGCGCTCAACGAGCTGCCAGACCTCGCCGGCAAGGTACAGGTGAGTCTGTTCAACATCATGCAGGAAGGCGACGTCCAGATCAAAGGCTACCCGATCAGGCTCCCGCTCGACGTTCTGCTTTGCTTCACTGCGAATCCCGAGGATTACACGGCACGCGGAAAAATCATCACTCCGCTGAAAGATCGCATCGGCAGCGAGATCCAGACGCACTACCCGGAAGACGTATCGACCGGCATGGCAATCACCGAGCAGGAAGCGTGGACCGATCGGGGAGTGAAGCCGGTTCGCGTCCCGGATTTCATCGCCGAAGTCGTGGAGCGAATCGCGTTCGAAGCACGCGAAGACAAGCGCATCGACAAGCGCTCGGGCGTTTCACAGCGCATGCCGATCACAGTCATGGAGAACATTGTATCCAACGCCGAACGACGCTCGCTTGGTACAGGCGAATCAGAAATCGTGCCGAGAATTGGCGACATCTACGCCGCTCTCCCGGCAATAACGGGAAAGATCGAGCTGGAGTACGAAGGTGAGCTGGTTGGCGGCCACAACATTGCCCGCGAGCTCATTCGAAGAGCTGCCGACGCAACATTCCAGGAAAGAACGGGCGGTGTGAATGCCGACGACATCATCATGTGGTTCGATGCCGGCGGCGCTCTTCAGGTGAACGACGATGTCTCCGCCGACGCCGTAGTCGACGGATTCAAGTCCGTCCCGGGACTGCTTGGAATCGTCGAGATGACTGCCCTGGCCGACAAGCGGGACAAGCCACTGGTCGCCGCTGCCTGTGAGCTGGTTCTCGAGTCTCTCGTCGCGCGCCGCAAGATCTCGCGAAGCGATGCCGGGCTTTACGCTCGCTCGCACGATGAGAAGCGCCGCCGTCCATACCAGGAATAAATGGCGATCGTAACGGTCTCTCGTCTCTACGGGTCGGGCGGATCGGAGGTTGCGGCGCGAGTTGCGCACTCACTTGGCTGGTCACTGCTCGACAACACTGTCGTCGACGCCGTCGCGTCGAGGCTCGGCGTTACGCGGGACGAGGTTGCGGCGCGTGAAGAGCGAACGCCCTCCCTCGTCGAGCGACTGGTTGAAACCATGGCCCTCGGCTCACAGGACTGGGCCGCCGGCATCGGTCAGGGGAAACGTCCTCCAACAGATGAGCAGCTGATCGAGGTCACTCGTCACATCGTGGAAGAAGCGATCGCTCGCGGACCGCTCGTCATAGTCGGTCGCGGAGCACAGTCGATGCTGGCCGAGCGAAGTGATGCTCTTCACGTGTTCTGTCATGCGCCGCGATCGGCGCTGATAAGCCGTGCGATGACACGTGACAGATTGAGCGAAGCTGAAGCAGCGAAGCTCGTCGACGATACCAATGCGCGTCGCGAGCATTGGGTTCGTCGCCATTGGAATCGGGACTGGCGCGATCCCTCCTGCTACGACCTGTCGGTCAATACCGAAACGCTCGGCATCGCAGGAGCTGCGGAGATCGTCTCGTCAGCCGCCCGGCTTCGCTTCGCGCTGACATGACGGCTCGACTCGTAGTCAGTCGATTGGGTTCGTCGCGAAAACCGTAGCTTCGGTAACCATCGCGCGGTCGTGCATCTCGAGCATATCGCAGATGATGCACGCGATGTCCGCCCCTTCCAGCTTGCTCGGATTTGCTGGGCGAGCGTTTCCCGCCCGAACAAAGAAGTTCGTTTGAACCTCGCTCGGATTGACCTGCATTACGCGGATGTTGTTCTTCCTGAGCTCGGCGCGCCAACTCTCGGTCAGGCCATTGACCGCGAACTTTGTCGACGCGTAGATGCTTCCACCTGCGCTGCCACGCTTTCCTGAAGTTGAAGCGATGTTGATGATATTGCCCGTATTCTGTTTCACGAAATGGCGGGCTGATTCGCGCGCGACCAGCATCGCGCCGAACACGTTGGTCTCCCATACGCGCCGAAAATCATCGGCCTTGGTATCGACGAGTGGAGCCCAGCTTCCGAAGCCGGCGTTGTTGATGAGGATGTTGTAGCCACCAAGCTCGCTTATCACTCGCTGCACCATTCGCACTACGTCGTCCTCGTGCGACACATCAGCGACAATTCCAATCGCGCCGAGCTCTGATGCGGCTTGTTCGACGGCGTCGGCCTTTCGGCCGCAGATCGCGACGTCTGCACCTTTGTCGCGCAGCAGCTGTGCTGTCGCGTATCCGATGCCAGAGCTGCCGCCCGTGACGAGAGCTTTACCGTGCTTCAGATCCATCGATACCCCCCCAACCATGAGAAAACCCGTCAGCCTGCAATGATCGCTCGCGCTCTGTCGATGAAAGTCGTGACATCATCTTCAGTCGTGTCGAACGATGTCACGAAACGTGCCTCGGAGATGCTTTCGGTCCATACCTGAAACGACGAGAGCTCCTGTAAGGCCGCGATATGCTCTCTAGGCAGGATTGCGAAGACCTCGTTCGCCTGAACTTGCTGAGTGAGCTGGATGCCGGCGATCGAATCCAGTCCGGCCGCGAGCTTCGATGCCATCCGGTTGGCATGACTCGCACTCTTCAGCCACAGATCGTTATCGAGCAGCGCGTCGAACTGTGCAGCGATGAAGCGCATCTTCGACGACAGCTGCATTCCCTGCATTCGACGGTACGGGAAGTTTGTCGCGAGCTCGGGATCGAAGAAGACGACTGCCTCACCGGCGATCATTCCATTCTTCGTTCCACCGAATGAGAGAACGTCAACCCCGGCGTCTCCCGATATCTCCCGAAGCGAGACGCCAAGGTTCGCAGCGGCGTTCGCGAGGCGCGCGCCGTCCATGTGAAGCTTCAACCCATGCTCGTGAGCGAACCCGGAGATGATTCGAATCTCGTCCGGCGAATACACCGTTCCGTATTCGGTCGCCTGAGAAATGGAAACTGCGCTCGGCTGGACGTGGTGGTCGTTGCCGAAATCGTGAAGGTGTTTCGCGATGCCATCGCGATCGATTTTTCCGTCACGCGTCGGAACAGGCGAGAGCTTGCAGCCAACGTGCTTTTCGGCGGCGCCGCATTCCGACGTGTAGATGTGCGCCGTCTCAGCGCATATGACCGTGTTGAACGGCAGAGCCAGTGTTTGCAGGCCGAGCACGTTCGCCCCGGTGCCGCTGAAGACGAAAAATATTTCAGCGCGATCGCCGAAGTGCTCGCGCAATCGGGCAATTGTCGAAGCTGTGTATGTGTCGTGTCCGTACGACGGGACGTGGCCGGAGTTAACCTTTGCCAGCGCAGCCAGAACCTCCGGGTGAACACCCGACCAGTTGTCGGAGGAGAAATGACGGCGGGCGCGATCCGTTGAGTGCATTACGCACGTTACCGAGGCCTTTCAACTCCTGCAAGCACGCCGGCGGCAATGCCGCCGGCGATCAGCCGCAGCGAGGGTCTATTGGGCCTTGGCAACCTCGGCCGCAAGTTCGGTGTAAGCGCCTTCATTCAGCGCGCCGAACCTGAGATTACGCCACAGAATCGTTCCGTCCTTGCCGATGACGAACACGGTTCTGCTCGCGAAGCTGCGCGTGGGGTTGTGCGAGCCGTACTGATCGGCGACAGAAAGCTGCGGGTCGGATGCAAGCGCGAAGGGGAACTTCATTTCCTGCGCCCACGAAGCATGACTCGCGATGCTGTCGACCGAGATCGGAATAACCACAGTGTTTGACCCGAACATCTTTGCGTACTCGTCGCGGAACTTCGAGAGCTCGGCCGTGCAGCCTGAAGTGCGATCTCCCGGATAGAACGCGAGCACGACAACCTTGCCTTTGAGGCTGCTGAGAGTGATCGGCGTTTTACGCGGACCAACGCTGTCTGCCCACGCCAGGGTGAAATTCGGTGCGGGGCGACCGATGTCGATGGTCGCTGGTGGCGGAGGAGCTGCTGGCGCCGCGGCAGGAGCGCCGGTTGGAGCAGGCGGAGTTGCCTGAGCTGAAGAACGCGACGACAAAGCGGCGGTCGCAGTTACGGCGATTATGGCTGCGACGACATATCTGACGGACATTTGCACTCCTGGCGGTGGTTGCTCGACTCGACCTGAAAAATCTAATGAGCGTACAGGCTGGTCGTTGGGGAAGCACGTCATACACCGATGACGCTGCTTCGGCGCTCAAGGAACAGGGCATCTCGCCAACCGCCGTTGTGGCGCCCAATGCGACGCCGGACTCCGACGATTCTGAACCCGCACCCAACATGAAGCGCCACGCTTGCTTCATTTTCAGGAAAAATTCCGGCCTGAAGAGTCCAGCGTCCATCGGCTTCGGTTTCCGTGATCAAGCTTGTAAGAATTTGTCTTCCGATGCCCCGACCGCGACTGCCTGACGATACATACACGCTCACTTCGACGACTCCGGCGTACACCGCGCGCGATGAAACCGGACTGATCGCCGCCCAGGCCACAACGCTGTCGTTTGCAATTGCGACCAGACGACATTGCTGAAGGTGGGATTTGTCCCATTGCTCCCACTCAGGCACATCTGTTTGAAATGTCGCCTGTCCTGTCGCAATTCCTTCGGCGTATATGGCGCTCACCGCTGAGCCAGTCGGCAGTGCGCATCGCGCGGATCTCAATGTCCATTCGCGTGGTCAATGAGCCATTCAATGACATCGGTCGCCACAAGCTCGCGGTCGAGGTCGTTGTGCGGCTCGTGATAACCGCCGGGATAAATGCGGATCTGCTTGTCAGGACTGGATGCGAGACCGAACAGCTCCCTGCTTCCGTCAACGGAATTGATGCGGTCGGCCCCGCCGTGAAGAATCAGAAGCGGCAACCTGATTTCACCGGCCCGCGCTCTCACCCGATCGATCGTCGCGAGAGTTTCCGTCCCCCATCTCGCGCTGACGCGGCGATGAACCAGCGGGTCTTCCTTGTACGCTCTCACAACCTCCGGGTCTCGCGAGAGCGTGTTGTCGTCAAGACCAAGCGAAAACGAGATCGTCGGCTTGTATTTCGAAAGAATTCGCGCGAGCAGAACCAGAATCGGTTTCGCTGAGCCGGTTGGACGCAGGGGATGGCCGCTGACAATCAAGCCATCGAGACCGTCCGGATGGAACAGCACATAGTCAGTCACGATGAGGCCGCCAAGGCTGTGCCCGTAAAGGAACAGCGGCAATCGCATGAAGTGGGCGGAGACATAGTTGAGAAACGCGTGGACGTCTTCGCGATACTCACTCCACGAATCGATGTGCCCGTGAACACCACCGGACCGTCCATGACCGCGGTTGTCGAGAGCTACCACAGCGAAGCCGGCCCCGACTAGCCGCTCGACAAGATATCCGTAGCGGCCAGAGTGTTCGCCGATACCGTGGACGAGCGCCACGACGCCGCGAATTGCGCCAGTTGGCTGCCACGTCTGGACGAAAAGGTCGACATCTCCTGACCTGCGGAGAGTGGCCTCGCGATGTTCCATTGAAGGTGTATTCAAATGAGTCCCTCCGGGGATCAATCTGGTGCCACCGGTGGCACTCGCAATATCCTTCATCGTTCAGTAACGCTCAGAACTCGAGGATCTAATGCAGCTTCACGGTATTCATCACCTGACAGCAGTTTCGGCAAGCATTCGCGAGAACCTGCGATTCTACACTCGCAAAATGGGAATGCGACTCGTGAAGCGCAGCGTGAATCAGGACGACGTCAGCGCCTATCACCTTTTCTACGCAGACGGGATCGGAACCCCTGGAACGGATCTCACGTTCTTCGACTGGAACATGCCGCGCGAGCAGCGCGGCACCAATAGCATCATCCGCACATCGCTTCGAGTGAATGGCCGAAACGCTCTCGAATGGTGGTCAGAGCGACTCAGCTCTCTCGATGTCGCGCACGGAGGCATCAACGAAAGAGACGGGCGGCTAACGCTCGATTTCGACGACGGAGAAGGCCAGCGGCTCTGTCTGATAGATGACGCCGGACTGGGCGATGAGCCGACGCCGTGGAAAGAGAGTCCCGTGCCCGCGGAATATCAGATCAGAGGCCTCGGTCCGGTTGTGATGAGCGTCCCGTCACTGGAGCGCACCGATGTCGTGCTGACGCGTGTGATGGAAATGGAACACGTAAGAGAGTACGAAACCTCGAGCGACGCGCCGCACACGGTTCACGTTTACAAAATGGATGGCAACGGACCGCATGCAGAGCTGCACGTTGCGGTTCAACCAACGCTTGGCCGGGCTCGGCTCGGCGCTGGTGGAGTTCATCACGTCGCGTTCAGGACGCCGACAGAGAACGAATACCACGAATGGTACGAGAGACTCAACTCGATGGGCGTTCCAAACAGCGGTGAGATAGATCGCTTCTACTTCCGCAGTCTGTATTTTCGCGAGCCGGGCGGAATCCTTTTCGAGATCGCGACCGACGGACCCGGATTCTCCGTCGATGAAGACAAGGCGACACTCGGCGAGAGAGTCGCGCTTCCGCCGTTCCTCGAAGCTCATCGCGAGTCGATCGTCGCGAATCTCAAGCCGATCGATTGATGGGAAAGAATCGGCTCGAGGCTTTCAGCGATGGAGTGATAGCGATCCTCATCACCATCATGGTCCTCGAGCTGAGAGTTCCCGAGGGAGGCGACTTCGATGCGTTGAGGCAGGTTTTCCCTCACCTGCTCACATATGTCATGAGCTTCGTCTACCTCCAGCACAACCGGCCCGTACCGACTGCGGTTTATGCAGCGATCCTGTTCTTTGCCGGCGTTGCCTACTTCGTTCTCCAGCAGTGCATCATCGCGCAAGAGCCAGACTCGCAGCTTGCCCGCGCCATCGGCCGGGACGCAAAGGGGATTCTCTCGGCTGCGCTCTACGCTGTCGCGCTCGGTCTTGCGTTCGTCAATCCGCTGTTTTCGGATGCGATTTTCGTTTTCGTCGCGGCGATGTGGCTGGTTCCCGACCGGCGAATCGAATCTCGAATCAGTCCGCAGACGAGCGAGTGACGCCGCGCTGAAAGAGCAGCTCGAGAGTTTCTCCAGGTTCGATTGCGGCCCACTTCGCGAACACATCGGTGCGAAGTCGTTTGATTTTTTCGAGCTTTTCATCGGTGAGACCAGGGAGAGTTGCTCCGTTGCCGCGTCCTTCCACATAAAGGCGACCCTGCTGGAGCAGCTCTTCTGCATTCCAGTCGGCCATCATTCGCCGCTGCATGTCCAGGAGCCCAACGAGGAGCTCGACTTCCCGCGCCTCGTTTGGAATTGGACCGCGCGGCCACGGCTTCGCGAAGTCGGAGATGTCCCACCCGTCAGCCACGAGCCCGAAAAATCCCTGAGTGAAACCCAGAGCCGTCTCGACCGAGTAGTGGGTGAGGTCGTGCGCCGGAAAAACGAGCCCGATGGTGCCTTCCTGTCGCTGCCACGTGACGCTTCCGTCCTCGCGCTCGCACGTGATGGCTGCGGATCCGTCGGCGCGCCGTTTCAAGTGGATTCTCAGGTCGGGAAGGTGCGAATTCGTTGGCATTTTGAGGGTCGATCAAAATGGGCTCTTGACAAAAGAAGCGCCCTGTTGAAAATTCAGCACGGTTGATTTTTCAGCATGACAGCCGGCATCGGGCCGGAGCGTGCCCAACCGTACTCTCATGACAGCAATCGAGATGACAAACCCGACCGAAACAACCGCACTCTCGCGTCGAGAGCGACAGGTCATGGACATCCTTCACCGGCGCGGCGTTGCAACCGTGGCCGAGATCATGGCTGACTTGCCCGATCCGCCAACGTACTCCGCCGTTCGCTCGGTCCTGCGAATTCTTGGCGAAAAGAAGCTCATCAATCACAAGGAAGATGGTCCGCGGTATGTGTACTTCCCCGCGGAATCCACCGAAAGCGCACGCGACGACATGCTCGCGCACGTCGTTCGAACCTACTTCGCCGGCTCACCCGAGCAGGCGGTCGCTGCTCTTCTTCGCATTGCCGACGTCGATCTCGACGACGCCGAAGTCTCGCGTCTGCGCGAGACGATTCGCCGCGCACGCCAAAGCGGGAGATAACACAGATGAAACTCATATCCGAGATCATCGCTCTTCAAGGGAAGCTTCTAGTCGCGGGGCCGAACGACGGTCGTGAATTCAGCTGTCACGCAAGTTCGGCCCTCGATCGACGCCACTCCCTTCAGCTGCGCGATACCTCGCCTGAACGATTCAAGCTCGACCGTAAGCGTTATGACATCGCCCACGTTCGCGGTTTCTCTGCAGCGAACGCGGCGAATTGCAGCGAAGTAACCAATCGTTCCGCTGGCATTCTCGAGGAGATCAGCGAGAATTGCCGCGCTCGTTTGCGCCAGCGCCTCTACGACAAGGAGATGCGGCATCGTGATGAGGTGAGAGCCCGCAGCCGACGCAAACCATTCGCTCCCGGTCACGCGCTTGGTCCCAACTGCTACCCGCGCACGCTCCTTGACCTCCAGCTTGTCCAGGAGGAGAAATGGGTACCGATGGGGCAACACCCCCATAACGTCGATTACAGTCGCCATGGGCGTCATGTTAGCCCGTCTATAGAGTTACAAGGCGAAATTTGATGAGCCCTAGGGGTTTGTCCCGATGGTTCAGGGAAGTCATGCGCCGATAGTGTACATAAACGGTCGTACATACTGATGGTCCCAGCCCAGATAAGAGATCAAATGACAGCACGCATACAGTTGACAAAAAAGCAGGCGGTTCGCGTTCTGTACCTCGACAATCGCGACGAAGTGACAACTCCGCCAGAGTTTGGCGCTGATGACGTCACACTCCTCCAGGAGCAGGCAGGCAGCTCCGACTCGTTTGCCGCCGCTCTCCTCAGGACAGAGCCCGACGTAATCGTCGTGCCGGCCAATAACGAAGTAGCGGCTCTCAACTATGTGAGAATATCGCAGGAGCTCTGCCCGGCTGCGCCGCTGATTCTGGTTGTCGACTCGATGGATGAATCCGGTGCGGTGAGCGCACTCCGCGCGGGCGCGGAGAATCTCATCATGCGCGAGAACTTCGATCGGTTGAAGGACGTTATTGAGAAGGCGCTCGAAGTTCGCAAGCCGCTGACCCTTCTCTCGCGCAGACAGCTCGAAGTGCTGCGCCTCGTCGCGAGCGGTAACACCACGCGCGTGATCGCTGATACGCTCGGCTTGAGCATCAAGACGATCGAATCGCATCGAACTGCCCTCATGAAGCGACTCGGAGTGCACGACGTCACCGCACTCGTTCGGTTCGCTGTGCGAGTCGGATTCGCGCCGGGCTACGAGAACTAGCTGGCGACTCAGATCAATCGGCTGTCGTAGGCCCAGTGCAGCAACGCCTGCCGCTGGCGCCGGCGACAGCCAAGATCGAGAGGCTCACATCCCTGACTCCGAAATAATTGAGCGACGGATCGCGATGGCCCGGCGAGAGCTTTGCTTTCCTGAACCATGAGGCGGGAAATTCGTCGCGGCAGTCGGTCATGTACCGGCCACCAGCTTCGGCTTCACGATCGTTTACGTCCGGTCGATTTCTTTTTGGCCGGAGACTCAGCCGACGCCGGATACTTGTCGAGCAGGCGTCTCACCGTATTGATGTTGCGGAAAGTAGCACAACCTCCCACGGATTTTTCGATCGCGGCGTTGGTCACTTTCGAGTCGCTCATGCGAGTCTGTATCAACCAGAAGATTTCCCTTCCTTCGCCGCGCAAATGGTCGAGATCCGAGCAAAGGCTCGCGATTCTCTTACGGCTCTCCTCGTCGAATGACTCTGCTGTGAATCCGACCTGATACGCCAAAGCACTGTCGAGTTTCTCAGACGGGACCGGCTTGAGTGCTTCGATCGCCACCAGCTCTTCGCGCGTCCGCAAGAAAACGTGAACTTCGTAGCCGAGCGCTTTGTTCAAGCTGTTGAAGATGAGTTTCTCAGCTGCACGAGGGCTGAGCTTCGACTCGAAGATCACGTTGCCGCTGGCGATGAATGTCTCGACGTTCGCGAAACCAATCGACTCGAAGAGCTGCTTGAGATTCTGCATCGTGACAGTGTGTCCGCCGACGTTGATCGCCCGAAGAAAGCAGAAGTAACGCGTCACACGACGATGGCGATGGCGAACCCGTCGTAACCCTTTGTGCCAACCGTCTGTATCACGGTGCCGTCGACGCGAGGATCGGACGCTATGAGCTCGACAACTTTTCTCGATGCACGGATCGCGGCATCATCGGTCGTCGCGTCGGCAAGTCCGCCTTCACGAACGACGTTGTCGACGACGATTATGCTTCCGCGCCGCGAGAGCCTGATCGCCCAATCGAGATACACCGGGTTGTTGACCTTGTCGGCATCGATGAAAAAGAAATCGAACGGTCCCGCGTTTTCGGACTCGATCACCGGTAACGAGGCTAGTGCAGCGCCGACGCGAACCTCAACCAGATGCGAAAGTCCCGCATGCTCGATGTTCGATACAGCGACCGCCGCATGCTTCGGCTCGAATTCGAGAGTGATGAGGCGACCGTCAAAAGGCAGAGCACGCGCCATCCAGATTGTGCTGTATCCGCCGAGTGTGCCAATTTCCAGGATTCGCTTTGCGCCCGCGAGTCGCGCGAGAAGCTGAAGCAGTTTTCCCTGGCTCGCTGTTACGTCGATTGCCGGCAATCCACCGGCAGCATTGGCGGCGATTGCGGCATCGAGAATCGGATCGTTCAGTCCAAGCTCATCGTCGATGTAGTTATCGACGGCAGTCCATGTGTCCTGACTCATTGTGCCCGTAACATCGCATTCCGGACACTGTCGAGTCCAGCCTGTCCCCCCTAGTGGCTAACCGATGACGCCTTTGTGAAGATGTCGGCCATCGAAGAAAATCGCATATTCCTGAACGCGATCCGCTGAAACGGAGTCAGCACGGCATTCACTTTTCGATCCGCTCGCGCGCGAGCGAGGGCTGACTCGGTTTCACGCGCCACGCGGGCCTGCACGCCTTTCCTGATCACGTCTTCATCGAGAGGAACCGAGGAATCGAAGAGCATGAGGTTCAATGCGGTTTCTTCTGCTGACAGGTGCGCCATCTCCATCAGATTCTGATGCGGCATCGCAGCAATGCTGTCGAGCGCCGCCACCTGCTGATCAGTCAGAGAGAGTTCTTTCCTGTGGCTCAGTGCGAATGACGCCGGATTGAAAAGCTGCTCGCCGGTTTTTGCGAGGGCGCCCATATCCATCTTCACATGGGTGTCCTGCGCTCGAAGCGAACCGGCGCAGACAACAAGCGCAATCGCGAGCAGGATGCGTCGTGTGATCACCAGACCTCCCTCGAAGAGTTGCCTCAGCGGCGACCTGAAACTGCAACCCGGGAAACCGGTGCGGAATAGGAACCCATGCACTCAAGCCGGAATTGCGGCGATCGTATCGCGGCGCTTGGCGGACCCAATTCCTGCGTCCGCCCGCCTGTGAACCATGTTACCCGGTCTGCCTCTGCAAAGAGGTCCGGCATCTCACTTCCGCTCACGACAACCGCGACTCCGCTGGCCGCAAGTCCACGAAGCAGCCGAGTGAGATCGGCCGCATCGTCTCTCGCGAGTCCACGAAACGGCTCGTCGACCAGAACACATCGCGGACGGCGAACGATGGCAGCGGCGACTTCGGCCCGACGCCTTTCAGCACGCGACAACTGATCTGGCTTCTTCTTGACCTCATCACTCAATCCAACCGCCGCGATCGCCTGATCGGGATCGCCACCATTGAACTGCTCGCGAATCATCTCGAGCTGAGTGCGAACTGACCAAGCGTTCGAGAACAGATCCTCATCAGGCACAAAGAAAAGCCCGAGCCCCGCAATGTCTTTGTGAAACATGTTCTTGTACGGGCGGCCTGCGAACTGAACTGAGCCGACATCCGGAGGAATGAGGCCAGCTGCGATCTTGAGGAGCGTCGATTTTCCGGATCCCCTGGCGCCAATGAGCGCCCGAAGCTCACCAGGAACTGCCCGAAGCGATGCACCCGCGAGAATCGAATTCCCGTCGCTGGCCTTAACGACCGAATCGACGATGAGAATCGCGCTCATCTGACGAGCCGTCCTGCCAGACCAATCGCCGACTCTGCGAACGCGGCGGGAATCGTCGCGATTGCCACGACGAGCATCGCCGGAATGCCGAGATCGTGCAGGAGCGTAGTCTCGCGGCGCCGCTTAAGGTCGAGGTAGCTCAGGATGAAAACGACCACGACGAGGCTCGCCGCCATTGCGGGATGGAGGCGTACCGGATTCCCGCTCGCGGATAGCAAAACGATCCCGGCAAGCACCCGGGTGCCTGCCCAGAGCAACGCTCCTCGAGTCAGATACGCTCGTCCGACCAACTCGCTGATATGAATCGGAAGTTCCGGTAGGAGAAGGACAGCCGTGCCGTTCGCCTCTGAGAGAGGCGAGCGCATCCACAATACTCAGCTAGGATTAGACGACCTACGGCCCGCCACGTTAACCGGGGAGTGTTATCGCGGCCGTCAGCGCCGGTTCTGGAGTCTGGTCAGCCGGGGGCTGGAGCGACTCGAGCGGCTCAGCCGGCCCGCTTGAAGAACTGCACTGCCTTTTCGTGCTTCTCGGCTGCTGCGCGCGACTTGAACGTGCCCAGGTTGCGACGCTTGCCGGTCTTTGGGTTCTTCTTTCTCGAGTAGAGCCTGTACTCTCCCGATTTGAGCTTGCGGATCATAGTGCCTCCTGCTCGCTGGCGATTCAGTGGTCTCGACCCGGTGACTTGCACCCGCTGTGCCGCCGAGATGTCTTCGACCGGACAACCAGGAATCAGGCGACTGCGATACTGCTTCTCGCGATGGCCAGCTCCCATCCTGTGTCGAAGCGAATCTCCGTTCGATCGCCCTGAGTGAATCTCATCCGCTCGACTCGCGTTCCAACCAGCGAGCAAAGTGCGTCGCGCGAGCCGCTCTCTGGATAGCGAAAGCGCTTCGATCCCGCAGTGACGATCGGATTCCCCGAAACTTCCAGCACTACACCGCCGAAATCGATTTCCATTGAGCGAATCGAGAATCTCACGGACGAGACCCGGCGACCGGTCAAATCGGGAAATGGTACAGCTGGAGCAACGAGTCGGAGTCGCGGTGAGGAATCATCCGCGTTGCCAGTCACGACAGACTGTGCGGGCAGATCTCTCTGCTGTTGAGCCTCGGCAAATTTCCTCTCCGCCTCGAGTCTGGCTTTCTTCTTCGCGTGCTCGTTCCGCCGGTATCGATGTATCTGCTCCCACGACAAACCGACGACGAATCCGATTCCGAGACCGGCGATACCTGCAAACACTCCCGCTGCGGTAACAATTCCAAAAAAGTACCAGAGACCCCGCGCGAATTTTCCATCGTCGAGCTGCGACGCCAGCTGCTCCCACGCAAATGGAGCAGCGCCGAGGAAGCCGAGAAGAAACCCGCAGTACGCTGCGAGATCCTTTATGGCTGTACGACGAAGGTGATAGTACTCGGATTGCATCGGGCGGGCCTCGTGTCTCTGTTTCAAACTGCGCGATTTCCCTCCCGTTAGCAAACGATCTTGTTCGAGCCTGCAACCAGTCTGCATTATTGCTACGTCACTCACCCCACGCTGAGCAAGGATAGATGCCGAATCGCCGAGATTTTCTGTTGCGCGCCGGACGGGTTGGATACGCCATGGCCATCGTTGGACCATCGCTCGAGAATCTGCTGTGGCCGAGTACGGCATCGGCAGAAGACGCTGCGCTTTCGCCGCTTTCCGGTGAAGCGTCGGATCCGAGCAGCTTCTATTCGGGGCTTCGCTGGCGATTGCTCGGCCCGTTCCGCGGCGGACGAGTCGCGGCTGCCACCGGAGTTCCGGGACGACCAGCGGAATTCTACTTCGGCTCGGTGAATGGCGGCGTGTGGAAGTCCATCGATGCAGGACACGTGTGGTTTCCTGTTTTCGATTCACAGCCAGTCGCATCAATCGGAGCGATCGCTGTCGCACCGTCATCTCCCGACACAGTGTACGTCGGCAGCGGCGAATCGACTCTGCGCGATTCCGTCGGCTACGGAAACGGGATGTACAAATCCACCGATGCGGGCAAGACATGGACACACATCGGTCTCGACGACACTCAGCACATCGGAAAGATCGCGGTCGATCCACGGAACCCCGACATCGCGTTTGTCGCCGCAATAGGACATCTCTATGCGGCGAATCCGGAGCGCGGAGTTTTCCGCACCACCGACGGCGGCAGGAGCTGGAAAAAAGTTCTCTACAAGGACGAGAACGTCGGCGCGGTCGAGGTTGTAATCGATCCGACGAACTCGCAGGTCGTTTACGCCGGACTGTGGAACACGCGGCGGCCACCGTGGTTCACGTACGCGCCGACGAACGGGCCGGGCGGAGGCATCTACAAGTCAACCGATGGCGGCAACACGTGGACGCAGCTGACCAACGGATTGCCAAAGGAAGGAATCGGTCGAACCGGCATTGCTTTGTCGGCCGCGAATCCAAAGCGCGTCTACGCAGTTGTCGACTGCCTTTTGCCTGAAGGGCCTCCGACAGTCGAACTGCCGCAGGGAACTCCGGTGCCAGCGCCAGTGGGCGGAGTGCGCACAGGTGCGGCCGCCCCTCCGGGCCAGGGCGGATTCTTTCGATCCGATGATGGCGGCGAGACGTGGACGAGAATGTCGAACGACAACGCGCTGTGGGGGCGCGGATGGTACTTCGAGAAAGTCACCGTCGATCCGACAAACGCCGATATCGTCTACGTTCCAAATGTTGCGGTGAATAGATCGCGGGACGGTGGAAAGACGTGGGACGTTCCTCGCGGATCTCCCGGCGGAGACGACTACCATCAGGCGTGGATCAGTCCCGACGACACGAATATCATGATCGTCGCGAGCGATCAGGGCGCGGTCATAACTCACAATGCGAAGGCCGACGATCCGCGCAAAGTGACGTGGAGCTCGTGGCTCAATCAGCCGACTGCTCAGCTCTATCACGTGTCGGTCGATTATCGCTTCCCATACTGGGTCACTGCAGCACAGCAGGACAGCGGCGCTGTTGCGGTTCGCTCCCGCGGAAAGTTCGCGGAGATCTCCATGCGGGACTGGGAGCCAATCGCGCCCGGCGGCGAGAGTGGATACACAGCGGGCGATCGTCTCAACCCCGGTGTCGTGTATGGCGGCACGGGAACGCGCTACGATCTCGAGACAAACACGCCGATACGCGGCACGACTGCGCCGAAGTCGCCTGAGGCCGCTCGCAGCGACTGGACGCAGCCGCTCGTGTTCTCGCAGGCCGATCCAAAGTCGCTCTACTACGCGAACCAGTTCCTGTTCAAGACCACCGATGGCGCGCAGACGTGGACGCAGATAAGTCCCGATCTCACGCGTCCAGCGCCTGGCATTCCGGCGAATCTCGACGCGGCCGCGGCTGCGCAGGTCGATCGCAACGCAAAGCGCGGGGTCATCTACACAATCGCGCCGTCGCCGCTCGTCGCTCCGCTCATCTGGATCGGCACTGATGACGGGCTAATTCAGATAACGAGCGATGACGGAAAGACATGGAAGGACGTGACTCCTTCTGCTGTCACGTCATGGAGCAGAGTGACGATGCTCGAAGCGTCCCGCTTCGACGCCAGCTCGGCATACGCAAGTGTGGACCGGCACCAGCTTCAGGATTTCGATCCGTACATCTATCGCACGCGTGACATGGGCAAGACATGGCAGAAGATCACCAAGGGTCTGCCGGCGGGGGTCTACGTGCATACGGTGAAAGAGGACACCCAACGGCGCGGTCTGCTCTTCGCCGGTACGGAGCGTGGCGTGTACTTCTCGCTCGACGATGGTGACACGTGGAATTCGCTGCAGCAGAATCTTCCGGTCACTTCGATGCGCGACATGCAGATCTATCTGAACGATCTCGTCATCGCGACTCACGGCAGAGGGTTCTGGGTGATCGACAACATCAGTCCGCTGCGTCAGCTCGATGCGTCAGTGATGAAGTCTGACGTCTGGCTGTTCAAGCCCGCTGATGCAATCAACTACATGGCAAGTGGCGACAACGGAACGCCGGTTCAGAAGGATGAGCCGCAGGCGCCAAATGCACCGAACGGAGCGGCGATCGATTACTACCTGAAATCGGCCGCGACCGGTCCGGTCACGCTCGAGATTCTGGACGCGAGCGGAACAAGTCTGAGAAAATTCAGCACCGATCCCACAGTCCAGACTGGAGTCGCGAGAGGAAGAAGGCAAAGCACAGGCATTCCGAACGTCTCACCGCTCTGGCAAGATATTCCTGAGC
>JADGQR010000191.1 GCA_017881685.1 Gemmatimonadaceae bacterium
AAGATCTTTCGCGGCGTGGTCGTGATGCCGGACGGGGAAGAATATCCGGGGTATCTCGACTATCACGTGCGGCCCCTGGGATCAGGTCTCGATTATGACTGGCCTCGGCTGCTGAACGAAGCGCTCGAAGCGGGCGTGTGCATTCGTCTCGACGAACATCCGGAGGTCCTCGCTGCACCGGCGCGCGCGCTGACTGCGCACTGGGTTCGCGCAATGAAGCATGATCCGTTTTCACTGCTCGACGAGAAGACTCAGAGGTGGGTTCGTCTTGCGCACGAGGAAATTGGCCGGAGATTCACGATAGGTGATTTCGAAGCGCCCGAGCCTCCTTCCGCATGAACCTCATGGTCACGAGCGCCCCTTCAGCTGAAGATGCCGGTATCGAGATGCATCGCTGGGCAACGGATCTCTTTCCGGTCTGCCGCAGCCTGACAGGCAATGGAGTTCGACAGACTCTCGCGTATCTGAAGAATCTTGTTCCCGAGTTAGTGATTCATGAGGTGCCAAGTGGAACCAAAGCGTTCGACTGGACGGTGCCTGATGAGTGGAATCCGCGCGCAGCATGGATCGAGCACGAAAGCGGAAAGCGTGTCGTCGATTTCGCGAACAACAATCTCCATCTCGTCGGTTATTCAGAGCCCGTCGACGCGTGGATGGCGCTGGACGAGCTTCAGCCGCACCTGTATTCGCTGCCGAATCAGCCGACTGCGATTCCGTATGTGACATCGTACTACAAGCGCCGCTGGGGCTTCTGTCTCACGCAGGAGCAGCGCGACGCGCTCGAGCCCGGCCAATACCATGTCGTGGTCGATGCGACCCTCGCTCCCGGATCGCTGACGTACGGCGAAGTGATTCTCCGGGGACGGGAAGAGAAGGAGATTCTTCTCTCGACGTACATCTGTCATCCGTCGATGGCGAACAACGAGCTGTCGGGACCCGTGGTGACTACGGCGCTCGCGCGACTGGTCAGGACCTGGGCTGACCGCCGTTACACATACAGGTTCGTGTTTGTCCCCGAAACAATCGGGTCGATCATCTACCTGAGTCGCAATCTCGAGACGATGAAGCGGAACACGATTGCCGGATTCGTTCTTTCATGTGTCGGCGATGACCGCGCGTATTCGTTTCTACACTCGCGCAATGGAGACACTCTCGCCGATCGCGTTGCGAAGCGCGTGATCGCCGGGCACGCTCCGGATTACGTCGAATACTCGTATCTCGACCGCGGCAGCGATGAGAGGCAGTATTGCAGTCCGGGAGTCGATCTTCCCGTCGTGTCGCTGATGCGAACGCGCTACAATAGTTATCCCGAATACCACACGTCGCTGGATGATCTCAACGTGGTGACGCCGTCCGGACTTGCGGGGGCATATGCGCTGTACGAGAAGACACTTCGCGCGCTCGAGTCACGACAGGCCTATCGCGCCACAGTGCTCTGCGAGCCGCAGCTCGGCAAACGCGGACTTTATCCGGACCTCAGTACACGCGGATCGGGGCTCGAGGCGCGAACCATGACCAACGTGCTTGCCTATGCCGATGGGACACGCGATCTATCGGACATCGCCGACGCAATTGGATCCGATGTCGGGACGGTGGCAGAGACTGCAAAGCGACTTGTTGACGCCGGCTTACTCGAGATCGTGACAGGCTAACCGTGAAAGGCGATTCCCTGATCGGTCGCGATTCCAGGAAGACGCTCGAGTTTCTCTGGCCGGCCTCCCTGGGCGTAATCGGAGTAGTGCTTGGCTGGTACCTGATACCGGTCGCGATTCATCTCGTTGGGAGAGGCGGGCAGCAGGAGACGATCGAATGGGCGCTGTATATGTCGCTGCTCGTGATCTTTCCGCCGCTCGTGCTCCTGCTCGCACGCGGTGGCGCGCGACTCCGTGTGGCGCGGATGTCAGTGGTTGCACTTTCACTGCTCGCCGTGGTCGGGTACGTGCTGTTGTCCCCGAACCGGATCGTCGGTATCGCACTGGCTCTCGCTGCGGGAACGGCGACGGTCGTTCTGACCAGGCTCGATCCGGAATTCCGAAAAATCGGCGCACCTGTTGTTACGTTACCGGCCCTCGTGGCAGCGACGTTCGGATGGATGAGCGTGGCTGGTCTCGTGTCGTGGGGCAATGCTTCCCGGTGGTTGATATTCCGGCCGCAGGCGGCAATCGCGCTTGTCGTCTTCGCCTGGTGCGGGGCAGTCGTGCTTAGAGAGACCCGTGTTGACGGAGTCATCCGTCGCGTCGACATGGGCGCGCTCGACTGGCTTGCGATCGCAGTTCTGATGCTGTTCAGCTTCCGCACGTTTCCGATCATCGAGTTCTATCATTGGGGCTTCTACATCGGCCCGATAGAACAGATGCGGCAGGGCGGACAGCTCCTGTGGGACACGCCTTCCCAGTACGGTTTCCTGTCGATACTGCTTCCCACGCTATTGCCAGGCACTGCGTGGGAGTCTTTCTGGTTCTTCCAATCCGTCGTGTTCGCGATAGTTGCGGTGATCATGTACGTCGGAATCCGAAAAATCGGCAGGGGAACGTCGGCGTCGCTGCTCGCGTTTGCGGTCGTCTTCACGACCTTGTTCTTCCGGCCAAGGAGCGATGCGTTGCTCCTGTCGGCGCAGATGACTCCATCAGGTGGACCAGTCCGGTTCATTCCGATGTTCGTGCTCTTGATGTGGCTGGCGCACTGGATCGTCGACCGCGACGAGATACCAAACTCCACGAGGTTCGTCGTTCGCGGTTCGTTGATCTGGATGTTCGCGGTCGTATGGTCGGCGGAGGCGGCGATCTATTGTTCTGCCATCTGGTTCGCGGCTTTGGCCGTGTATCTGATCCAGTCCGCATGGAAGCTGAAGGACCAGGGTGCAACGGGCGGCGCAGTAGCTTCACGGATTCTGCGACTGATTCTCATTCCGGTGGGAATGGCTGTCTTCACCGGCATCGCGGTGAGTCTTGTCTATCGAGTGATCGTCGGCAGGATGCCCGATCTCTACGGGTATATCGAATACGCGCTGCTTTACAGCAAAGGCGGATTCGGCGCGCTCCCGATCGATCCGACGGGCTCGGTGTGGTTCATTCTCCTCATCTTCTTCGCGATCTCGACGGCGGGCGCGCTCTACCTCGCCTCCGATCCTTTCAACAAGCGGCTCGTAATGCTTGCTGCGCTATGGGGCGGGGCGTGGTCTGTCGGCAGTTACTACACGGGCAGAAGTCATCCGGTGAACGTGCTGAGCCTCGCTCCGATTCTGCTTTTCTCGGCCGCCCTGCTCCTGCGAACCATGAGGTCTGATTTCTCGTCACCATGGCACGAGATAATCTTTGCTGCGTTGGTGCCCGCATTTGCGGTGCCCATCGTGATTACGCTGGGACACAAAAACGTCGTTGCCGAGGTCGCACGGCCGCAGCTCTCGCCGTCGTCGATTGTCACTCAGGTTCCGGCGATGGACTCCTCGCTCGCGACGCTTCTCGCGCAGGAAGGCGCGAAGCCGTCTGATCCCGTTGTCTTGATCGGCGACGGGCGGCTTATGCTTCCGGCGTGGAAATCCGGAGGAACAACCATGATGAGCGACCGTTCATGGCTTCCGAAGCCCTACGAGATTATCGGAAGCCTCCCGGCAGCTCGACGCAACGTCTATATCGATCGAAATCGGTTCTCGAGCCCCGGCGGATGGCTGATCCACAGCAAGACCGACACGATCGCGCATTTCGATGAGCTGCATCAGAAACTTCTCGAGGGCCGGACAGAGTCGCGTCGCCTCGAGGATGATCGATGGATTGTTTCGTGGATCGGGGTTCGTTGAGAGCCTCAAGGTCTCTCGGTGGGCCACGAAGGACACGAAGAAGAACGAAGGACACGAAGAAGTACGGAACAGATTTTGGGTTAACTACTCTCAGCCGCCAAAACGCCGCGGCGCGCGGGCATCCCGGCCGCCGCGGAAAGTTCCCCCTTTTGTTTCCCGTAGTTCTTCGTGTCCTTCGTTCCCTTCGTGACCTTCGTGGCCTACTCGACAAGAATCTTTCTCGCGAAAAGCTTGCTAGGACACGCAGAGATTCGACATTCTTCGCCCCGGATGACTGAAGACAATCACGAAATGACACCTGCCGCCGCTTCGGGGCCGCTTCTATCGGTTGTCGTCCCCGTTTTCAACGAACAGGACGTCATCGAGCCGCTGCATTCCCGTCTCCTCCAGGTGCTTGCACCGACTGGCTTCGAGTTCGAGGTCATCTTCGTAAATGACGGAAGCAACGATCGGTCGGCGGAAATGCTCGATTCGATCTGCCGCTCTGATCCGCGATTCAAGGCGCTTCATTTTTCGCGGAACTTCGGGCATCAGGCTGCCGTGACCGCCGGATTGCACGCTGTGAAGGGGCAGTGTGCCGTGGTGATCGATGCCGACCTCCAGGATCCGCCTGAGCTGATCCTCGAGATGTTGAAGCTCTGGAAGGAAGGCTACGCCGTCGTCTACGCACAGAAGACCGAACGACAGGGAAGTGGTTTTCTGATCCGGCATGCGTACAGATTCTTCTACCGTATAGTGGGGCGGCTCTCGGAGGTCGAGATTCCTGTCGACACGGGTGACTTCTCCCTGATGGACAAGAGGGTCGTCGATCTTCTGAACTCGCTGCCCGAGA
>JADGQR010000192.1 GCA_017881685.1 Gemmatimonadaceae bacterium
CAGCTTCCCCGACGCCGTCCTCGGCAGCGGTTCAACCACGAATCGAAACTCCCTCGGCACTTTGTATCCTGCGAGCTTCGCGCGGCAGAACTCCTTCAGCTCATCCGCATCAATGTCCGAATCGTTCGCGAGTCTCGCGACGGCCACAACACGCTGTCCCCAAACCTGATCCTCAACGCCGATAACCGCCGCCTCGACAATCGCCGGATGCGAGAGCAGTACCGCCTCGACCTCGGCAGGATAGACATTTTCTCCGCCGGTGACGATCAGATCGTCGCGACGGTCAAGGACGTAGAGATATCCCTCAGCATCGACCCTGCCGATGTCACCCGTGTGAAGCCATCCGTCGGTGATCGCTGTCGCAGTCGCCCCTGGATTACCGAAGTATCCGGCCATCACAACTGGGCCGCGCACCAGAATCTCGCCAGGCTCTTCCGCTTGCGCGCCAGAACCGTCGGTAGAAACGATGCGTAGCTCATTCGGATAGAGCGGCTTTCCGGCGGAGCCCAGCTTTCTGAGCGTGTCCTCAGGCGCCAGAGTGACAACCTGCGAGCACGATTCGGTCAGCCCGTATGTCTGGATCACCGGTGTTCCAATCGATGCGCATCGATCGAGCAAAGGTTTTGGCGCAGGACCGCCACCCAGCAGCACGCAGCGAAGAGTCGGCGGAAATGGACGGCCGCTCCGTGCATCCAGAATTCGCTGAAGCATCACGGCGACCACAGACACCAATGTGACTTCATCATTGTCGATCGCTGAATTCACGGCATCAGCGTCAAATCCATCCTGAACGACAGCAGCGATACCGTAGATCACCGAGCGCATGAGAATCGACAATCCGCCGACATGAAATAGCGGAAGACAGACGAGCCATCGATCGTCTTCCCTGTTGTCGAGGTTCAGTGCAGAGCCGAGCGCGCTCCACCAGAAATTGGAGACCGTGAGCATCGCGCCCTTCGGTCGTCCGGTGGTGCCTGATGTGTAGATCACAGCGAGAACAGTCGCTGCGTCATGCTCGAGCCGAAGCGAGACGTCTCTCCCGTTAACCTCAGCGAGAGACGGGATGCCAGGCAGGCTCGCTCCATCCGCATCGATACAGGCAACCGTGAGAGACGGGTTTTCCTCTCGAACCTTGGCGCCGCCTTGAAAAGTCCGCTTCTCGACGATCAGCAAACGAGGCGCGGCATCCGAAAGCTGCCACGCGATCTCGGCTTCGCTGAGACGGGCGTTGAGCGGGACGAGCGTTGCACCAAGACGAAGAGCTGCGTGAGGAAGAATCGCTGCGACAAACCCGTTGTGCAGAAGCGTCGCTATGCGATCGCCAGCTACCACGCCAAGTGTTGCGAGTTTCTGCGCAGTGCTCGTTACCTCCGCATCCAGCGCCGCGAACGTCCAGCTCCTCTCCTCGGCAATCAATGCAATGCGGTCCGGGGACGCATCGACCCGGCTCTTCAGCCAGTCTGGAAAGACCTGGGCGGTGTCACTCATCTCAGTTGGCGCGTCGGCTAATCGGGATCACGGTCGGCCGAGTGCGGCACCGATTGCGAGCAGTACTCCAAAGGCGAGCAGCAGCTGGCCGGTGAGTTTGAGTATCGGATTCAAGTCCCGGCCCGAGATCGGACTCAGCACCCGACGCGTGAGGAATATTCCGAATGGAAGAGTGATCCATGGGAGCAGGAGCCACCGATCGTGATGATAGCCGACCGCACGTGACAACGGGGTGAGGTAGGCAAGAGCCGTAAACAAGGCGTACTGCATTCGCGATGCGCGATCGCCCATCCTGACCGCGAGCGTTCGCTTGCCGGCGGCCGAATCAGTTGGCAGGTCGCGCAGGTTATTGATGACGAGAATGTTCGTCACGAGCAGCCCGATCGGTACCGCCAGAAGGAGTGCGAAGCTGCTCCACGCCCCCGTCTGGAGATATGCGGTGCCCGTCACCGCAATCAGTCCAAAGAAGACGAAGACGAAGAAATCGCCAAGGCCGTGATATCCGAACGGAAACGGACCGCCCGTGTACGCGAGACCCGCAAGGATGGAGAGTGATCCAATGAGAATGATCGGCCATCCGCCGATGTACGCGAGGTAAAGCCCGAGCGCCAACGCGAGGCCAAACGCGACGATGATGCCGCGTCGCACTCCTTCCTGTGTGATCAGTCCGCTTTGCGTGACGCGAATTGGACCAAGACGCCCTTCATGATCGGCGCCTCGATGAAAATCAGAGTAGTCGTTCGCGAAATTCGTCCCGATCTGGATGAGAAGCGCACAGATCAGAGTCGTGAAGAAGATCAGCGGCTTGAAAATCGAGCCTTCGCCGAGCGCTGCACCTGCGCCCACCAATACAGGCACTGCGGCCGCAGGAAGCGTCGCCGGGCGCGCGGCGAGCAGCCACGCGCGCGCGGGACTTGTTTGCGGAGCAGCCTGTGCCGTCACGGAAACCGTGGAAACTTGTCGAATTCTGGCTTGCGACCTTCGAGAAAAGCGTTCTTGCCTTCCTTCGCTTCATCGGTGAGGTAGTAGAGCAGGGTGGCGTCACCGGCGAGCTGCTGGAGTCCTGCGAGTCCATCGGTGTCGGCGTTGAACGCCGCCTTCAGAAAGCGCAGTGCCATGGGACTCTTCTCCAAAATCTCTCTCGCCCACTGAATCGACTCGGCCTCGAGTTGCGCGAGTGGCACGACTGTGTTGATGAGTCCCATGTCGAGCGCCTGCTGGGCGTCGTACTGGCGGCAGAGGTACCAGATCTCACGCGCTTTCTTGTGACCGACGATGCGCGCGAGGTGACTTGCGCCGAAGCCGCCGTCGAAGCTCCCGACCTTCGGTCCCGTCTGTCCGAACTTCGCGTTGTCGGCGGCGATCGTGAGATCGCACACGAGATGCAGCACATGTCCGCCACCAATCGCGTAGCCCGCAACGACTGCGATTACGGGCTTCGGCAGATAGCGGATCTGCTTCTGCACGTCGAGGATGTTGAGGCGCGGAATCTTGTCTTCGCCGACATAGCCGCCGTCGCCGCGAACGCGCTGGTCTCCGCCGGAGCAGAACGCCTGGTCGCCTTCGCCGGTGAGCAGCACTACACCGGTGGTCATGTCGTCGCGCGTATGGTTGAACGCGTCGATCAGCTCGTTGACCGTGTGAGGCGTGAAGGCATTCCGCACTTCGGGCCGGTTGATCGTGATCTTAGCTATGCCTTCGCCCGCCGCTTTCTCGTAGCGGATGTCGGTGTATTCCTTGATGGTTTCCCACTGCACGCTCATTCGATTCCCCTGGACTTGTAGTGCGCGCAGGACAGCCCGTCCTGGCTGGGTCAATTTAACAGAACCGGCAGTGGGTACGGTTTGGGGGAGGCGGACCGGTGCGCTCTCGGCTAAGGGATCACCCCGGTGCGGGCCTTTGCAGGAAGTCGCTTATTGCAGCCGCGAATTCATCCGGCCGTTCGAGATGGACGGCGTGACCAGCGTCTGGAACGATCACCGTGCCACAGTCGGGCAGCGATTTTTCCATCGTGCGCGCGTGCTCGACGTAAGTCGCGTCGAGAGCCCCGGCTATAAGCAAGGTCGGCGCGCCGATTTCGTTCAATCTGTCCAGCACAGGAAGATCGTTGCCGGCGCCCGCTGCGCGAAGACTGTTGGCGAGGCCGGTGGTCTGATTTCGGAGTCGCTGCGAACGCAGCCTGGTGCGCGCATCATCGTGCAGACTCGCCTGCGAGCGCCACAACGGAATAGCCTCCCACCGCTCGACGAACGATTCGATTCCATCGCGCTCGATCGAATCCGCCAGCTCCTTATCGGATTCAACCCGCTCTGCTCGACGCGCTGCATCAGTAATTCCGGGCGACGTGCTCTCGAGAATCAGCGCTTTCATTCGATCGCCGTGCGCAAGCGCGAAACGAAGCGCGGCCCGACCGCCCATCGAGTAGCCGAATAGCGCGACGTGTTTGATCGAAAGCTGTGTGAGGATAGTGGCGAGATCGTCGGCGAATCGGTCGAGCGCGTAACGGCGATGGTCAGTCGGTGCGGTGGACAGCCCGTGTCCCGGAAAATCGACGGCGATGACCTTGTGCGTTTGATCGAGAGCAGCGCGGAGAGGTTCCCACGTTGCGGTTGACCCGGTGAAGCCATGCAGCAGAACAACCGGTGAGCCTGACCCGCTGATCGCGACGTGCAGCCGGAGATCGTCGCCGACGTCGATGTAGCGATCTTCCGTGTCTGAGTTCATGTCCGCCGCAATATTCGGATCAGAGCTTGTCGAGTGCCGCGAACACCGCCGACCAGGCTTCGCGATGAAGCTCGACGTTTCGCGACCGGTCTGTGCGCTGCTCGACGATGTGAAGTCCGCGCCCATTGATCCCGGCCGTGACACTTTGTCGGAGCGTTTCGGAATCAGGCGCGAAGTGATACTGCGCGCCGTAAAGCTCCGCGACCGGTGCGAACTTGAGACCGTGTGGCGTTCCGTACAGCTCTTCGAAATGCGCAGGATGCGCAGCCTGCGGCAGAAACGAGAAGATTCCGCCGCCGTCGTTGTTCAACACGACGATAGTCGCGTCGAGCTCGTGAAGACGCGCAGCAAGCAGTCCGTTCATGTCGTGATAGAGCGCGAGGTCGCCGACCACCAGAACAAGAGGACCACTATCGTGAATCTTCGACGCCGCGGCCGTGCCAAGCGCGCTCGATACAACGCCATCGATTCCGTTAGCTCCGCGATTTGCAAAGACGCGAATTGAACGACCATCACCGGCGCCGAACGCGTCCAGATCGCGCACTGGCATGCTGCTGCTGACAAAAAGATTCGCATTGTCCGGCAGGCACGCGACAACGTCCGCCAGCGAGCGTCCTTCGAACGGCTCATTGAGCGACAAAGAGTGATTGTCGAGTGCATTGCGAGTCGCCGACTCAACCTGTCGCCATTGTGCAAGCCAGTCGGAAGGCCGTCCCTTTGCGGTTCCCAGGCCGATGACACCGGCCAGCTGTTCGCAGAGATGTCGCGAATCAGCATGTACCATCTCCGTCGCGAGGAGCATCGGATCGGGCCACCGAGCGGCATCAACGACGACGTGCGGGACGGACGAATGGCGCTGCAGATATTCGTTGAGCGCTTTCGAAGTCGGAACACCGCCAATTCGCAGAACGAGATCTGGCTCGAGTGATGTCACCGTTCGCCCATGCCGCAGTGCCGCATCGTAAGCGTCGATCAGCGATGAGCGGTCGTGCGATCCCCAGCGAATCTGCGAGAGCGGATCGGCAAGCAGTGGCGCACCAATGGCGGCCGCCAGCTTTGCGAGCGGAACCGCAAGCGTTCTGTCCGTTTGCGGTCCGCACACGACGAGCGGCCGCGCCGCTGCTCGAAGCTTCGCCACGAGATCCTGAACCGTCGCTTTCCCGACCCGCAGTGTCCCCGTTGCAACTCGCACCCACGGCGCACCACCGGCTCGTCCGTTCCACGCGTCAGCGTCATGCGGGGAAAGTCCGGCCGGCTGTTCGATCGCGGCCGGCACGAGCGGCTCTCTGAACGGAAAGTTCAGATGCACCGGACCAGCAGGCGTCGAGACTGCCTGATCGAACGCGCGAACAGCCAGCGTGCGCGCATAACGCAGCAGCGACGGCGTCGCCTCCGGAAGGGCAACCTCCACAAACCACTTCGCGTGCGCCCCGTAGAGACGATTCTGGTCGATCGTCTGGGCGGCTCCAACGTCGCGCATCTCCGGTGGCCGATCGGCCGTCATGACGATCAACGGAATTTCCGACGCGTGCGCCTCAACGACAGCCGGAAGGAAATTCGCTGCCGCCGTCCCGGACGTGCACAACAACGCTACTGGTTCACGGAGCGCGCGAGCGAGTCCAAGCGCGAAGAACGATCCCGAACGCTCGTCGATGTTGATCCACGTCCGCAGCTTCGGGTGATTCGCAATCGTCAGCGCGAGCGGCGTCGATCGCGATCCGGGCGACACGCACACATGGTGCAGGCCCGCACGCGCCAACTCGTCAACAAATGCTCCGATGTAGGCGAATGCAGCCTTGTCAGGTCCAACGCTCACCGCGACACATCCGATGTCGCGCCGATTTCGCTCAGATCCGGTGTCGATTCTTCAAGAGCGGCAGAAATGGCGCTCTGCATCGGCCGCAGCTTCAGTACTGATTCCCTGTACTCGAGCTCAGGATCTGAATCGGCGACGATTCCGCAGCCCGCAAACAGCGTCGCCTCTGAGCCCGCAATGACCGCCGACCGCAGCGCAACGGCAAACTCCCCGCTTTCTCGGCCAATCCAGCCAATCGGAGCAGCGTACCACCCGCGGTCAAGCTGCTCGTGGTCGCGGATGAACTCGAGTGCCGCATCGCGCGGCGTTCCGCCGACAGCGGGCGTCGGATGCAGGCGGGCCACAACGTCGAGCAGCGAATGTCCTTCACGGAGTCGCGCGGTCACAGGAGTGTGAAGGTGATGCACGTGCGCCAGCGTCAAAAGGGAAGGAGTCTCTGCTGCGGATACGTCATCCGAGATTTCAGACAGACTCTTGTACAGCGAGTCCCGAACCGCGGCGTGCTCGGCTCTGTCTTTCTGACTCGCGAGCAACAGAGCGGAAAGCGCCGAATCTTCTTCGGGCGTCGCGCCGCGCTTTTCTGTTCCGGCGAGGCTGCTCGCGCGAACTTCGCGTCCGTCCAGGCGAACCAGTCGCTCGGGCGTAGCACCAACAAATGCGCTGTCGCCTCGCCAGTAACTGAATACGAATGAGTTGCGGTGCGTTGCGCGAAGATGACGAAGCGTCGCAAACACGTCGACCTTATGCGATGCGGTAGCGTGCACATCGCGAGCGAGCACGACCTTCTGGAATCTGCCGATGCGAATTTCATCGACTGCGATCGTGACGAGCGCGCGCCATTGATTGGCGGATCGAGCATCACTGAACGCGATCTCGTCCGAATCCCCATCGACCGGGGTTGGAAGCTTCTCTCGGGCCTGCGGCGCGGGAGCGCTGGAAGCGCCGAGAAGCTCTTCCACAGATTCGGGACTTATGTCGGTCTTTCCGTCTGCATCGACGAGCAGTGAGATCGTCCGCCAGCATTTTCCACCGACCGAAGTGAACAGCACACGCGGCACGATCATGTGAGCGCTCGAAAAGCCATCCCATTGTTCCGTTTGCCGCGGATCAGGCTCGAACGCGAACCCACCCATCAGCACAGGTCCAACCCCCGCAGCGCCTCCGCTCGGATCGTCGATCACTGCGTTTTCGAGAAGCGCCGTCCAGGAGGCATCGACAGACTCGAATCGACCCGGGCCCTCGGGCGAGAAAGTCGCAACGGACCCGATTCCCGCGAGAGCAAAACCTTCCCGCGGGCAGTTCCAGTACATCTGCCCGTCGCCGAGTCGACGCGCAGCCACGCCAATGCGCGGAAGACTTTCAAGCACGTCGAGCGGATCGGTCGCCGGAAGACGCTCGCTCATCGTCACGAGCACAGGCGCCTTTCGAGCACCCGCACGAGTGCGCGCTTCAGCAATCAGCGACTCCAGCCGCGATCTATCGATTTTTGAGAAAGAATCTGTCATCACGATATCAATGCAGCGTTCCAGCAGGGCCGGAAGAACCCGGCAGCGACCTCGTCGCGTACAATGATATCATCCTGAGCGCCCGGGCTCAGAATTCCGGCACCCGGGCGCAACAGAATCGACAAGTCCGGACAGGGAATTTTCCCGGGATTTACTCTTCAGGAGTTCTCGAGCCGGCAGAGGGCTCGTAAAATACGGTAAGCAGAAATTTCCCGCCCCCTTTTGACGTGGCGGAATGCTCGACGCCGGGCGCCAGGACGAGAACGTCGCCGGCCGAGAGCGGATACTCGTGGCCGAGGGCCTTAAAAAGAACCTGGCCCTCGATCAGGTGAATCGTCACGGGAGACTCCGTGTCATGAGTCGGCAGATTTCCGCCGGGAGCGATCGCCATGAGCGTCAGCCTCACCGGTCCTTCCTTTACCAGCGTTCTCGCTGTCCGTCCGTGTTTCGTGAGGAGGTCCTGGTCGATCATCCACTCGTCGCGAGTCAGATGGTTGATCAGAACCTCTCCTTCTATCGTTCTGTGCATCGATGACATGTGAAAATCTCAGTGTTGTTTGGTTTTCTTCTTCTGTTGCGCGGGTCCAGCTTCGCGGCCGGTGACCTCGTCGAGGTGAATGCGGAAGATCGTATTACGAAAGGGCGTGGGGTCTGACGCATCCAGGGTTTCCGGGACAACTGAGCGCAGCAGGGCTACGCCCTGCGCAAACGCGGGATCCTCTTGCAGCGAAGTGTCGGTGGGATCCGCGTTCGGCGTCCCTATCTGGCTCATCACATGGAACGGCCCCTTCACGACGACGCTTCTCCACTTGAGCGGCGCCTCCACCTCGTCCACTTCGAAGGCCACCCATATATGGTGCGCGATCGTATTCGTCTTCGTGCCTTTCGAGGTCCGGCCGTAAATCCAGCCGTCCTTGTAGACGTAGTTGATCGGCTCGATGTCGACGTGGTCCTGGAATGAGAATGCAAGCCGTCCAACGTTGTTCCTGGCAAGGATGAGCTCGCACACTGATCGTCCGAGCTCCCGGATACGGGCAGTCTCAGGTTGTTCGATTTTTGTCATCGTTTTCC
>JADGQR010000193.1 GCA_017881685.1 Gemmatimonadaceae bacterium
CTCGCGTGACATCGAGTCCAACTCCGACACCGGCGTGAAGCTGATCGCGCGCGATCGATAGAAGAGTGTCCGCGAGAACCGAGTCAGCAGCTCGAGCCGAGATGAGCGCGTCGGCGCGTGCAACTCGCAGATACGCGGTTGCTGCGGCAGCCGCTGCCTGATCCCCCGCTGCCCTCGCCTCTGCCTTGCTGGCGAGCACTCCGACTTTTGCCGTCTGTACTCTCTCGCGAGCGGCGAAATCGATCGCCGGGACTCTCACCAGTCCGCGAACGTCGAGCGTCTTCACCGGGCCGATGATCTGGCCGGCCGGATCGAGAAGAGGCTTCTCGCCAGGCGCAGCCGGAAAATCGAACCCGAAGGTTGCCGAGTTGAGCGTATGACCGCTCTCCAGCGCCGACGTATTGAATGAAGGAAGGAGATCGGCACGCCGCTCGGTAACGCGAGCTTCCGCTTCACGAGTTCGGAGGTCCGCGGCGATTGCCGGCGCGCTTTGCCGCGCGGCGAGCCGGGCTGCATCGCCAAGCGTCAACGAAATCGGCTGCTGTGACGAGGCCAGCGCGGGCAAAGCCGCTACAATGAAGGCCGCGGCAACGATTCTATTGATTGGGATCATGAGTGGCGCTTCCTCATCTGGCAGCGCAATAACGCTGCGGAGAGGACTTCCCTCATACTCTCGTATTCCTTCTCGAAATTCTTCAGGCGTCCGCGAATGGCGGGCGAAACATCGAGCTGCTCGATTCCGTCGTTCACGATCGCATGGAAACGCTGCCACTTGGCAAGGCGCTGCTCCATGGTGCGTACAAAAAGGTTCGACACCGACCGGTAGTAGTCGCGGCGATCTCCCTGAAGACTCACCTGCTCGATAAGGCCTCGCTGCTCCAGGAGTCGCGTATTCACGCTTGCACTAGCCTTGCTTGAACCGATCGATTCGGCAATACTATCGAGAGAAAGAGCTTCCTCGCTGAGAAGGAGGAGCCCGAAGATACGTCCGGCGATTCTCGGGAGTCCGTCAGCTTCCATCGCTACGGCCAGCCTCTCGACAAACTCATCGAAATGGGCGGTCTTTGAATCCGGCTTTCGCCGGGCAATTGCTGGTCTTAAAACAGGCATCTTATCGTTCGTTTAGTTTATACTGAACAATCAATATGGCGGGCCGGGCGCTGTCGTGCAATCCCTGACAGCTTCACGCCGAATGCCACCGTCACATATTTTTCCTGTGCATTCGACAGAGTTGCGAAAGCTGGATTTCGTCTCGATACTATCGTGCGCGCCCTGAACAGCGCTGCAAGCATCCAATGGAGTGAATCATGAGCGCGGGAATTGACCAGGTAGTTTCAAAGTTCGAGAAACGGTACGAAGAGTTTTTCGGCCCCGCTGGAGGTCCCAGCTTCGCGGTGCGCGGACCCGACGGAAAACAGCACGTCCTCGGCAAGGGTGAGCCCGAGTTCACGATCATCGCGCGCGACCAGCGCTGCCTCGACGCGATGGCTACGCTCGACCGCCTCGTGATCACCGAGTCGTACATGTCGGGCGGTCTCGACGTCGAGGGCGACTTCGACGCGGTTCTCACACATCGCAACTTCTTCGTCGACAGACACCCGCTGATCACCGCCTGGCACATGTACTGGCCAAAGGTTCGCGGCCAGGTCGAGACCGATCAGCAGCACATCTCACATCACTATGACATCGAGCCGGAGTTCTTTCTCTCGTTTCTCGACAAGAGACATCGCTGCTACTCCCAGGCGGTGTACGAGAGCGACGACGAGGCGCTCGAAGATGCAATCACGCGCAAGATGGATTTTGCGCTGACGTCGATCGGCGCAAAACCGGGCGATCGGGTTCTCGATATTGGTGGCGGTTGGGGCGCGTTCACCGAGTTCGCCGGGAAGAAGGGCGTTCATGTTACGTCCCTCACTATCTCTCGCGAATCGGAGAAATTCATCAACGAGCTGATCGCAAAGGAAGATCTTCCCTGCCAGGTTACGTACCAGCACCTCCACGAGCACAAGCCGAAAGAGCTTTACGACGGGATAGTGATTCTTGGAGTTACCGAGCACCTTCCCGACTACGACGCGTCGCTCGCGATCTACAAACGGCTGCTGAAGCCGGGCGGCAAAGTCTATCTCGACGCATGCGCCAAGAGACGCAAGTACGACATCTCGAGCTTTCTCAGAAAGCACATCTATCCCGGCAATGGATCGCCGATGTGTCTGCACGACTATTTGCGCGCGGTCGCCGAGTCGCCGTTCCAGGTGGAAGTCGTTCACGACGACCGGCACAGCTATGCTCTCACAGCGAAAGCGTGGGCGGAGCGCTTCGATGCGGCGAAGGAAGAAATCATCCGCCGCTGGGGCCAGTCTCACTTCCGCAAGTTCCGCGTGTATCTCTGGGGAACGTACAACAGCCTGCGACGAGACGACGTGCAGGCATATCGCGTTGTCCTGCAGCTGCCCGCCGTCGAGTATTCCTGAGCAGCTCAAAAGAGGAAATGGGAATGGCGCTTTCACGACTTTCGTCCGTTAGCGCCAGCAGGGCGCTCATCCTGGCAATCACGCTGCTCTCGACATCGAGAGCAGCGCTGTCTCAAGGCCCGGCCAAATCCACTTCTCAGCTTCGTGGGAACGTGACTTCGTTCGACTCGACGAAGCTCGGCGCCCTTCGTTACAGGATGATCGGGCCCGCGCGCGGCGGTCGAGTCACCACCGTGACCGGAGTCCCGCAGCAGCCGATGACGTTCTACATGGGATCGGCTGGCGGCGGCGTGTGGAAAACCACTGACGGCGGCGCTTCGTGGAGCAACATTTCGGACGGCTACTTCGCATCAGCTTCGATGGGATCGATCGACGTCGCCGATTCCGATCCAAGCGTCATCTATGCAGGCACTGGCTCCGACGCGATCAGAAGCAATGTCTCGATCGGCAAAGGCGTCTACAAGTCAATTGACGCAGGAAAGACCTGGAGTCATGTCGGACTGAAGGACGTCGGCCAGATCGGCTCGATCAACATTCATCCGACAAATCCCGACATCGTGTTCGCGGCCGCAATGGGAAATCCATTCAAGCCGACACCGGATCGCGGAGTCTATAGAACTCGCGACGGTGGCCGAACGTGGCAGAAAGTTCTTTTCGTCTCGGATTCAACGGGCGCAGTCGATCTCGAATTTCAGCCCGGTAATCCGAGCGTTGTGTACGCAGCGATGTGGAGGGCCGAGCGGAAGCCGTGGACGATCATCAGCGGTGCGCATGAAGGCGGCGTGTACAAAAGCTCCGACGGCGGTGACACGTGGGTCAAGCTGACGAATGGGCTACCATCGGGACTCGTCGGAAAGTCAGACTTTGCCGTGTCCCCTGCGAAACCCAATCGGCTTTACGTGCTGATGGAAGCTAGCCCGGGTGGCGGTTTGTATCGCTCTGACGACGCGGGCGCCTCGTTCGTCGCAATCGACACAACCACAAAGGGCATCATCACTCGTCCCTTCTACTACACGAATCTCGACGCAGATCCGAACAACGCGGACATCGTATATTCGGGAACCGAGGGCTTCTACAAGAGTGTCGACGGTGGAAAGTCATGGACGACCATGGAGACTCCGCACGGCGACAACCACGACCTCTGGATAAACCCGCGCAACTCGTCGATCATGATTCAATCGAACGACGGCGGCGCCAACGTCACGATGGACGGTGGTCGCACGTGGTCGACCGAATACAATCAGCCTACCGCGGAGATCTATCAGGTCTACGTGGACAATCAGTTCCCGTATCGCGTTTACGGAGCTCAGCAGGACAACACCACGTTGATTGTCCCGAGCCTTCCGGTTTCGTCAGGCGCGCCGGACGATCCGGTTCAGACGTGGCGGAACGGTCCTGGTTGCGAGACTGGTCCGATCATTCCGCACATCAACAACCCGGATACCGTCTACGGGGCATGCAAGGGACAGTTCTCGCGTTTGTCTCTCAAGACAGGTCAGGAAAAACAATATTGGGTTGGATCTCAGTCGCTGTACGGAAACCCGGGTAAGGACCTGATTTACCGGTTCCAGCGCGTCTCGCCGATGGAAGTGTCGCCGCACGACTCTCATGTCGTGTACTTCGGCTCGCAGTATCTGCATCGCACGCGCGATGAGGGCGTCACATGGGAGAAGATGTCTCCTGACCTCACGTGGAATCCGCCTGAGCGGCAGCAGCGCGCTTCAGGTGAGCCAATCACGATTGATGTCACGGGCGAAGAGACCTACAGCACTCTCTACGCGATTCGCGAATCGCCGCTGAAAGCCGGGTTGATCTGGACGGGCGCGAATGATGGACCGTTCTACGTCACGCGCGACAACGGCGTCACATGGAAGAACGTCACGCCGGCGAATCAGCCCCCAGGCTGCCGGGTTCAGAACATCGAGCCATCACCGCACCGCGTCGCGTCAGCTTACTACGCCGTTCTCTGTTATCAGCTTGGTGACTTCAAGCCATACATCTGGAGAACCGACGATTACGGCGCGTCGTGGAAACTTCTAACGACGGGCACAAACGGAATTCCATCCGACTTCCCCACTCGCGTGGTGCGCGAAGATCCCGAGCGTGAAGGTCTGCTCTACGCAGGCACCGAGTTTGGAATGTTCGTGTCATTCGACAATGGCGGAACGTGGCATTCACTTCAGCTCAACCTGCCTGTGACGCCGGTCACCGATATGAAGGTTCATCGCGGAGATCTCGCTCTCTCGACGCAGGGCCGCGCGTTCTGGATACTCGACGACCTGGCGCCGCTCAGGCAGATGTCGGATGCGATCACCTCGAGCGGTGCGCATCTCCTTGCACCCCGCGATGCGTATCGCCTGCGATACAATTCCAGGTTCGGCGGAGCGGAGGGAAATCATGAGTCCTCCTCGGATCCTCAGTATCCGCCGGAAGGCGCGATGATCGATTACTGGCTGCCGGTTGCAGCAGGTCCGGTGCGAATCGACGTTCTGGCCCCGAATGGATCCCTCGTACGAAGTTTTTCGAGCGAAGCGCCGGCGACTGCTGTCACGAGCGCAACTTCATCGCTGGCAGCAGTGGGAGCCCAGCGACTCACCCGAAATGCAGGTCTCAATCGGTTCGTCTGGAATCTCGAGTACCCGGGTCCGTGGTCGCCGAGTCCGAGGCAAAATGGGCGTAACGGTCCGCTTGCGGCGCCGGGCAAGTACACGGTGAGAATGAATTACGCAACGTCGGCTGAGCTGCGAACGTTGAATGTCCTTGCTGATCCACGCGTTGTGCAGGACGGCGTCGGTGCAGACGTGATGAAGGAGCAGCTCGCCCACAGCCTGCGCGTGCGGGATCTTCTCAGTGACGTGAACGGTGTAGTGGCTGATCTTGCGGCATTCAGGCAGCGCGTTCCGGCAGGGAGTGATGCGCGGAAAAGGATCGGCGATATCGAGAGCGTTCTTTTGACTCCGCCGGTGCGCTACAGCAAACCTGGACTTCAGTCACACATTCAGTATCTCTATAGCGAGACGACTGGCGCTGACCAGAAGGTTGGCCACGACGCAATCGACAGATATAAGGTTCTTCGCGCGCAGCTTGATAGCGTGAAGAAACAAATCACGGAGCTTCATGCGCAATGATGGCTGATCTTGCGGGACGGCCCCGCTCTTTCGCGGGCTCGTCGAATGCATTCGTCGCAGTCGCCGACAAAGCTCGGCAAATGTCTGATCGCGCTCTCGTTTCGGCGGAGGCAGGAGGTTTCGCGTTGGCGATTGCGATGCTCGTATGGGCGCCGCACACGCTCGAACTCGCGCTCATCACAGCGGCGTTCGGCGCGCTGGGCTTGTGGGGAGTTACCGATCACATGCTTGAATCGCATCGGAGACTTTACATGCCGATCCGATTGCTGCTCAAAGGATTTCGCTCCCTGATTGCCGCACTCGGAACAGCCTCCGCAATAGCGGCTGGATATGCTTTTGTCGGACGCCTTATGGGAGTCTTTATTCTTTAGCGGATCGGAGCTAGCTGCCGAAAGTATTACAGGCTTTCATGTCCGCGCCGTCAAAACCGCGCTTGAACCATTCCATGCGCTGAGCAGAGGATCCGTGCGTGAACGCATCGACATTCACCTGCCCTCTTTCCTGCTGCTGAATCCGATCGTCGCCGACTGAGGCGGCCGCATTCATCGCTTCCTGAACATCGCCCGGATCAAGCAGGTTACGCTTCTCGGTACTGGCGGCCCAGACCCCCGCGTAGCAATCCGCCTGCAGCTCCAGTCTCACCGAGTACTGGTTCGCCTGATCAGGATGGGATTCCTCGGCCTGCCGAACGCGCGCGTCAGTTCCGGTGAGATGCTGGATGTGATGACCAAGCTCATGTGCGAGCACGTACGCCTGAGCAAAATCTCCATTCGCGCCAAAGCGGGTCTTCAGCTCGTCGTAGAATGCGAGATCGATATACACTCGCTGGTCAATCGGGCAGTAGAACGGTCCCATCGCGGATTGAGCGGGGCCGCAGCCTGAGTCAGTCGAGTTTCTGAACAGGACAAGCCGGGCTGGCTGAAACTGAACGTCGGTATTTGCCAGCGTCTTCGCCCACGTATTCTGAACGTCATCGAGGACAAACGAAACGAACTGAACCTCCGGCTCTTCCCGGGCCGAATCCTCCGCGGTCATCGCCGAGGTGCCGCTGGAAACACCAGGCTCCACCCCAAGATCGCTGAACAGATTTCGGCCCGTGATGAGGCTCAATGCGAGAACGATCACGGTTCCGCCGATGCCGAGTCCCCGGCCCATACCGCCGCCTGACCTTCTGTCCTCGAGATTGTCGCTTCGGCCGCCAGGTGTCCAACGCATTTATCATCCTCCCCGGAATGTTTTCGCCAAGTCAGAGCCGGAATATGGCAAAAAGCTCGCCTTGCCGCGGCACGTGAGGGAATGGCATCTTCTGCTCGCAGCTGAACCCGCTCGACCAACGAGGACTCGGGACCATGGCATCGCGCGAACCCAGAATTGACGCCTACATCGCGAACTCAGCCGGCTTTGCCAAACCCATACTGAAGCACGTGCGCGAAACAGTTCATGCCGCGTGCCCCACGGCAGAGGAAACGATCAAGTGGGGCATGCCGTTCTTCATGTACAACGGCCGCATCCTTTGCTCGATGGCCGCTTTCAAGGAGCACTGCGCACTTCACTTCTGGAAGGGCTCGCAGGTTGTTGACGCCGGCGCCAATCGCGGCGAACAGGCGATGGGCCAGTTTGGAAAGATCAAACGCGTCGCCGACCTGCCGTCGAAGAGAGCGCTGTCCGGGTACATCAGGAAGGCAATGGCGCTCAACGAAGAAATAGAAGAATCTCCGCGAAAACCGACGCGACAAAACAGCGCCGCATGACGCTCCAATCGAGTGGCTCGAAGAAAGCAAGTCGCGCAACTGGAAATGCGCGAAGGCCTGACTAATCTTTCAAACATACAAATGAGAAATATCCCGGGACTGGCAGTCTCAGTAATCTCTGTGCTCGCGGCGACTCAGCTTGCGGCGCAGGCGGCAACGCCGGTGAACCTCTACGTCGCGGATCTCCAGTACGACAAGGGATCGGTAACGGTAAGCAATCCGCGCAAGCTCACTGGGGATCGCGGCAACAACAGCCAACCATCCTTCACGCCGGATGGAAAATCGATTCTGTTCATCGGCCGCCGTGACAGCGCCGGCCAGGGCGACGTCTATCGCATCGATCTCGCGACCGGAGTCGAGACGCAAATCACCAGAACGGCCGAGAACGAGAACAGCCCGACTGTGACTCCCGATGGAAAGCTCATGGTGATTCGCTGGGTACCAGCCACGCTGTTCAAGGAATGGGGTCCGTGGATTTACGACATGAACGGGAATCCACTTTCTGGCGTTCTGCCAGCGCCTGACACGGTCGGATATTACGTGCGCATAGACTCGGTCACGTTCGCTATGATGCGACCGAAGTCGCGACCGGCCGTCGCATTGTTCGATACGCGCAAAGGCACGATGACGGACTACGCATGGCCAGTCGCAAATCTTCCACCGCAGCTCATCCCGCATCGACATGCAATCAGCTTCACGCAGACGGACAGTCTTGGACACAATGAGATCCGCTCGCTCGATCTTACTACACTGCAATCATCAGCCGTGACACCCGCTCTGGTCGGACGCACGATTCACACATGGACGCCGAACGGCCTGCTGTTGATGGGCAAAGGCAACGCGATCTATTCGCTCAAGCCCGGCACGACATCGGCCTGGAAGAAGGTCGCCGATTTCCGCCAGCCCGATTTACAGTCGGTCAATACCTACGTCGTCAGTCCGGCAGGTGACAAGATCATCCTGATCTCACCGTTGAAACCATCAATCCAGCTGGCGCTTCGCGATTCGATTCTGGCGAACCGACCGGTCAACGCTGTCCTGAGCTCGTATCGTCGAAACATTGCATCGATCACGAAGGGCTACGATCTCGCCGAAGGCGGAATTCTCAGTCTTGCCAATGAGCGCTCGCGGCGGGGCAAGACGGACGAAGGAATCGCGATCGCAAAATTCGACGCCGAGCTTCACCCAAAGTCCTATGACGCTCAAATGACACTCGGCTCCCTGCTTGCGAAGGCCGGCGACAGCAAGGGCTCGGTTGACGCATACAGGAAATCGCTGGAATTGAATCCGCGGATTTCGGCCGACGACAAAGCTGCGGCCGAGGAAGCAGAAAAGGCGATCGCGAAGTCTGACAGTCATTGACAGGGTCACGCCAGGCTGCTTCGGCATGGCTGGCTGGCGCGGTTCCGGTACGCTCCGCTAATATCCTCGATCCATACCATGCACCAAGCCCCTAACGGAGGAAGAATGAAGTATTCAATTGCTACGGCCGCTCTGGTCATGCTCACCGCCGGCACGCTCTCGGCCCAGCAAGGAAGCGATCCTGACAAGCTCGTCGCTAACGGCGGCGTAAAGGTCCCCGGGTGGGTCGGACGTCTCGATCCTCGTCCGGCCGCGCAGGGGCGGAAGCTCACGGAAGCCAAGTTCTACAGCATGGGCGGCGGAATCCACGTCACGACCGGTCCGGCGGCGATTTACTGGAATCCCGCCAACACTCTTCCTGACAACTACACTCTTCAGGCAAGCTTCACTCAGGAGGCCGCATCAGCCCATCCCGAAGCATATGGACTGTTTCTCGGCGGACAGAATCTGATGGCAACAAACCAGAGCTATCTCTACTTCATCATTCGGCAGGACGGAAAGTTCATGATCAACCATCGCGCGAACGATTCGACCGTTCACAAGATCGTTGACTGGACAGCCAACCCCGCGGTCAAGGCAATCGACGCCTCTGGCAAGGCAACGAACGTTCTTGCGGTCGTCGTCAATCCGACGAAGCTGAGCTTCCGCGTGAACGGCACCGAGGTTCAGTCGCTCGATCGCTCGGTCATTGACTCCGGCGGACCGCACTCCGGCACTTCAGGAATCGCCGGCCTCCGCGTAAATCACAACCTGGACGTTCACATCGCCGGCTTCGGCATCACTCCGGCGAAATAGGCCTGCTCCATCAAACAGCCCGTCGCGGATCGACTTCCGCGGCGGGCTGTTTTTGTGTGTGCGATCTGCAGCTGGTTAGATCTGCTCGGCCGCCTTCCACACCTCGACGAGAAAAGCCGGCGGCGTGGTTTTGACTCGCGCTCCATAAAGGCACGCGTCGAGATATGCCGGCTCTGACGTCAGGCACATTTTGAAGCGCCCGTCCGGTGTCGGAGCCAGAACCCAGATCTCTTCCCCGACGGCCGCGTAGCACTCGGCTTTGCTGCCGGGTGACTGCACATCGCGGCACATTCGCATTCCGTCGTTCGATTGCGCGTTCAGGTCGATGATGTTCTTGACCAGCCCGCGGTAGCACCACGGCTGGTATTTCCCGGTGCCGAGCCCGCACATGCGAATCGCGTCGGCGTGGTTTTGTCCGGAATAAGAGCTCACGTCGCGCCCGAGACTCGCGTAGCAGATCGTGCGCATTGCCGCGGGAGCAGCGTCGCAGTTCCTTGCTGCTCCCGCGATGTCGCCGTGATTTTCGTAAAGCATCACCGATGTCTGCATTTCATAGCACGCAGTCGAATATCGGTCGGGCAGCACAGAACATGGATACAGCGGGTCAGTCTGATCGATCGGCTTGAATGTCGACGCCGCCTTTGTCATGCCCTCCATGCCTTCCATCCCTGCCATATCATCCACCGAGTCGCTGGCTGACTTGTTGTGCCCGAGCTCGCTCGCTGGATGATGTGGCATCTGCACGTTCACGATGTTCTCCATGAACGCTCCGCTGTAGCACGAGTGACGATCCCAGCCGTCTGTCAGGAGATCGCATCCGGCAAGGCCGCGCGGCAGATCGTGCGCATAGAGCATCGTGAGTCCGTGACCCATTCCGTGCACGCACTGAAAACGAATCCACCGATCAGCTTCGTTCAGGCGGAATGGTTCGCAGAGCGCGTTCGCCTGTGTCGCACCGATGCTATCGAGTCCCGCGAAATACGCCTGAATTATTCCGTGATAACATCCGGACTGAAAAGTTTCCGAGCATTGCTTGAACGAACTGGATATGTCTCCGCCACGTTTTCCTGCCGCGATTCCAATCGCGTGCGCGAATACGTGGCCTCCGCGGCGTACGCTTTCATCGATGCGCCCGAGCGCGTCGAGCGTTCCCATTGCCATTCTCACGGATCCGCGCGCGGCGAGCGGAACGAGATTCGCCTGGTAGCATTCCGTCCGGTCAGCCGCCCTCGCGCAGCCGTCCTTGATTGCTGTGGCAGCGGCGATCGAGTCCTTTGCACCGATGGCGACCAGATAGTCGGGAGGAGAGACCGGGGCGTCGCCTGAGCGCTGGTTCGCCGTGCCGCACCCCCAAAGTACAATGCAGGATACTGCGCCCAGAATTGGTTTTCGAATCACGCCAGCTGTCCGAGTCGTTCTATCTCGCGATTGGGAATTATTCTCACGCCTGGCTCATCCAGCTTCGCGCAATGAACGAGCGCGCCTGCGACGCTCGATGCGTGCACCGGCCGGTATCTGGGCGGCGTAATAAATGCGAGGCGCCACGCAATTTTTTCCGACAACCGCGGCTCCGCCCGCTCGCCCATGAGGACCGACGGCTGAGCGATCGTGAGACTTCTGAATTTCATCGCCTGCAATGCGTCTTCCACTTCACCTTTCAGTCGATTGTAGAACAACCGGGAACGCGAGTTCGCGCCGAGTGCGCTGACTATAAGGTAGTGTCTCGCCCCATGGTCGAGAGCAAGACGCGCCGCTGTTACGGGATAACCGAAATCGATCGCTCTGTAGACGTCGCGCGACGGAGTCTTACGGACTGTCGTGCCAAGCGCGCAAATGACCTGATCGACGTCGAAGAAAGCGCCACACGATGCAAGCTGGTCGAAGTCAATGACATGCTCTTCGACCTTGAGCGCTCTCTGCTGAGGAGCGAGCGCGCGCCGGACAAGGACTACTATTCGCGAGCAGGTGTCGTCGTCGATGAGCAGCCGAAGACATTCCTGGCCGACAAGGCCAGAGGCTCCAAGAAGAAGTACTGATCTCGCTGGCGTGCCTACTTTGTTGTCAGCCAGCCTTTGATCTCCCTGTCCTTGATCTCGATCGATTGCGCGCCATCGGAATTCTTTCCGAAGTATTTCAAGGTCGAGACGAGAAGATACGGAACCATCCGCTTCACGAGCTCCGGCTTTCCCGGGGTGCTCGCCTCGCCCTGCCATATGGTTCTCACCGTCCCCGTTTCCCGAAACAACTTCGCGTCAGATGCACTGAGGATGACAGCTACGCTATTGATGGGCGCGTCCACCTTCTCGTGCCCGACATGCTCTGCATACGTCCGTCTGATGACCGCGCCACCGGCAGTACGCGTGGTCTTCGTCATCGGGGGATAGAACGCCGCGATGTCGGATTTACCCATCTCGTCTACAGCTCCGAAGGATGCCAGCACGTAAGCGTCCGCCGACTCCGGTGGTCCGAGCTTGTAGCCTTTCGCCAGTAGCGCTTCTTCCAGATGCGCACGGACGCGCGCCTCCAGAAGGGTGTCGGTCATCCGCGTGTTGGGAACTACATACATCGACATCGTGGCAAGCGGCTGGGCCGGGTCCGCTGCATCCCCCGCCCTGATGGATACCTGTCTCACTCCACCGCTTGCACAGGCGGCGAACACAGAAACCCCAAGCGCAATGACAAGGTTGCAACGGTGGTCCACGACTCCCTCCAGCACTGCGTCCACCAATATCATAACGCTTTCCCCGGGGGCGTCCACAGCGAAGTGGACGCTCCCGAAGCGTCATCTCGTCAGCCGCGGCATTGTCTCGCGCGGGGCTTTCTCACACGCCGGCCAGGTGGTCGGGAAACCTCCTCTTCGGCCAAATGTACCTGCCGGCGTTGCCTGCGCCGAACGGGCTGCTGCCGCAGCGGCCAGATCGATACGCTCACGCGTGATGAACGTCGGATCTTCAGATGCTTCATAAGCGAGCATCGCGGTGAGCGCGGCGTTCGACTTCAGGTCGTCGAAGACGATCTTGTCGTACGTATCCCGGTTCGTGTGCCAGGTGTAGTTGCCGTAGTCCCAGTTGAGCGCACCCAGACCGAATGCAGGAAGGCCGTAGCAGGCGAATGAGAAGTCATCGCTGCCGCCGCCGGCAGGCATTCCCGGACCGCGATAAGTGGCCTGCGCCTGCAGTTCCGGTGGCAGCACCGCCAGCCACTGCGTCATGTGCTCTGCCGCATTTGGAAGACCTGCACCGCCGATCCGCGTGATGCGCCCGGTCCCGTTGTCCTGATTGAACAGGGCCTGGAGTCCCTTGATGACTTCGGGATGATCTTCCGTAAACGCCTTCGACCCCACCTCGCCTTCTTCCTCGCCTGCCCAATGACCGGCGATGATCGTCCGCTTCGGATGCGGATAGACCGTCTTCAGAATCCGCATCGCCTCCAGCATGGTGATCGTTCCGGTGCCGTTGTCCGTCGCGCCCGACGATCCATCCCACGAATCAAAGTGCGACGAGAGGACGATGTACTCGTCGGGTTTCTCGCTTCCCCGTATCATTGCAACAGTATTGTAGATCGGCTGCTCGCCGAGGAGCTTCGCATCGAGATTCATCGTGATGCGAGGCTTCATGCCGGATTCCGTGAGCCGGTAGACGAGACTGTAATCCTCGCAGCTGAGCGCTACGGCAGGAGTCTTCTTGTTGTAGGTCTCGAAGATCTCGATCGTGCCCCAGCCGTCCTTCGACCGGGAGGTGATCATTCCGGCAGCCCCTGCGTTGTCCATTCTGAGGCCAAGATCACCGGTGCCGAGCGCGAGGTTGTATCCGGTTCCGCGAACGTTTCGGCTGATCCATTCTTTCGCGACGGAATCGCGGAGACTGTCCATTCGCGCCTTCGATTCCGGCGTGGCGTTCGTCGCCCAGTCATCCCTTGGCCGACATGTTGGCAATGCGCCGGCGAGCAGAACGTATTTTCCTTTGACGTTCGGCAGCCATTTCACGAATTCGGTGCTGTCCTTGAAACGCGGCAGAATGATCGTCGATGCCGTGACGTCCTTCTTGCGCGTGCCGGGGCTGTAGCCCAGCATGGTGCCTTCAAGCGAGCGGACGCGTGGCGAGACAAGATCGATGTGCGAGTAGCCTCGGCGCCATCCCCGCCAAGTTCCGATTTTTTCGTTTTTCGCCTCGATGCCGAACGCTTTGTAAGTCTGTACGAGCCAGTCGTTTGCACGCTTGAGGTCGGGGGCGCCGGTGAGGCGCGGTCCAAGCGAATCGAACAGGATGTGGGAGAGTCTCTCTGTTTGAGAGCTGTCTTTCTCGAATGACCATATGCGGCTGACCACAGGGGAAGTTGCGGCCGCGGGCACCTGAGCGAGCGACGCTGTGGTGACGCAGGCGATCGTGGCGATTGCGGCGAGTATCGGATTCTTTGTCATGGTTCTGAATATCGCTGCAGGTACATAGCGACGCGACTGAGCACATTTCGGTTTACGTCAACGTAGATTCAGTTATGGCCGATAAAGAGACATACACCCATCACCTTGGCGAGGCGATCGCCAACAGCGTGACGCACGGCCTTGGATTGCTGGCAAGTCTCGTGGCGTTGCCGATCCTGATCGTCGCTGCAGTACGTCGTGGAGATTCGTACGCGATCGCCGGGGCGATTGTATTCGGCGCGTCACTGGTGATTCTCTACGGCGCGTCGACGATCTATCACTCCTTCGCGCATTCCCGCGCCCGCAACGTTCTGCGCCTCATCGACCACTCGGCCATCTACCTTCTGATCGCCGGCAGCTATACTCCGTTTGCCCTTGGGCCGTTGCGTGGACGCTTCGGCAACTTGCTGCTCATATCCGTCTGGTCGATGGCGATAACCGGAGTCATCCTCAAGAGCCGGCGCGGATTCGGAAGGCCATGGCTCTCGACAGCGTTGTACATCGGGATGGGTTGGATCTCGGTTCTCGCGATTCGTCCGCTGATCACGCACGTTGGCGCGGCGGGAGTGTGGTGGCTGTTGGCTGGCGGGCTTTGCTATACAGGCGGTGTCGTCTTCTACGCGACTGACAAGCGATTACGCTATGGCCACGCCGTCTGGCACCTGTTCGTGCTCGCGGGCAGCACCTGTCACTTCTTCGCAGTTCTGTGGCACTCCGCCGGAGTTAGAAGCTGAAGTTGGTCTGAACATCTGTACTAGAACGCCGGACAGCCCCATTATCTCACCGTCCTCAACCGGTGACCTTCTTGGCTGACATCGTCTATCGCCCGCGGTCCGCGACGGAAATTCTCGACGCCTCGTTTCACCTACTTCGCCTGCATTACCGGTCGTTTGTGCTACTCACCGCGGTAGCGTACTTCCCTCTCGCGGTCTTCAGCATTCTCTTCGGACGCTACACCGGAATGACGCCCGAATCGCCCCCGGCAGCAATGGGCTGGAACCTGCTGATCGTTTTTCCGGTGCAAATGATATGGTTCAACGTCATGAGCGGGCTCGTAGCGACGATGACATCGCGTGCTTACCTCCAGGAGCCACTCGAGCCAGGCACAACGTGGATGACCGTCGTTCCGCGATTACCGGCGATCATCGGCTCATCAATTCTGGTTGCCATCGGGACTGGTTTCGGCTTCATCCTGTTGTTCTTTCCCGGAATTTATTTTTACACGCGGTTCGGACTGGCTCCGCTCATCGCAGCCATCGAAGGTACCGGGCTGAATGAATCCTTCCGCCGCGCCACCACATTATCTCACGGTCGCAAGCTTCACATTTTCGGCGTAACCCTGCTGGCAGTTACACTTTACCTGATCGTTCTGATCGGCCTGGGAATCACGTTCTCACTTCTGCCTACGATCCTGCTGAAGACTGTTTTCAGCTACCTGGGAACGATTCTCACCTGGCCGATGCTTCCGGTGATCCAGACGGCGCTCTACTACGACCTTCGCATTCGCGGAGAAGGTTATGACGTCGACCTCATGAGCAGGACACTGGGTCCGTTGGCAGGCGCACCCGCTGAAGCTGCATTCTAGTTGAGCCTCCCGGCACCTACGGCTGCAATCGCTGCTGATTCGGTCACCCGAACCATCGCAGCTGTTTTCCGACAGGCAGAGTATCGCCGCTCCGTGCGGCGAACTCTGTTTGAGGAAATTCTGCACTGGCTCGATTCGCTCTTTCGGTCGATCGCGTCGGCGATGGACGCGCATCCTCTGCTCCGATGGGTTGCAATCGCAGCGGTCGTAGCGGTCGCCGGCATGATTATCGGCAGAGTCGCTTACAGGCGACAAATGGAGCTGGCCGCTCCCCAAAACAAAACGCTCGGTCACGGACACACAGGATCGAAGGATCCGTGGGCAGCAGCTCAAACGGCCGCGCTCGCCGGCAACTATCTCGACGCGGCACACGCACTTTATTTCGCAGTGCTGCAAGCGCTCGCCGGCACCGACAGAGTGATCATCGACTCGGCCAAGACGGTCGGGGATTATACGCGCGAGCTGCGCAGAGCGTCGTCTCACTCTTTGCCGCTTTACCGTGATTTCGCAAAAGTGTACGAACCGATCGTGTGGGGCTCGCGCGACTGCGACAAGGCCCGGTTCGAGCAGCTGTCGGGGATTGCATCGCGATTGACCGGCCGAACCACATGACACTGACCGACCGCATCGCGGAGTTCCTGCCAGGTCGCGTTTCGCGCCTGACGATTCCGCTGCTGATTGTCGCGCTCGTCCTGCTCGCTCTCTTCACACCTGCCGCCGAGACGGACCAGAGCTACGACGCGCGTCTTTCAAGTTTGCTCGCCGGACCGAATGGAGCGAAAGGCATCTACGACGTGGCACGGCGCCTCGGCTGGAGCACGGTACAACGCAGAAACAGACCACTCGATTCGATAGGAAGCGGAACAATCGTGGCTGTCCTTGCGCCCCCTGATCCGCTAAGCGAACGAGAGACGTCATTGCTGCTCCAGCGCGTGCGTGAGGGCGCCTCACTCCTCACCGTCGTCAGCTCTAATAGCCCTCTCGAGGACTCGCTTCACTTGAACGTTGCGTCGAGCTTCGTCGCTCTGGCTGTCGATACTGCAAAAGGCCTCACCTGCCCTTCGGGCGAATCTCGCAGCGCCTTTCAGTTGATGGGACATCGCGCACCCCTCAGGCCGTTTTCGCAAACGACGAGGCCACCGCGCGGTTCCCATATCTTTCTGGCGTCCAGCGACTTTGGCCCCAGGCAGATTCGGTTTGCGGCAGTCGGCTTTCCGCTCGGGAAAGGACGGGTCGTCGCGATATCCGACCCGAATGCCCTGCGCAATGACTTCATCAGGATATGCAAGTGGGGCCTCGGAGTGACGGCCGTTCAGATGCTCGAATATTTGTCAGCCGGCCGGCGACCCGCCGACACGCGAATCGTCTTCGACGAGTTCCATCAGGGGTTCGGGCCTCATCCGAGTCTCAACCGCGCGGCAGGCAAAATGCTTTTCGGCACGGCTCCCGGAGCGATGCTCGTGCAGATAATCGTTGCATCCGGAATCCTTCTTCTGGCGATCGCGCCTCGTCCGATTCGGCCGGAACAACTGGAGCGCACGCAGAGACGCTCCCAGTTCGAACACGTCGCGGCGTTGTCGTCGGCGTACAAGCAGATCTCCGCAACCAGAGTCGTTACCGAGAGGCTCGTTCGCGGTTTACGGCGGCGACTGGCAAGCGGATCTATTGCACCCGCGCGACAAGCAGACGCGGACTCCGTCTTTCTGAATCGTATTGCCGCATCGTACCCTCAGGTTTCGTCAGACGTGACCGTAGTATTGGAAGCACTCACCCGCAAGAGTTCTCCGGCGCAGCTCATTGCCGCCGTTGAAGCGATCGAAACAATCGAAAGGACAATCAAACTTTGACAGACATTCGCCTCTCATCCGCCGAGATCGCAGACTTGCTCGATCGAGTTCGCTCGGCCGTGTCAGCCAGAGTCATCGGCCAGGACGCTGTAATCGACCAGGCTCTGGTGACGTTTCTCACCGGCGGACACGCATTGCTGGAAGGTGTTCCCGGAACCGCAAAGACAATTCTGGTGCGCGCACTCGCCGGCGCACTCGGAATGCGCTTTGGGCGACTGCAATTCACTCCCGATCTCATGCCTGCCGACGTCACGGGCATCAGCATCATGCGCGATCCGTCGCGCGGGTTCGAATTTTACCCGGGACCTGTCTTCACCGACTTCCTGCTCGTCGACGAAATCAATCGCGCGCCCGCAAAGACGCAGGCGGCCCTTCTCGAGGCAATGGCGGAACGACAAGTCACTGCCGACGGACAAACGCGTCCGCTTGGCGATCTCTTCACGACGTTCGCGACACAGAACCCTGTCGAGTACGAAGGCACGTATCCGCTTCCAGAAGCACAGCTCGACCGGTTTCTGATCAAGATCGCCGTGAGGTATCCCTCGCTCGACGCAGAGCTGAAGATGATCGATCTCTACGCGAATGGTTTCAATGCCGAGCGAGCGTCGGATGTGGTCCCCGAAGCGGTATTGGATCCCGAAACGTGCAAGACGCTCCGGGCCGCCGTCGATCATGTAACCGTTGCGCCTGAAATTCGCGGCTATATCGCTTCCATCGTCAGGGCAACGCGTGAAGATCCAAGCCTTCTTCTCGGTGGATCGCCGCGTGCGACAGTCTCGTTGTTCCGCGTTTCGAGAGGCGCGGCACTCATGGAAGGCAGGGATTTCGTCACGCCTGACGACGTGAAGAATTACGCCGCTCCGGTGCTTCGGCACCGCATGAGACTTTCGCCGGAGCTGGAAGTTGAAGGCCGCACGGCCGATGACGTGCTGCGCGACCTGACTTCTCGAATACCTGCACCACAATAGTCTCGAGTAAAGGGACGAACTTGAGACTGGCTCTCCGGGACTTCACGCACATCCTGCCGACGCGCCGCGCCGCGATTCTTGTCGCGGCCGCAGCGCCGGTGTGGCTGCTCGCGTTTACGTCCTGGGGCAGAGCTGTCGCAATCGCCGCAACGTTGCTGCTCGCGGCGATTATCGTTTCCGATCTCTTGCGCCTGCCGTCATCGTCAGCACTTGTCGTTTCGCGAGAGATCCCGGGCACAGCCGGCCTCGGCGATTCAGTCGAAGGGTCGTATCGCCTCGAGTCGCGGTGGAACGCGCCGATCGCAGGAACCCTCTTTGACGCATTTCCCCGCGAGCTGCGACCGCATCAGCCGCCACCTGAAGCATTTGCTCTTCCCCCCAATGAGCGCAATCAGATCGACTTCGAGTTCGCTCCGGCAAAGCGAGGCTCATGGAACCTCGGAACGATTGCGGCGCGTGTGAACGCTCCACTCGGACTCATTCAACGAACAATCGACTATCACCCCGCTGATTCGATCACGGTGGCGCCCTCGCTCAGGCCGGTGCGCGATTACCAGCTGATGGCGATGAAGCACAGTCTTCGGGAGATCGGCGTCAGGACGACTCGTCGCCGGGGCGAGGGAAGGTCTTTCTCGAATTTGCGCGACTACGCGCAGGGAGATGATCCACGCTTCATAGACTGGAAGCATAGCGCACGACGCAACAAGCTCATCAGCCGCGAGTTCACGGAAGAGCGCGGCCAGTCGATAATGATCGTCATCGACGCGGGACGGATGATGACTCAGCTTGCCGGTGACGTCCCGCGTTTTGAGCACGCACTCTCCTCCGCACTCGTGCTCGCTGCCGTGGCCGCAAATGGCGAGGACCGCATCGGGCTGATGGTGTTCGACGAAACCATTCGTGCATACATACCGCCGACGCGCGGCAAAGGCGCGCTGCGTTCGATTCGCGAAGCGCTGATATCGATTCAGCCTGTGTTCAGCGAGCCGGATTACGCGACTGCGTTTGCAACTCTTGCCGCCCGGCAAAGATCACGGGCACTCGTTGTCGTGTTCACCGACCTGATCGACACGCGCGCGTCACGCGCATTGATCGCGAACACGACGCGCAGGGAAAGCCGGCACTTGCATCTTGTTGTCGCGCTTCGCAGCGATGCGCTTTTCTCCGCTGCCGAGCCGGATGTGTCACGCGGAGTTGATTCGCTGTATGAGAGTGCCGCTGCCGAAGAGCTCGTACTTGCACGCAGCGAGGCACTGCAGAGAATGAGGATGGCTCACGTCGCTGTCGTCGACGTGTCACCCGCGACGATGACCGCCGCCGTCGTCAATCGCTATCTCGAGATCAAGTCGCGGGGAGAGTTGTAGCGCGCTTCCGGAAGCCAAGTGACAAGTAGGCTACCATCAGCACCAGCGTACCTGCGGCGACTTCGAGCTTCCACGCGAGCGGCCATGACGGAATCGGAGAAACGAGGCCTTCGAGCGAGCCGGCTACCAGCAGAAACAGGATCACGCATGTAATCAGGCTCATCGCTCTTTTTCCGTTTTCAACGAGCGCTTCGCGTCTCGTACGATTCCCCGGGAGAACGACAGCTGACGCGATGAGCAGTCCGGCGCCGCCGGCGATCGTGATCGCGCTCAGCTCGAGAACACTGTGCGGCGCCACGAATGCGAGAAGGAGCTTGATGATCCCCTTGCTCTTATAGAGGCCGAACACGCCGCCGATCATCACGCCATTCGAGACCAGCGCGTAGACGGTGCCGAGTGCCGTAATGCCGAACGCGAAGACGACGAACGCAACCGTGATGTTGTTCGCGATGATCATGCTTCCCATTATCGGGCGGGCTGCCCTCGGATCTTCGATATATCCGCGTTTTGTGCGCGCGCGCTGAATGCCGCCTTCGGCTCGCTCGAGCATGCTCGCCGGCAGTATCTCGCTCGCCACACCTGGAGAATTCGCCGTGGCATCGTAAGCGATCAACATTGGAACGAAAAACAATGCGGCCGACACGAGGATGGCGCCGGCGGACCTTCGCACCTCGCGCGGCACGTCGAACGCGATGAAATCGACAACTCGTCCAGCAGGAATGCCTCGGCCCTTGTAGATCAGATTGTGGCCGCCGGCAACCAACCTGCTGAGCGAGAACACCGCTGCGGGATCCGAACCGCGTGTTGCCGTGCGAAGCCGGGCAAGATCGTTCGAGATCTCACGATAGCTCGCCACGAACGAGCTGACTTCTGTCTCCGACATGTTCTTGAGACTTCGCTTCTGAGCCAACCTCAGCTGGGTTGCGAATGCTGCCCACCGGGCTGTGCCTTCGGACATGATCGCATGTCGCTCACGTGCCGCGCCGGTCGCTCCGCGAGCCGCCCCGCCCTGCTCACGCCCGAGCGCTTCGCTCTCGTGCAGCCGCAAAAGGAAGACGATGTCCGTCGCGCCAGAATCCGGCAGCCGATTCCTGAACCTTCCCGCGAGCTGGCTCGCGAGCCGGCTTCGATCGAAAGCGGCGATTGCATTCCGTCGACTTACAAATCGCGTCAACACGTCGAACTCTGCGTCATTGAGAACGTTCGTCGCGACAGTCCGCGAACTCCGGCTCTCCTGCGATTCCGTGAGTGAAGGTGAATGAATCGTGAGAGGCTGTTCCTTTACCACCATCGTGCCGGCGATCATGTCGCCGATTCGTTTGCCGGAACGCGACGCAGCGATGCTCGTGATACCAACTGCGGCAAAGAATCCCGGCTGCATGTCGAGCAGGCGAACGATGTTGCGGACAGCCGAGGCGCTGAATGAGATCGAGTATCCGGCATCCATCACTACCCGAAGACGCATGAGCTTCTTGCCCGGCGTCTGTCCGTCATTCAGCGCTTCGAACAGGACGTAGTAGCCCCACAGAATCGCGAACTGGATGAGCGCCAGAATCGCGAAGATCCATGACGTCGACGTACTGGCTGACGCTCCCTTTCTGGTCGGCGTCGGGTCTCCAAGCAGCCAGCCAATGACCGCAAGCGAGATCAGGAAGATGAGGCAGATCATCAGGTCCACGAATCCCGCTGCTACGCGCGATCCGACACCCGCGATGGTGTACGAGACGAGAACCATCTCTGGCGTCTCGATCGCAACTACGTCATCGAGGCCCGAGGTCAGCTCGGAATTTCGTGCAGCGGTCGCCGTCATTGACGGTGAGGGTACCTCTAACAACCTCGGAGCGGAAGTAGCCCTTCAGCAGGATGACTACTGGGAGGAGATTCGCCGCGCGCAGAAGTGGCCAACATCATCGTCCACGAACACGCCAGCCGAGAAGCTTCCGAAGAACCCGTCTTCGCCCATGCGGCGAATGGTAAGCGCATGGTGGTAGCCGTCCAGCATCATGACGCTCGAGTTGCGCGGAATTCCAGTGCCTTCCGCGTTGATGGAGAGATCGAGAGTGCCCGCCTCGTTATAATTGCCCTTCTCGTCGCGCGCCTCGAACGTGAACGGGCCAGGTCGGAGGTCGAGCGCACCTGACGGCACGGGACGCGGGACATTGCGGCCGATGTGAACGCGGTAGTTCCGCGTGTAGAGATTGCCAGCGGTGCTGACGACGGTGATCAGAAATTCTCCACGCAGCTTCAACACGTCGTTCCACTTCACCGTGCCGCTGGGCGCGGTAGCCACACACGTCTCCCCTTCCCACGCTCCGGATGTCACGCCGCTGCCAACGTTGTCATCGGCAATTGTCCATCCGTCGGCCGTACGTCGGAGAAGCATCATCATCGGTAGCCTCGCGTTCCGACCGACGTAACCGGTGTCCGTGCGCACCTCCACCAGAGCCTCGCGGCGGGCCGAGTCAAAACCGGCCCTTGTCAATGAGAGAATCGCAGCGCCGTTGCCCTGCGCTTTCCGAAATGAGATCCAGAACTGTATGGAATCTCTTTCGGCATCCTGCGCGGGCCATCCAAGCGGCCACGTGGCTTCGCCCGAGTAGTAGTGAAACTCCTGGTCGGTCACGACGTGCAATCCGTGCGATTGTGCGAAACCAGGATTAAGGACTGACGCGGTTGCCGAACGCGTTTTGAAATTGCTGGCAGTGCTCGCGTCCAGTAAGCCGTCATGCACGAGTCTCGACAGCTGAACGCTGCCACAGCGCTTGCCGAAGCGGCACCGCAGCATCGTTCGAGTGTACATGCCGACAATGCGCTCGTTGGGCATTGACGCCTGAAGGTGACTGATGACAGCGGCGAACACCTTCCGCTCTTCATCGTCCGGCACAGTTGCATTGCGCGCCTCTGCCGATTCGAGCCACCCCGACGCGAGTTGATGAACCTTCGTCGGGGCCCAGCAGGCCGAGAGATTCTGCGCGACGAAATCAAAGGTCGTGTCCGTTCCCGGAAAAACGTACAGGCCCGGAGCACCAAAACTGGCGTGGTCGAAATAGACCGGCCCGGGACAAAGGAACACGAGCATCGCGACGCCAATCGGCGGATTCGATATCGTGTAGCGTCCGCGCCTGTTGGCCACGACTCTGAGAGTTGGCCTTGGCGGGGAATCGGGCCCGCCTCCGCTCGCTCCGGGACCAAACAGAAGCACCTGCGCGAATGGAATCGGCCTGCCGGTCTGGCGATTTGTTACAGTGCCACGAATTCGTCGGGGGAGCTTTCTGCGTGCGATAGAATCAGCGATGGCCTTGCGCGTGGAATCCTGCACGCGGCGCATTCGAGGAAGGAATTGCGGGTTGGCGCCCAGGTAGCGCGTCTCGCCCGGACCCGGGCCGTCCAGACTCACAAAAGGAATTCGTTCCTGGAAAGCCCACTTTCGCCCTCTCTTCCGAAATACGAGCGTCTCCGAGTGAAAACAATTCCCGCAGTTGTTCGCGACGAGCACCATCGCCTGCGTTCGCGCGTTGTTGAATCCAACCTGAGACACTACGGTTATCCCCCACGCATGTGGAAATTGCGCGGCGAATGCGTCCATCAGGATTCCTGAATCTGGCCGATCGGACCAGGGATCCTGCTTCAGTATTCTTCGGCCGAGTGTATCGAGACGAAAGAACTCCTTTAGCGTCAGCAAAACGATTGGCAGGCGATACGAAAAGGCTGCCTTGGTCAGAAGGATTGGCTGCCGGTTGAGGGCTTCAAAGTCCTTGATAGTCTCGGGATCGACCGTTGACGAATGAGGCTGTCGCAAGACTCCGTTGTACGCGACCGACGCTGCGTCCCAGGACGTCGAGTCCATCAATACGATCGTTCGGGGCGCCTCACCCTTGTATTGACCAAAGAGAAAATCAAACGCGGCCGAATAAACCTTCGCGCCCTCGGCCTCTCTACTCTGTGCGAATGAGGGTATCCCCCAGAATCCCGCCGTGACCGCAAAGCATAGAAATCGTCTGTATTGTGTCATCCAAGGATGACGACCGAAACCAGAATTCCTAACACGCTGTAGCAGTCAGCAGTCAGCAGTCAGCGCGTGGCTTGTGGCGTGTTGCCTGTGGGAAAAAAAACGGCTCACCCAAAGGGTGAGCCGTTTCTGTCGCAACTTGAATCCGCTGCAGTTACTCGTCGATTGCGTCGAACGTTGCCGGGATCGGAACCGGGATCGGATCCGACATGTTGTAATCGTCCGACTCCATCGGAATCACCTTGCTCGGCGTCTCCGGACGCTCCTGACCTTCAGGAATGTTCGTCACCGCGAGAACGATGCGGCGCTGGATTGGATCGACTTCGAGAACGCGGACGCCAATCTTCATGGCTTCCCAGGCGATGTCAGCCGGGCTGTTGACGGGGTTGCCGAAGTTCAGCTGGCTGACCGGAACGAAGCCCTCGATATCGTTGCCGATATCTACGACCACGCCCTTGTCCATCAGGCGAACGACAGTTCCGTCGAGCTCGGTTCCGACCGGGTAGGTCTCGCCGATCTTGAGCCACGGATCATCCTGAGCCTGCTTGAGGCCGAGCGAGATGCGCTTGTTGTCGGCGTCGATGTTCAGAATCACGACGTCAACCGCATCTCCCTTCTTCACGACTTCAGACGGATGCTGGACACGCTTGGTCCACGACATGTCGGAGATGTGAATCAGTCCGTCGATGCCGGGCCCGATTTCCACGAACGCGCCGAAGCTCGTCAGGTTGCGAACCTTTCCGTTGAGACGCGTGCCGACAGGATACTTCTGC
>JADGQR010000194.1 GCA_017881685.1 Gemmatimonadaceae bacterium
CGCGGGCAACTGCATGCTGGTCATCCCGCTACCGGCCTCGGACACTACGGGCTCACCGCACACGCAAACGGACGACGTGGAAGTGGGTGGCGTCCGCGGGCGCGAGGCGCTCGATCGTCTACGCAACGTGGTTGGACGCGTGGAATCGTCGTGGCGGCCGGCCACCGCCGAGGAAGGCTTCGAGATCGTGCGTCGACGCCTATTTGAGCCACTCGTCGGGCCCGACGCCTTCAAGCAGCGCGACGTGACTGCGCGCGCATTTGCTGACCTCTATCATGCGCAGGCCGCCGAGTTTCCGCCCGAGTGCAAGGGCGCCGACTACGAGAAGCGGATCCAAGCCGCGTACCCGATTCATCCGGAGATATTCGACCGGCTCTACAGCGACTGGTCGACACTGGTGAAGTTTCAGCGCACCCGCGGCGTGCTGCGCCTGATGGCAGCGGTCATTCATAGTCTATGGGAGAAGGGCGACCGTAATCCGCTCATACTGCCGTCGACGGTGCCCATCGATGATCCGCGAGTGCAGTCCGAGCTGACGCGCTATCTGTCGGACAACTGGGCGCCGATCATCGAGAAGGACGTGGACGGTCCCAGTTCATTGCCGCTGAAGATCGACGGCGAGCAGCCTACTCTTGGGAAGCTGCACGCGACGCGACGCGTGGCGCGCACCATCTACCTCGGGTCGGCGCCCACGGCGACCGCCGCGCACCGCGGACTCGAGGATCGTCGGGTGAAACTCGGTTGCGTGATGCCGGGCGAGTCGCCCGCTGTGTTCGGCGACGCGCTGCGGCGGCTCGCAGCGGCGGCGACCTACCTGTATCAAGACGGTCCGCGCTTCTGGTACGCTACGCAGCCGACCGTCACGAAGCTCGCAGAGGATCGCGCGGAGCAGTTCAAGCGCGACCCCGACAAGGTGTCGCACGAGCTGGACGAGCGGCTGCGCGCCGACCTGCGAAAGACCGGAGACTTTGCGCGCATCCACCCGCTGCCACGGTCGGGCGCCGACGTGCCCGACGATCTCGATGCGCGGCTGGTCGTGTTGCCTGCGGAACATGCGTACAGCAAGGAGGCCGGCAGCGCCGCGGAGACCGCGGCGCGGGCGATCCTTGAGTCACGCGGCAACACGCCGCGCCTCTACCGCAACACGCTGGTCTTTCTTACGGCTGACAAAGTGCGCTTGCAGGACTTGGACGAGGCCGTGCGGCGTTTCCTCGCGTGGGACTCGATACTGAACGAGAAAGTGCAACTCAATCTCGACCCACATCAGGTGCGGCAGGCGGAGACGCAGCGACACGCCGCGGACGGTGCGGTCACGGCGCGACTTCCCGAGGCGTATCAGTGGTTGTTGGTGCCAGAACAAATCACGCCGCAGGCCCCGATCACGTGGCAGGCGATTCGTTTGTCTGGCAGCGATGCGCTAGCAGTGCGGGCGAGCAAGAAGCTCCGGAGCGACGAGTCATTGATCACCTCCCTCGGCTCAACGATTCTGCGCAAACACTTGGACGATGTTCCGCTGTGGCGTGGCGATCATGTGGCGATCAAGCAGCTCATCGAGGACTTCGCGCGGTATCTATACCTGCCGCGCCTATCCAGTTCCGATGTGCTGTTGCACGCGATCCGTGACGGCGTGGCGCTCCTGACATGGCAGGCTGACACGTTCGCGTATGCCGAGAGTCTCGACGAGAGCGCGGCGCGGTACCGGGGACTGCGCGGCGGACAGGTAGTTTCGCTTTCCGCCGACAACGCGGGTTTGCTGGTGAAGCCGGACGTTGCACGGCGGCAGTTGGACGTAGAGGCTCGCGCGGCCTCTACGGCGAGGGCACAGACTGCCGAGACCGGTGCTGGTGCGACTGCCGGTGGCTCCGACACTACGCATCCGGTGTCCGGTGGCCCCGCGACTCGCACGGCCGCAGCTCCACTGCCCCGCCGGTTCCACGGCACCGTGCGGCTCGACCCTACGCGGGTCGGCCGTGACGCCAGCCGAATCGCCGACGAGGTCATCGCACACCTTGCGGGACAGGTGGGCGCAGAGGTCAAGGTCACGCTCGAGATCGAAGCATCTCTCCCGGGTGGGGCCTCGGATCAAATCGTACGAACGGTAACGGAAAACAGTCGCTCTCTGAAATTCGAAGCTCACGGGTTCGAAACGGAGTAACTCGATGGGAAGCGCCACGTAATTCGAGCCGCCTATCTGACGTTTACGATCTATCATCAGCCGGACGCCGACATGATGCTCGCCGTGATGAGCGAGCCGCGAAAGGTGCGCGACGCGCCGCTGGCGACCGCGCAATTGTGAGCGGCGCGCGCCGTAGGTTGCCGAGAAACGGGTGTAGAAACGGAACCCCTCCTTTACAGCACAAAGCACCATCAGCGTAGACGCCAATGGTGCTTCGCTTTATCTATCGGGACGGCAGGATTCGAACCCGCGACCTCCTGAACCCCATCGCGCGTTTGCACCAACTACTTTACGATATAAAGTCGGTTTTCAGACGGAAACCGGGCGTCGGTGCCGGAGTTTCCCGGCGTGAATATCGGGGTTTGGCTGGAGAAACGGGTGCAGAAACGGCGACGGCTTTCTTGCACAAGCAAGTACTTGGTGCGCCGTCGCGATTGAACCGCGATTCCGAGATATTGGTCGCGGACTCTTCGATGCCAGCTCGCTCGCACTTGCTCCTCCGCGCATGCGTTCGCTGCGGTTGTGCGCGGCCTATGACACAACGACTTGTTCGCACAATCCGGCCACCCCGCTTGCAACCTGGCGAAATGGGTCCAATACTGAGGTTGGCCAATGCGTGGATCGCAGTGATCGACGCCTCGTCTGCATCGCGCGCTTGGGATGGACAGACCTCCAATTGTTGTTAGGTGCCTCAACGCTCGTGCGAACGACTCACCCTGCGTCACAACGTTCTCTTCACGCCTCTGACTCAATCGGGAGCCCATCGAATGTCCAGTTCAGCAGATGCACCGCGCAAATTCTCTTGTGGCGATAGACACTTTGAGGTCCGGGTAAATGCCGATTCGGATCCGTTGGTCGGCGCGGTGTTTGAGAACAACAAGCCCATTGGCGTCCGCTTTTCCATCTCGGTTGAGACTGGAAGTGACTTCAAGCACTTTGGTCACGGCAACGCGGCTTTCGTCTTGATGGATGCGGCCGAGCGGTACGTAACGGATATGCTCAGCAAGTAGCTGGAATCTGCATTCCCTCTTCTGCGCGCGAGCACCCTCGGGCGTGCGCGCCGAGAGAGCCGTGGCGCACAACCCTGATCGTTCGCACACGCTAACCTCCGCACTCGGACTTTCCCTCTTTGATGGACAGACGCGTGAAGGAGTCCAAGGTCGCGGTGCCAGTTCGCCCAATACGCGAGCTGGCGGCGGAAGCGGCAGGTGACCTGAAACAGACGATTGCGCGCCTGACCAATTGGGGCGTCAGAGTTCCCGCTGCGTCGCGTGCAAGAACGGCGCTGGAAGTCTTGGAACACGTTGCCAGCTCCGGCCAATTCACTTCCGAGCAGCGTGGGGACGACACAGCGATCAGGGCGTTGCAGCTCTCGATGGACCTCAGGGCGATTACCGATTCGCTGCCGACCGACCTCGTCGCTGAACTGCGGCGGGATTTGGAGAAGTGCGTGGCCGGCAAGCTCGCATTCGATCCTGACGATCTTGAGCCGTCGCAGTTCCAGAGCCAGTTGATCATAAGAGCCGCTTTCGCAAAGATGGGGGTCGTACCTCTGGTACCCACCAAGGCTGAGTTTTCCGGAGGCAAGCGACCAGATATTCTGGTTGAGAATGGCGTCTCTCGGTACGGCATCGAGGTTAAGCGTCCTACCAAAGCGTCAACCGTGCTTTCGAATGCCGCTCGCGCATCGACGCAAATTGGAGAGCCGGGGCTGAAGGGTGGAGTAATCCTCGACGTGACCGACTGCTTGCTTGGCATCCCCCCGACGGAGGTCGACGACGTAGTACTGAAGCACTACGAACAGACATCGGCACTCTTCTTCGAGAATGGCGTGGGCTTCAAGCCGGGTCAGTCGCACATGCTCTTCGCAGGTGTACTCGCACGACCGATGTGGACGGTGTCAGGTGTGAAAGGTGACGCGATGGTAGCCGTGCACAGCACATCGGCGATCGGCGCATTCGGCACGCGGCCGGGTACCCTGGACTTTCGGCGCGCAACCTGGCTACGCGAGACCATCAATGACGGCTTGAACCAAATCGGCTTCACATCTGTGGAGGAGGCTTGACACCGGCGCCGATGCGGAAGTGCTGCCGAATATGGGCTCTTGTTGAGGGGCACACAATTTCATTCTTGGAGTACGACTGCGGGCGACGGTGCTAAGCTCTAGTGCGATTAACGCTCCGAGCGCCACGCGGCAAAGCCCTGTTCGTTAGCCTACACTAGGAGACGACGTGCCTACTCGCGACAGGAATGGGACGCACCTCGCCGGCGAGTACTTTGTTGCTGCCGAACTCTATCGCCTCGGTTACACTGTCGCGATGACGCTGGGAAACGCGAAAGCGATTGATCTCTTTGCGGAAACCGACGGTCGAACCGTCAACGTCCAGGTCAAAGCGATAGCGAAGCGACAGAACGTCGGCTGGCCAATTATGCGGGGCAAAGTGATGGCCGGTGTCGTCTACGTATTTGTTTGCCTCAATGAACCACCCTTGGCTCCGAGCTACTTCATTGCGACGGCAGAAGAGGCGCGAAAGAAGGTAAAGCAGTACACGACTCGGGGGATCATCGACCTCACGACCTTGAGAAGCGACGACTTCATCAATCGATGGGACAAGATCGAGGCATCGCTATCACGCCCGGGCGGCCGACGAGTTCGGCGACGGTCGGTCTAGGCCTCGCGCGACAACAATATCACATGCTTAATGAACTGCTCAAGTATGCTCAAGCGAATGGCCGCGTTTGTCCACTGCCTCTCAAGTGGAATGAACTGTGGGAATCTCTGCCCGACCGTTGTCGCGTCGGCGGTGGATGGCTGCCGGCACTCCCTCTGATTCTTGCGGCGTGGGACGGTCCGTTCCTGCTGAAGATTCTTCGCCTGCGCGAGCACATCGAGTACGCTGAAGAGCACGGCTCGCTCGTTCTCGTTGACCACTTCCTGCGCTCGCTTCCGGAGTCCGAGTGGGCGCACGTAACAGATTTCACGTCGGGTTGAGAACGGATTGCGTCAACCGCCTGATCACACTGCAAGAGGTCGGCCACGACTCCCCGGTCACACATCGCTGCCGCGCGACCGAATCAAGCCGCGAGAATTCCAACTCCACGTATTGCTTCGCGATCGCGACGGAAGCCGATATACTTTTATTTATGGCCCAAGGCCGGAAGTGCGAACAGGCCTTACTCAGCCATCAGAGAAAACTGCCGACACGGCGAGCGCGATAGGGTGGAGAAGCGCCACAGTACGGTGTCCACGGCACTGACTGGATGGCCCACGACTTCCGCGATGCACTCGCACAACCGTTGCCCGCTGCGGAATCCAAGGCTGGCGGCCAATCGAGCCAAATGTCGATCTTCCTTCGCAACGGATATGCCCAAATTCTTGAGAAGGTGTGCCGTTGTAACTTTGCCGATATATGGCAGCCGAGTGAACAAGAACGGCGGCGAGTCAGCCGAAAAAACCTTCTCCAGTCCATTCTCTGCCAGAACGCGGCAGACTCCTAAGATCGAGCGCACCTTGGATACATTCCCAAAGACATGAAGTGCCGAGCGCTCGCAAGAATCTGCCCCATCCACAATGCACTGCGCAGACCGCCAATCAAGAAAGCATTGGGAGAACTCCTGAAATAGTCTGCGTATGACGGATTCTCGAAACCCGCTATTGAGCACAACCCAAGCGTATTCCCGAAGAAATACAGACTCCGTGACACGGAGAGGCCTCGCATAAAAGAAATGGTCGATTTCACGCGCGAAACCTTGTGCCTCCACTTGGGAAAGCGCGCAGAGATACGCGCGCGCAAGGTCGTCAGCACTGTGTGACCTCCGCGCGTGTCTCACTCTACTGTATGAGATTGTTTGAGTGCTTTCCGGGTGTGCCGGAACCGAAGTACCGTCTGCAGCCAGAGCCGACTCGCGAAGGGGTATCGGTCGAGCAATCTACTAAGTAGTACCTTACGCAGATGCGCGGCCTTCATCGTCAAGAATTCGCCTTCAGGTATCGGTCGAAGACTCTTGCCTTGTAGGGTAGCTATCTCAAGCACTCGTGCCTGCTCAACAGTATCGGCGCTGGCGTTACGCAAAAGAAGCGAGAGTTGAGCTTTCGTCTCCGCGAGGACGATCGCTGCGTTGCAGTGATCCGCCCCCTTCTCTTTCCACGCAACGCGGAGCTGCAGGATGGAGAGTGCAAAGACACCAACGGAAGTCCAACCCACGAGCAGGCCTGCCAGCCGTATCGAAACACCGACGGTGTCAATGAGTGCTTGCGGCGCAAAGACCAGCGCGCACAGAACGGCCGACAAAACGAGCATTACTCCATCGACCACGAGTGCGCGCCACACATAACGATCACGGAGTGCTGAATGCGCGCTGATCATCTGATCAGCGACCCTGTGCCGGCGAACAATCTCATCCTGAACGGACTTTGTCACTGATCGTCACCAAACACTTCTTGCCAAGCGTCAATCTTTTTTGACATGGAAGCAATCTTGAGGCGGCGCGAGGTACGACGGAATGCATCTGCCACAACCTGTCGTTCCAGGCTATCGGCAGGCCCCAAGTATCCATCTACATGGACGGACTGACCGGTCGAGTCGACGATAGGCCTCATAACCCGCTCGGCGCCCGCAGCAAAAAAATGGATGAGCATGTCTCTCGGAGTCAAACGGTCTGTGTACCCCTTGAAGACGTCAACTGCCAGCGCCTCCGCGTGATAGCCCGTCAACCGATGCTGCTTCGGAAACTGAGCCATCAGCGCCTTCGCAAGCTTGATGACGGGTACCACCTTATTGCCACGTTCCGCGTTGACGCTGGACAGCTTAGCCGCAAAGCCTTTCGGATCAACTTCCGCCCACGTAGAGCCATTCGAGTCGGAGATCAGGGAGCGCGTTCCTTTCCGTAGAGCCGGAAGTATCTGAACTTCCGCGTCCGCGAACTCTAACGTGATCGCAAGATTGCCGACCGTAATGTGAGTACCGGTGAAACGCTTCCTTAATAGCTCGGCCAGGCGCTCCTTGATCACGCTAGGTGTCTCGTCGGCGAGCTCTGTGCCATCGACGAAGACCAAGGCGTCCACGTCACTGATTCCATCGACGTATGTTCGCTTCGAAATCGACCCGCCGAAGAGCAGGTCGATCTCTGTATCATGCGCGGCTTCGATCGTTGACCGAATAGCATCCAGATGACGCCTGATGGAGTCGACATCACGATCATTGAAGTTTGTTAGTAGCTCCCCCAGGTACGAGTTGACTTGAGCGTCAAATTCCGCATCGACAAGCTCGCCCTCGGCTTTACCCAACAGCTTCTTGACATTTTCGAAGTCCGAACTGAAATACGATCCGCCGCTTCCACCCATGATCAGACCTCCTTGAGCCGAACGGCGAGTAGCTCGGCCGAGTCTTGAAACAGTTGATGGAACTCTCCGAGTTTCGAGAAATCACTGGCGACGGCAAAACGCGTCAGTCGATTTCCAAGATCTCTCAGATATTCGACGTTTGATTGTAGGATCCTTACTCTGATGTAGTCATCCCGTCGGTCGATGCCGACCTGCAAGGCACCGACATTGAAGCGATACATTGCCACCGATTCAGCAAAGCCATAGCGCATCCAACTCAGCCCGTCGAATATTTCGGCCCCGGCAATGAAGAAGAGCGGTATGGTGATTGGATCGAGGCACCCAAAAACATGAATCGGAGCGTCGACGCCCCCTTTATCCAACGTCTGCCGGATTCGAGCAAGACTCACCATGCGGTCGAGTGTCGTTGCTCCCAACTCCTTCTCCGTGAAGCCGATAACATCGAACGGCTTTAGGTCCGACGCCAAAGATTCGACATTGTCCACCTGAACATATTTTTGGTCGTCGGTTTCTGGCTTGATTAGAAGCGCGAGTTGCTGGTCAGCGCACAGCCTACGCAGTTCAAGACCTTCTTCGATTTGCTTGCCCAACGAAACGCGGCGATCGGGAGAGTCAAAACTCACGATTATGGCTGCGATGTGTGACGGCCACGCAGCGACCTCCGCTTTGTGCATTTCGGCCGTCCACACCGCACGCTTGGGAGGCTCGTACGTAATGGCTGAGAGATCTTCGTACGATGAAGTCTCGTAGCCACCCGAATCGAGAATCGTCACTTGCGTCAGTTGCGACGCCGGTTTCGGCAGGAGCCCATAGTGGAGATCGAAAGCGCTAACGAGCTGCGACTCGTACAAATACTCGGTGGCGATTTCATAGAGTTCCGACACTTCGGATCCTCCATCCTTTCGAGGCGCAAAGCCCTTGCTCGAAAACGACGGAACTAACAACGGAGTGCGATACCGTTCACCGGATGGGTGCGTGATTAGTCGCGCGCGCGGCGTCATTTTATCTCGACAACAGAACGATCTTGACAAGAGCGACACTTCCCGCACGGGACATCTCCCCGTTCGCAGCTATGCAGCGACGAGATGTCGAGATCGAGTTCGTGAGCAAGTGTGTAAACCTGCATTTTTGTCAGGTGCAGAAGAGGGCAACAGAGCGAGACACAACCTGCAGTGTAGACATCAAGAACATCCTGAACCTCTTTGACGAATGGTTCACCGCAGTCCGCGTACGGAGTTCCGGAGTGAACTCCAATCACAATGAGGTGGTGGTTTGCGATTGCCCGGTTCGCTGCGCAAGCAAGCAGCAGAAGGTTCCTCGCACGAATCTCGCCGACGTTGACCGCGAACCCGCCAACGTGAACAACGGACAGAGGTGATTTGAATCGCCGCGCCACACGTCTGGCGGAAGAGAGTTCCGCCTTGCTGGAGGATTGACCATAGTCGATGAACAGCGATTCAACGTCGATCGCGTCTCGGCGAAGGAGCGCGAGACAGACTGCCGAATCAACACCGCCGCTTAGCAGAACTACCGCTCGGCGAGTCGCGCGATGTTTGATCTGTTTGCGCTTCGCTCTCGAGACGGTGCGTTTGGCCACGATTCGAGAACATACGCGGAAAACGGCGCGCCGCAAACAAAAAGCTCGATGCAGCGTGCCAGGGCAGCACGCACGCGCGAGAATCGGACGACACAATCAAGCCACCATGTCAGCTCGGTAGCGCGAGTCTCCTATGCCTCAATTCGCTAATCACCGAACAAACGTCGCACGACGTCGGCCCGCTCCAACTGAAAATGCGTGCCTACTTCGCCGAGAATAGCAGCAAGTGTGCCAACCCGCAGGTTGTCGTGATCTGGAATGGTTAGATGATGCTGCCCGCCGACCTGCGTGGTCAGACGAAGATGGCTGCCGGTCTCCCGCGTGACTTGATAGCCGAACTTCTTCTCAAGTGCCCGCGATAGCTCGCGACCGGCCAGGTCGCGAGGCAACTTCATGCCGCGATGACCTCGTCGCGAACAAAGTGCAATCGAATGGCCGAGGGAGCGTCGGGACCATCGAAGTGACAGTGCACGGCGTCACGGATCGCCTCACGGAGTGCCGGCAAATCGTCAGCCTCGGTGACAATCGACGCCCCAAGCGCTCGGGCGACGTAGCCTCCCTCATGAGCTTCTTCGATGAGAAAAACGAGTTCGGTCATGGCGGCGTCCGATTCCTTTCAAGGAGTGTGTCGTAAGGTACGGTCGCTGAGGTTCGCCTACAATGAGCGACGCGGCATCTGGCCGATACAGCCGCAGATGGCTTCCTATTGGCTTCCTAAAGATAAAACGCTCCGCATGGTAAGTGCGGAGCGCTCATCGTAACTTCAATATTCATATTCATTTACAAAATCGGGACGGCGGGATTCGAACCCGCGACCCCCTGAACCCCATTCAGGTGCGCTACCGGACTGCGCTACGTCCCGCCAACCCAAGGAATCTACAACACATGCGCCGTTTCCGCGCCAGGCTCCCCTTCGCACTACCCGCCCGCGGTCCGTTGTGCTCGAATGACATACTGAGTATGATTCAGTATGTCCAAGAAATCCCGCTACGCCCGCATCGCCATCACCATCCCCGAGGACGACCTCGCCGCGGCTGATGCCCTCGCGCACGAACGCGACCGCTCGCGAAGCTGGATAATCGCCGAGGCGGTGCGCCGATACACGGCCGAGCCCGCACCGGAGCCCGCACCAGAGCCCGCGCCCCGCCGGCCCGGCATCGGCGCCCTCCGCCGGGCCCAGCTCACCGCCGACCTCCGGCTCTCGCCGGAAGCGCGCGTACGCGCCGCCGAAGAAACCGCACGCGTGGGCCTGGCGCGAGCCCGGCCGCGCGCGCAGCGAGTCATCGGATTCGACCGCTACGAAGACTATCTCGCGTGGAAACGACTCGAAGAGATCGACGCGTGAAACAGAAACACTACGCCACGCGGCTGGCCGAAGTCTGCAGCCACCTCAACGCCGAACACGCCCGCTACGTGCTCGTCGGCGCCGCCGCACTTCAGCTCTGGGGCACCACGCGCGCCACACGCGACGTCGACATCCTGATCGACCCCACGGTGCCCAACGCGCGACGCGTCCTGCGCGCCCTCGCCCGGCTCGGGATGGGGTTCGCCAAGGAACTCGCGCCGGACGATGTCGTCCGGCGGCCGGTGACGATCATCGGCGACATCCCGAACGTCGGTATCTTCACGCGCGCCTGGAACCTCAGGTACGCCGAGGCGGGACCAGCCGCGACGCTGTTCGAAGTGGAAGGGGTCAAGATCCCGACTGCCTCGATCGAGCATCTCATCGAATCGAAGCGTACGGGGCGGCTTCAGGATGCCGCGGATATCGAGGTGCTCGAGGAAATTCGGCGGATGAGGGGATGATCTACGGCGTATTCCTCACGCTCGCCGGCGCCGCAATCATGGCCGCCGGCGTGCGGAGCCTCGTCGCACGCGAGCCGCGGCTGCGATTCCTTCCGCCCGCAGGCACTGAACCGCCCACCGCCGCGCACCGCGCCGCGGTCTTCTTGTTCGTGCTCCTGCCGTGGGTGCTCGTCTACTTCGGCATCCAGGCTCTCGGGATTCCAG
>JADGQR010000195.1 GCA_017881685.1 Gemmatimonadaceae bacterium
CAGTTCAACCGTCGAAACTGACGGAAACGGCGATCAAGTGGGATGGTGAGTGGCAGGTCACGATCGAGGTGTTTCGCGATCTCGGTCTCGCGTTCGCTATCGTGCTCGTGCTCATCTATGTGCTCGTCGTGGGCTGGTTCCAGTCGTTCAAGATTCCGCTCGTGATCATGGCGCCGATTCCGCTCACGCTCATCGGAATTCTTCCCGGTCACGCGATCAGCGGCGCGTTCTTCACCGCGACTTCGATGATCGGAATGATTGCGCTCGCGGGGATTATCGTGCGCAACTCCATTCTCCTCGTGGATTTCATCCAGCTCGCCGAAGCGAGAGGCCGATCGCTGCGCGACGCAGTGCTTGAGGCCGGCACCGTGCGGTTCAGGCCGATCGCTCTGACTGCAGCGGCCGTCGTAGTAGGCGGCCTCGTGATGGTTCTCGATCCGATTTTCCAGGGTCTCGCTGTCGCGCTGATGAGCGGAGCCATCGTCGCAACGGTGCTTACGATGGTGGTCGTTCCAATTCTCTACTGGGAGCTTCGCCGCCGCGAGGTTGTTGAAGCTCCGACACCGGATCTCACCGATGAAAATGCTGATAGTGGTTTACAGCGGATCGAACCCGCACCGGATCTCGTCGTTGCTTGATAGCCATCACGCCGGCGGATACACGGAGTTTCGCAATGCTCATGGCGTTGGAACAACCGGCAGACGCGAAGGATCGCGCGCGTGGCCGGGCGAGTCCACGCTCTTCTTCAGCGTCGTTCCGGCGGATCAATCGCTGGATCTCGTTGAGACTCTGCGCGCCGAAGGGGCGCGCCTGCCAGCCGGGGAACGCGTGCATGTCGCCGTGCTTCCGACCGAAACTTTTTTCTGATTCAGGGATCTCATATGTGCAACGACAACATCATTCGCCGCTTCGCCGGCGTGTTCATTCTGGCTTCACTTACACTCGGATGGCTGGTTAATCCGGCGTGGCTGCTTTTCACGGCATTCGTCGGCGTCAATCTTCTTCAGTCGAGCTTCACTGCCGTCTGTCCACTCGAGCGAGTGCTGGGTCGCTTCAGCCTGCTGGGCTGCCGCGCGAGAGCGACAGAGCCAGACGCGAAAACGGGAAAGCTCTGAGTGTCCCGACAAGGTTTACTATATTGTCACACGGACATACACTCCCCCGGAGGACCCGTGGTCAAGCTCAAGATGACGCCTGAAGTGCTGGATCTGGTTGCGCTTCGTTTCAAGGTGCTTGCGGATTCCGCGCGCCTCCGGATTCTGAACTGCCTCCGCGACGGAGAGATGACTGTCAGCGAGCTCGTCGAAAAAACCGGGCTCGGCCAGGCCAATGTCTCGAAGCACCTTCAGCTTCTGCACTCCAACGGTTTTGTAGACCGGCGCAAGGAAGGACTGTTCGTCTTCTACAGCCTCGCGGACCAAAGCGTGTTCAAGCTTTGCGACATGATGTGCGGACGTCTCGAGGCAGAGCTGAAGACGCGGCGGAGGTTGTTCGCGCCCTGAGAAACCGTTCGCGCCGCCCCACTTATCCTCGGCGCGCCGTCGACGCGGCCAACGTTTACAAGCTCGCGTCAAAATCGTAGTGTTCCGTGGCTGGGAGTAACGGCAAGGGGATTTGATCCCTTCGCCCGGTCGCCGGAGTTTGACAAGTCCTTGCATCAGAGAGGCGGATGACGATGAAATCCACGATGTATCTGGCGCTCGCGGCAGTTGCTCTCGGCCTCACGGGGTGTTCCCACTCGGTCCCCGTGCAAGGAGCAGAGGGTCCTGAAAGCTCGATGTTGCACAACGAGCCAAAGTGGGCTGCCAACATCAGAACCGTTCCTCAGACCCGGTTCATGGCCCTGGATACCGCTCGTGATATCAGCTCCTCTTCGGTGGAATGGTTTCAGGGCGAACGTCCAGGCGTATCGAACATCAACATGTCGTTCACCTACGCGGGAACGGAGCACAGCCTGAGCTGGGGAATCCTGTTCGGCACCTGCGGCAGTGCATCGATGCCATTGCTTCCGGTTTCGAGTTTTCCCGAGCTCGAAGTCAGTGTCGGCGGACACATTCAGCTCAGCACGGAAATTTCGCTGGATCTTCCAACCTCCGGCAACTATCACATTGACATCTACAGGGATCGCCGAGCCGGAGTTGAATGGCTCGTAGGATGTGGTAATCTCAGATACGTCGGTCCCAGTTGATCCGGCGTCACGTGACCGCGTTGCCGACGTCCCAATCGTAGTGTTGAGAAATGACAACCGTTAACGCCGACCAGTGGTCAGCGCTGCCTCTGGCTGAATGGCGTGACACTTACGAGACGCTGCATCGGCTGACGCAGATCGTCGGGAAAACACGACTGTCGCACGCTCCGATGCAGAACCATTGGTGGAACGCGACCCTCTACCTGTCTGCGCGCGGATTGACGACGTCGGTGATGCCGGCAGGGAAGCGGACTTTCGAGATTGAATTCGACTTCATCGATCACGCGCTGATGATTCGAGTGAGCGACGGCTCGACTCGCGCAATTTCGCTACGACCCGTGCCGGTCGCCGATTTCTATCACGAATACCTCGATGCTCTCATCTCTGTAAACATCGACGCGAACATCTGGCCCGTTCCAGTGGAGCTGCCAGATACGCTTCGCTTCGACGAGGACCGAACGCACAAGTCTTACGACCCGGATTCCGCAGCGCGTTGCTGGCGCGTTCTCTCGCAGGCCGATCGTGTCCTGAAGATTTTCCGCGGACGTTTTCTCGGGAAGTCGAGTCCGTCGCATTTCTGGTGGGGCAGCTTCGA
>JADGQR010000196.1 GCA_017881685.1 Gemmatimonadaceae bacterium
CCCGTGCCGGGGGTCTTACTGCTTCACGGCTACAGCTCTTCCAAAGAAGTGCTATCCAATACGATGGGCCTGGCTCTCGCCGCTCGCGGAATTGCCAGCCTCTCATTCGACCTTCCCCTGCACGGCTCGCGTGATGAAGACATGTTCGAGGAAGCCCGAACAAATCCGTTCGGCCTCCTGCAACACTGGAAGAGCGCCCTCGTCGAAGCGAAGGATGCGATCACGTGGCTCGCCGGGCACGAATCAATCGATCCACTCCGCATCGGCATCGCCGGCTACTCCCTCGGCAGCTACATCGCAATCCAGACCGCCGCGGCCGAGCCGAGGATCAAGTGCGTGATTGTCGCTGCAGGCGGAGATCTTCCAGCGACTCCGTGGACGAGCATGGTGCGAATGGTGACCGATCCACTGTCATCGGTGCGGAAGTTGAAAGGCCGGCCGCTGCTCATGCTGCACGGTATCAACGATCGCACGATCCGACGCGATCAGGCGCAAGTGCTGTACGATGCCGCGGTGGATCCGAAAATGGTGAAATGGTATGAAGCCGGGCACGTCCTGCCGCCCGCAGCAGCGGATGACGCGGCGGCATGGCTGGTGGAGCAGTTTGGTTAAGACTCCACCAGCCCCGCTCTGGCTATTGAATCTCTAGCAGCGAGCGTAGAGCGCCACATCCCAGCAGGCCACCTGCAGCGGAGGGTTGAGGCCCGCAGGGTCAGACGGAGCGAACCACTTCACTCGCGAATATACGAATTCGATCTGCTGGGAAGCGTCATCAGACGCGTCTGTCGAGACGTTCGTCAGGTAGACGTTCTCGAAAACCGTCTTGGTGGCGTTGGCAGCGTGAAGATGTATGGCTATTCGGTATCTCGGGCAAGTCTGTAATTGACCAGATACGCCCGCGGGCTCGACCCCGTCCAACGCTTGAACGCACGTGAGAACGCCGCCGGATCGGAGAACCCAACAAGATGCGCCGTCTGATTCACCGACTTCTTTCCTCCGCTGAGATATTGCAGCGCAAGGCGATGACGCAAATCGTCGAGCACTTTCTCAAACGTTACGTGCTCCGACTTCAATCTCCGAAACAACGTCTGGCGACTCAGACCGAGCTCAGCCGCGATCGTTTCCATACTGACATCGCCATCTTCCAGCGCTGCCATCAACAATCGCTCCACACGATCCCTCACCGACTTTGAGCTCTCCAGCTTCTCGAGCAACTCCTCTGCATGAGCCGTCAACAGTTGAGCAACATACTTCGACGCGACAGGAGGCTTGAAGTTCATCGCGCCGTCATCGAGCAAGAACGCATTCTTGTCACTCTCGAAAACCACCGGCACACAAAAAATCCGATGATACTCGGCCCGATAAACCGGCGCCGGATGAGTGAAATGCACCGCCTTGGCAAATGGCTTGTCGCCGAGCACGCGACGCATCGAGGTAACTATGCGAGCAAAGCCAGATTCGGTGAGCTCCGGAAATGCATTCGCATTCTTGCGAGTATCGACCATCCACAATTGGCCGCCGGTCCTCGATAGCACGAAACGATCTGCGTTCTCGTCGTCGACCTCGACGGTCAGGCGCGCATAACGATTCATGATCGCCATACCCTCGGCCATCGATCGCGCGCCGATCTGATGCGTGAATGACATCTCCGACGGATCGACCTCCTCACCAAAGTGAAGAGCGAGCGCTGGATCGTTGCACATCTCCTGACCCGCTCGCATCAGAGCTACATACTTCGAGAACGCCACGCGATTATCCGGATCTTCAAGGTCGGCCGGATCTAGTCGAGCTCGCTCAATCAGCGCCGAACGGTTCGCGCCCCTCGACGCAGCCACATCGATCAGTGCGCGAACACCACTCGCGGCAATGGTAAGCTCAGCCATCGTTTCGGCCTCTCCTGCAACGCACAGTCATGTTTTTGTTACGTGGCATCATGTCCGACTGTTTCCGCAATCCGTACGGTTGCCAACCGGCAACCCGAGGCAAACCAAATATGAGGGCGAATTCATGAGCGCGCCTTTCAGTTTCGCGATACTACGATCACCACGCGCGATCGCAAGAACTGCAAGATGGGTCTACCTGCTGAACTTTGCATTTGCGCCCGGGATGATGGCGCTGCGCTTGATCCGCGTCAACGAAGCGCTCATAATCTGGCTCATTGCGAAAGGTGTGAATTCCGAGCGATGGCACGAGCAGATGCGCATGCAGACAACATGAAAGCCATCACCTATTCGGAGTACGGCTCGGCCGATGTCGTTCGTCTCGTGGAGATCGATCGGCCCGTTCCAAAAGACGACGAAGTCCTGATACGCGTCTGTGCGGCGTCGGTCAACGCGATGGACCGGCACTTCATGAGAGGCGAGCCGCTCGCTATGCGCTTAATGGCAGGATTGCGAAAGCCGAAAGACACCCGCCTTGGAGTAGATGTCGCAGGACGAGTTGAAGCAATCGGAAAGAGCGTGATCGAATTCAAACCGGGCGACGAAGTCTTCGGTGTGTGCCGGGGCGCTTTTGCCGAGTATGCGTGCGCGCCGGCGTCGCGGATTGCGTTGAAGCCTGCAGGTATTTCGTTCGAGCAGGCCGCGGCCACTCCCATTGCCGGCAGCACCGCTCTTCAAGGTCTCCGCGACAAAGGCAAAGTAACGCCCGGACAGAAAGTTCTCATCAATGGCGCGGGCGGTGGTGTCGGCACATTCGCAGTGCAATTCGCAAAAATGTTTGGAGCAGAAGTCACGGCTGTGACGAGCACAATGAATCTCGACATGCTTCGATCGGTCGGCGCTGACACCGTCATCGACTATACGCGCGAGGATTTTACAAAAAGCGGCAAGCGATACGATGTGATCTTCGACGTCGGTGGGACCCATCCATGGTCCGCTATAAGGCGCGGACTCACGAAAAATGGACAGTGGTTGTTTGCCGGCGCGGCGACGAGCGGAGGCTGGATTCGGCCGGTGAGCAGTGTGTTAACGGCGATGGTGACGTCGCCTTTCGTGAGCCAGAAGCTCAAGGTGGTGTCGGGGCGTGTGACCCAAAATGATCTCGTCGTCATCGGCGAATATCTCGAGACCGGCAGGCTCAAACCGGTGATCGAGAAAACTTTCTCGTTGAGTGATTCTGCCCACGCTCTCCGTCAGATCGACGAAGGGCGCGCGAGAGGCAAGCTCGTCATAGTCATGCCCTGACAACGAGCTCGCCGCGGCGTTTTCATCGATCACCCTCGAGTTTCGACAGCCCTGGCATCGTAAAGCCGGCGTCGTCGAGCTCGCGGACAAGTGATGATTTCTGTTCGTCCGTCAGCTCGACGAGTGGCGGTCTCAGCTTCATCC
>JADGQR010000197.1 GCA_017881685.1 Gemmatimonadaceae bacterium
AAAAGGGTTTCACGCTCATCGAGCTTCTCATCGTTGTCGTCATCATCGGCATCCTGGCCGCGATTGCGATTCCGAAGTTCGCGAACACGAAGGAAAAGGCGTATGTCGCATCGATGAAGGCAGATCTGCGTAACATGGCGACCTACGAGGAGAGCTACGCCGCGGACAGCGCCGGCGTGTACTTCTCAGGCAGCGCGACGGGAACGACCTCACTTCAGGGCTTTCTTCCGTCGGCCAACGTGACCGTCACGACCACAGCCGTTACCGGCCCGCCCGCCTCGTGGGCAGCATCAGCATCGCACTCGCTGACGACCAAGACCTGCGCGTCGTCCGCTGGTGGCCAGATCACTTGCACCTGATGAAACTGCGGGGGGCCCCGGAGGCGGGCGCATAGAAGTAGGGTCCGCTTTCGCGGCTCCCACGCAAAGAAAAGGCTCCTGCGGCTGGTCGGCTGCAGGAGTTTTTTCTTTTCTTGCGTGAGGTCGTGGGATGCCGCTCAGCCTCGGTCATCATCGGTCTCAGTGGGCACGAGTTGGTGCCCAGATTCTTTCCTATCCTTCCAAATGGCGGCGGGGATTGGGAGTCCACTCCGGCATCGAGCGCTTCATGAAGTCGTCGAACATTGGAACCGTGAAAGCGGTGTCACCATGCTGGGGGCTGTAAATCATGCCTTTGCCAATGAGTCCTGCGCGCAAAGGGCTGATCGTGGTCACCTTAACGCCAAGCAGCTCCGCGATGTCGCCAGAGCGGTGCGGGCCCGATCCCAACTCCGCCATAGCGCGCATGTACTGCTTCTCGCGCGGAGTCAACCGATCGAAGCGGACGCGGAAGAATCCTTTGTCGAGAGTGCTAAGGGCCTTCACCGTAGCGCGCGAGACATCTCCGCTGGTAATTGGAGAGAGGGGCGCCTCATCCCATGTGTGCGAGCCCCACTCTTGAAGAAAATACGGGTATCCCTGCGTGTGTTTCACAATCGCGCCGAGTGCTGCGTGTTCGATCTCGGCTCCCTTGCTCCGTATCGGTTCTCTGATGGCGTGCTCGGCATCAGCTGCTCCGAGCGGACCGACTTCAGGATAATCGAAGAGGCGTTCCGCGTATGACTTTGCTTCTCCGGCCAGAGCGGCGAGTTGAGGAAGGCCGGCGCCGAAGACGATGAGCGGCAGCTGGCGTTGCCCGATTTTGTGGATTGAGACGATGAGCGCGCTCAAGTCTTCACGCGTGAGGTACTGTACCTCGTCGATGAAAATTGCGACGGGAATTTGGGCTGCTTGTGCAGCCTCGGCAACCAAGAGAAGGAGATCAGGAAGGTCAGTCTCCAAATTTCCCGAGTCGGCCACGCCAAGTTCCGCGACCCTGACCTCAAGCTCACCGACTTTCACTTTGAATGCGCTGGCGAAACTGTGCAGCCCGCGAAGAGCTTTTATCGCTAGCGCTTTACTTTTCTCGACTGCGCTCAGTCGGGTCAGAACCGACCGCAGTGGGGGCACGAGCATCTCAGCCAGTCGCCGATCTTCCGGTGTCTCGAGCTCGATCGTGCGGTATCCGTCGCCTTCTGCGATCCTCGCGATTTCGTTGAGCAGAACCGTCTTCCCGACGCCGCGAAGCCCAAGCAGCATCTGGCTCTTTGCTGGGCGTCCATTCTTTACGCGCGCAAGCGCGACAGTGGCATCCTCAACAATCTTGTCTCGCCCAGCCAACTCTGGGGGAGGAGTGCCGGCCCCCGGCGAAAATGGGTTCTCCGTGCGATCCATTCATTCCTGGTTTCAAAGGCTCCGCAATTATACCAAGGCTTATCGCAGTTTATCAAGCGAACCGATAAACTATAGTAAATTAGGCCTAAATCACTCGGTAATGCTGAGCTTCCCAGAGACATCGCGAAGACTCTAGAGAGTTGCGCTGGGTACCCTTAGAGGATTCAGGGTAGCGAGTGTCAGGTTTCGGGGGTATGGTGGTCTCTTGGCTCCGGGTGAGTATCGGTGCCGGGGGAAACTGGCAAAGCAACGGTTAATTGCCGCTATTCCCGCGCCTACTACAACCGCGACGCCGGCTTGCCGGATAATCGTCTCGGCCCATCACAGCGAAGCGCATTTCTCGGAGAAGCAATGACCCTTCCCTCTCTTCGAACAACCGAGTCGTCCGGCGATCCCGCACACGAATCCGCCACAGCGAGGTCCGCTGTGGTGGATATCTCCAAGTTGGGCCGCGTGGATATATACGGTGCTGCTCAAACCCGCTCCGATCCGCGCCCTAGCGCAGAAGCTGATCTGTCTCTTGATCCCTGATGCAATCGAGATAGGCGGAGTGACCTTGGTGCTGAACCGCGATGATGCCGTCGTCTCGGGGAATCTCGCTCTCGGTTGCTATGAGACGTACAACCTGGAGTTGTTCGAGAAACTTCTGCGCCCGGGAATGTGTGTCCTCGACGTCGGCGCAAACATCGGGGTTTACAGTGCGATTGCAGCCCGGAAGGTTGGTCTTACTGGGCGTGTAATCGCGATTGAGCCCGACCCAACCAACTGCACTTTCCTGAAACGGACGAAAGAACGCAACAAGCTTGCGAATCTAACCATCATCAACAAGGCGGCTGGGTCGACTTCGGGAGAGGCCTTTCTTCATCTGTGTAAGACCAACAAGGCGGATCACCGGACGTATGATAGCGACAAATCACGAGCAAAAATTCGCGTCGAGATGGCAACGCTCGATGCGGTCGTGGCTGAGCTGCAGGTTCTTCAGATAGACCTTCTCAAAATCGACACCCAGGGCTTCGAGCCGTTCGTAGCCCAAGGAATGCAGGAGCTCCTCGAGCGAAATCGAGACATAAGCATACTATGGAGTTCTGGCCGTGGGGCATCGCCAAGGCCGGCGGATCACCCGCGAAGCTCCTCGAATTCTTTTCGGGCCGCGGTTTCGCTATTTCCGTTATCGACGACCACAGGAAGAAGCTCGTTCTGCTGAACACATTCGAGAGCATCCTGAAGCTGACTCTCGAAAGACAGCACGCGGATCTCTACTTGGAGCGCTCGGCTGCAGGCTGAACCAGGCAGTATGCGGTTTGTCGGGTTCGGCACACACCAAGACCAGACGGTCCTTCTCCTCGGCTTTGGCGTACGCTCGACGCTGACCAGCACATCAGCGTTCCCCGCGTGGTGCGACGGCAACTTGTTCAACGTTCCGAACATCGGCGCTATCTGCGCCCCGGCGACGACACGATGTTGCCGGTAACGGGGCAGTAAGAAAGTCAAGGAAAGGGCGAAAGCCGGGTAATTTGGGGACAAAGTGGCCCCGCAAGGGATCTCCCGCTTGCGGTAAGTCAATGGAGCGTACAGGGATCGAACCTGCGACCTCCTGGTTGCAAACCAGGCGCTCTCCCAGCTGAGCTAACGCCCCAACTCCGTCAAATATAAACGACCCCCTCCGGCTCAAACCACGGGCAACCGCAGAAAATGCACACTTCCGCACCGCCTCATCCGCATTCGTCAGGTCTCAATTAGTTGTGGCGGAACGTTCCACTCGCTCGCAGTTTGTTCTGGCCCATGGAAAGCTTTCGCCGCATCGACGCATGCCGCATCTGTGCCAACACAGAGCTCACCACTCTCCTCGAGCTCGGAAACCAATACCTGACCGGTGTCTTTCCGCGATCGAGGGACGAAAGCCTCACGCGCGGCCCGCTCACACTGGTCAAATGCACAGGCGGAGACGAAGCATGCGGCCTCGTCCAGCTTCAGCACTCGTATGACTCTAGCGAGATGTACAGCGAGAAATACGGATACCGCTCGTCGCTGAACAAATCGATGGTGAATCACCTGTCCGAAAAAGTCGGCAAGCTTCGCGAGCGCATCGATCTCGCCCGAGGCGACGCGGTTCTCGACATTGGGAGCAACGACGGCACCACGTTGTCTTTCTATCCTGAACACCTCACGCGGATCGGAATGGATCCAACCGCGGCCAAATTTCGCGACCACTACACCACCGGCGTCCACGTAATCGAGGATTTCTTTTCGGCTGATGCATTCGAGACCGCGTTCGATAACGTGAAACCGAAGATCGTCACCTCTATCGCCATGTTCTACGATCTCGACCAGCCGCTCGAGTTCGTCGACCAGGTGTGCCGCGTGCTTCACGACGACGGCATCTGGCATTTCGAGCAGAGCTACCTCCCGTCGATGCTCGATACGACGGGCTACGATACCATCTGTCACGAGCACGTCGAGTACTACGCGCTGAGCCAGATCGACTGGATGATGCAACGGTCGGGGTTGCGAATAATCGACGTGGAGCTGAACGACGTGAACGGCGGCAGCTTTGGCGTAACCGTTTGCAAAGCAGGCTCAAAGTTTCAGTCGCGGCGTGAAGTCATCGACAAGATCCTTGCCGAAGAAAACGTTCGCGGATTGCGATCTGTGACGCCGTTCGAACAATTCGCGGATCGCGTTCACCATCACCGCGAAGATCTGCCCGCCCTGCTGCACAATCTCAGCAGCAACGGCGACCTCACACTCGGCTACGGCGCATCTACGAAAGGAAACGTCATGCTGCAATACTGCGGCATCACCGAGGACGTGCTTCCATTCATCGCCGAAGTGAACCCCGACAAATTCGGGGCGTACACGCCGGGCACCTGGATACCGATCATATCGGAGAAAGACGCGCATGCGATGAGCCCGGATTTTTTTCTCGCGATGCCGTGGCACTTTCGCCGAAACCTGCTCGAGCGTGAAAAGGAATTCATCGCGCGCGGGGGCCGAATGATCTTCCCGTTGCCTTCGATTCAGGTTGCGGGTCCGGCCGATCGCTGAAGTGTCGCAATCCGGCGCGGTTGGCGACACAAAGCTGAGAACGCTCATATTCGTCCCGACGTACAACGAGCGCGACAACGCCGAGAAGATGGCGAACGCGCTTCTGGAGCTTCCTGTCGATGCGGATCTGCTGTTCATGGATGACGGCTCGCCCGACGGAACCGGCGAAATCCTCGACGCAGTCGCGAGACGCAATCCGCGCCTCTCCGTGGTGCACCGCCAAGGCAAACTTGGCATCGGGAGCGCTCACCTCGAAGGAATTCGCTGGGCTTACGAACGCGGCTACGAACGCCTCGTCACCCTCGATTGCGATTTCACGCATTCGCCCGACGATGTGCCGAGGCTCATCGAAAAGTCGGTCGGTTACTGCGCGGCCACCGGCTCACGTTATCTCGAGAGCGACAGCCTTCCGGGTTGGAACCTGCTGAGGCGATCACTGACTTCATTTGGCCATCTTCTCACTAAGCATCTGCTCGGAATCGCGTTCGACGCGACGGGCGCACTGAGAGCGTATGACCTGCGCAGAATTCCACGGGAGCTGTTCGAGCAGGTCCAGGCGCGTGGCTACGGTTTTTTTTTCGAAAGCATGTTCCTGCTCGTGCGCAACGGATTTTCCATCAACGAATTTCCTATCGTGTTGCCGGCGCGCACATACGGCACGTCTAAGATGACACCGCGCGACGCGGTTCGAAGCGGGTCGCAGCTTCTCGCGTTGTGGGTCACGAGCACGGTAAGACCGTCGCGATTTCGCGTACACGCCGCCGATCCCCAAATAGATCCGTCACTCACCGATCCGCAGAAATGGGATTCGTACTGGGATCAGAAAGTTGCTGCGAGCACAATGGCCTACGACGCGATCGCAGCCACGTATCGCAAGGGAATCATCAAGCCAGAGCTCGAGCGCGCGATCTTTTCGACGTTCCCCGATGGCTCGCACCTGCTGCACGCGGGTTGCGGCAGCGGACAGGTCGACGCGGCGCTTCATTCGCGGCTTCACATCACCGCAGTCGATATCTCTGCGTCCGCCATCAAGCTTTACCGATCCAACAATCCTGCGGCGTTCGGCTTGAGGCACTCGAGCATTCTCGACCTGCCCTATGCAGAAGAGACCTTCGACGGCGCATACAACCTCGGCGTGCTCGAGCATTTTACACGCGACGAGATTCTCGCGATTCTGGCCGAGCTCAATCGCGTTGTGAAGAGGGGCGGTAAGCTCGTGCTGTTCTGGCCGCACGCGAAAGCCACTAGCGTTGCGGTCCTCGGAGCTGCGCACTGGATGTTGAGCAACGTGGCCGGATCGTCGACTCAGCTTCATCCGGCCGAAGTTTCGTTGCTTCAATCGAAAGCATGGGTGGAGGAGCTGCTCCGAAGCTCGGGATTCGCGCTAAAGAAATATTCATTCGGACCGCGCGATTTCTTTGTGCAGGCGGTCGTGGTGGCCGAGAAGACTGAGCACCGAGCGTGACGTCGAAGATCGCGCGGGCGGAAATCGCGGTGGGGCTGATACTGAGTGGGGCAGCGATCTACCTGCGTGCGATTGCGCTGGCGTCGGGCGGCGCGCTCTGGCGGGATGAAGCGAACACCGTAGGCCTCGCGACTCTTCCCCGGCTCACAGACGTCTGGGCAAATCTGCAGTTCGATTCTTTTCCGATGCTGTGGCTGCTGATCGTACGTGCGTTCGCGGCGGTGGCCGGTGCGTACAACGACTCTGCTTTCCGAGCGCTCGGGTTCGTCATCGGACTCGCTTTGATCGCGGCACTCTGGATCAACGCGCGATCGTTCGGCTACCGCGCGCCGCTGGTGGCGCTTGCGTTGTTTGCCGTTAGCCCGTCGGTGATGATTTGGGGCGACTCCATGCGCGCGTATGGGCTCGCAATGCTGCTGATATTCCTGACCGGCTCGATGCTCTGGCGTTTTGTGGAGAGTCCGAGCGCGCTTCGTTTCGCGTGCGCGGCGTGCGTCGCAATACTTGGCGTTCAAACTGTCTATTACAACTCAGTCATACTCCTCGCACTCTGTGCCGGAGCGGTGGCCGCGTGCGCCATGAGCCGGCGGTGGAAGACAGCCACATCTGTCGTTGCGATAGGCGCGGTCGCCGCGCTCTCACTCGTACCGTACATCGCTACGATCCGCTCGGCCTCGTCATGGAACTCGCTGGTCAGAATTCCCGGCTACTCCGTCGAATGGTTTTTTGTGAAACTGTACGAGAGTCTTCTTCCCGGCGGAGGTTGGACATTCATCGCGTGGGTAGCCGCGGCGGTGGCCGGGACAATCGGGGGACTCGCCGCAGTCATGAATCCAGAGTGGCTCGGCCTGTCGAAGAAAAAACGAGAGATCACAGTGTTCGCACTCGTTTCGCTCGTCGTCGGCGCAATCGCGTCGTTCCTGTTTCTCCGCGAGCTCTCGTATTACACGCAGCCATGGTACTACCTGACGCTGCTGACAGTCGTTGCATTCGGTATCGACGTCTTGTCGGGAACGTTGATTCGCGCTCCGGACAAGAGAGTTTTGCTCCTGGTGATGGTTCTGGTGATAGGCGTCGGGACGACTTTCGCCGGGAAGACAATCGTAAGCGAACGCATGACCAACGCTGATCTCGTGGCCGCGAAGATCGAGCAGACCGCCAGGCCCGGTGACATCGTGATCGTAAATCCGTGGTACTACAGCGTGAGCTTCGATCGTTACTACCGCGGCATCGTCGCCTGGCGCACAGTGCCGGATATTCCGTTTCACAGATTTCACCGATATGACCTCGTGATGGAAGCGACGCGTCAGAGGAATTCGTACGCGGTGCAAAATGTCATTGACGACGCGCAGGCCGCCCTAAAACAAGGCAATACGGTTTTTGTAGTCGGCACTTTTTCGCCGACTCGCGCAGATCCGGCATCGAACGTTCCGGTCGCAGGCGATCAGGCAATCCAGAACACGTGGATGTCAGTCGTTCAGGACTCTCTCGTTCACGCTGGCACCCGGGCTGACGTTCCCATCATTTCAGCAAATCCGGTGTCTCGCTATGAAGCTCTTCGCCTCACGACTTTGCGTGGCTGGAGAGAGTGATCTCCTGGACCATCCCAAGGAACCACGGACTCGGTCCTCGATTCGGCCGTCGCAAAACGATGATCACTGCCGGCAAATAGCTCGTCGCGAGCAGCACCGCGCTCCACGTCGCACGCGTCTGCTCCGATCGCATCTCTCCGGGAACGAACAGGTATACCGCCATCCACGATGCCGACGAGAAGAGCGACAGCACGCACGCCTCTCTGTAAGTCGCAGCTACGGCGAGCAGAAGAAGACCGTTGTACGGATACCAGGTCTGCGGCATGCAGGCGGCAATGAAGATCAGCCACGCCTCCTGTCTTCTCCACCGTATGAGGACGAGCGCAACGAGCACTCCGCCGAAACGCAAAATGGGCGGCGTGAAATAGTCGGTCGACCCAATCAGCTTCAGCCACTCACGCGGCCAGTCAGGCAAAAGGAGAAAGCTTGTTGCAACAAGTATTAGTCCACCAACTACAGCCGCGATCACGGTTCGCCTCGATGAGGTCGAGCCTATTATGGGTAACGACGCCTGCGGCTTCGCGACCGCGACCAGCGCGATTGCGGGTATGAACAGCGCGGCCGTCATCAGTATCGACCACTGCCCGAGTTGCGCCGACGTCAGAAACGCAACTGACGGAAAGATCGGAAGCCGGTGCCATCCATCGACCGTAATTCCCCACGCCAGCAGCGCCGTCGACAAGAAAACAAATACGGCCCCGGCCACGTGAAAATTCAGGAAAGTGAGCGGAATTACACTTACGAATGCCGGAGCAGGATAGACAAGCGGCGTTGGAGTCTCGATCAGGCGGCCGGGGCCAATCAGCAAATAAGGATTCTGACCGTGCAGCAATATCCTCGCGCCATACCAGAGCGGCGTAAAATCTGACATACCGCCCTTTTCAGCGGCGCGGAAATAATTCAGCGCCGCCGCGGTGACAGCGAGCACGAGCGCTACGACGATACGTTCGCCGACCGTCGGATTGTTGTCGCCCCAAGGAAATCCCTCGACGTTTTGCATTCTTGCTGGATTCGCCTGGCTTTCAACCATCATCGAGGAATGGCCGCCGGTTCGCGTAGCCCGTCGGGCCGCGCGTAAAGAAAGAGCAGCAAATCGTCATTCAGAGGTTTGGGTCCCCGGTCGAGATAGCCCAGGTCAGCGGGTCCGAATGCGCCGCTCAAAGCATTCTTGATCTGATGGACGCGAATGACCGAAAAAGCCGACGCAAGGTGAAAACGCGTGGCATCTTCCACGTCGCGAGCTCGAAGCGGCCTCACGTAGTCACTGCTCGTCACCAACCAAACACGCCGGCCTGCAACTGCCGCCTTATCAATCGTGTCGCGGAGCCGCGCCAATGGAGCGGGATCGGAGACGCGCTCGAAGACATGTGAAAAATCAACCATCCCGCTTTTTCCCGCATGCGGGTAATCGATCTCATCGACAGGCCGGTCGAAATAATGATGAAGCGACGCGGCATACCATTCGGGTGCAATTATCACGAGGTCGTTGGGACGAATGTTCGAGGACAGAGTTTCCGCGACCTCTTTTGAGTTCGAGCGCTCTGTCATCACCAGGTGACGCGCTCCCAGTATCGACACTGCGACGACAACGGTAAACACCCCGGCGCCAAAACGCGACGTGACGGGGCGAGCGGAGGTGGATCTCCACGCGTCATCCAGCCAGGCCGCAAGCACCAGCAGCGCGAGCGGAGTGAGAGTAGCCATGCAGCGCGGCAAAAGAAGATTGGACCGCGACGATAAAACAACGGCGAAGAAGACGGCTGTCACCGGCACCGCGATAAACACCACCATTGCGACTTTGCGTCCCGGGTGTTTTTCGACCTGAGTAGAGCGAACGGTACCGTCGGCTGCCGCCAGAAAACCGGGAACATCACTGAGAGCGACGGTCGTCAACGCACCGACCGCAGCTACAACCATCCAGAGACCGAGACTTATGTCATTCACATGTCCGGCGACAACCATAATCAGCGCCGCAGGAATTCCGAGGAGCGTTAGCTGCGTCCACTGAGCGAAAGTATCGATCACGATCGGGCCGTGGCCGGCATGTCGAACCTGAAAAAGAAATGCAGGAATCCATGGCAGATACATAAGTCCGATCGCCAGCCACGAAGTGATCCATTGACGTACGAGACGGCTGCGTCGTGCGAGATCAACAGAAAAGAAAAGGCCCGCGACGGCGACGAGCTGTCCAACTGCGATGAGCCAACTCCAGTTGTGAGTATAGAGAAGAGCGACGGTGCTAAGTACATACAGACACCATCGCCTGAACCCACCGCGGTTCGCTGCCGTTACAAGCGCAAAGCAGGAGACCAATGCAAGAAGAGGCATCAAGCCATATGGCCTGAGTTGGGCCGAATGTTCAATCAGCGGAGGGGAGATTGCCGCGAAGCCTGCCGCGATCAGCCCTGCTCGACTTGAAAACAGATCCCGACCGACGAGAAAACTCGCCGGCACTATCGCGACCCCGATCAGCACGCAGAGAAGAAGTGCCATCACGTCGCCGCCGCCAGTTACCGACATCCACAAACGCATCAACGTGTAGAAAAAAGGCGGATGCGATTCGTGAAACCGAAGGAAGTCGAGCATCGAGCTCCACGACGGAGCCCGCGCAACAAGCAGAAAAAAACCTTCGTCGGCCCAGATTCCACCGTGATACGCAAAGGCTGCGCGAATTACACCCGCAAGCGCGCAAAGCGCCGCGAGAACAAATGCGCGGCGCGACGTGAAGCTCACCTGTCGCTCACTACTCGTGGGCCGGAAGCGGCTCCATCGTCTTTGCGTTCACCGGCACCTGCACTTCATCGCGGTAGGGCGAAGTCATCAGCGTCACGCGCATTCTCGGGAATGCGTCCATGAACGACATGTAAAGGAAACCCCACAATCCGAGGAATCCGAGCGTGACTCCGATCTCCCACAAGCCAAGAGGAACACCCGCCGAAACGCCGTACAGGGACGGATACACCTCGAGATATCTGTGCAGCCAGAGCCCCACCACCGTGAACATCGCGAACAGGGCCATCGTCGGCATATAAACTTTCGCCGCTCGCCCCATGAGCCCAAAGAAGGGGCCAAACATCAGCGTCACTGCCGTGAGCGTCACCGGAAGCCACGGATGAATCAGCCTCAGGCGCATCCAGTGCGTCTCTTCACCCATGTTGCCGTACCAGATCACGAGATACTGGCCAAAGGTCAGATATCCCCAGAACGCGGTGAACGCGAAGCAGAGTTTTCCGAGATCGTGAAAATGTTTCTCGGTGATCAGCTCGTAGACACCCAGATACCGGCGCCATGCCATGGTCAATACTGTGAAGCTTGCGAGTGCTCCCACCCAGCCGCCCATGAACACCCACCATCCGTACATCGTGCTCTGGAAGTGCAGATCAAGCGACATCGACAGATCCCACGAGAGAACGATCCACCCAAAGGCAAACGCAAACGCGAGGAATACCGCGAGCCGTCCCTGAAGCGAATGCGTCGAATGAATCTCCCGGCGCTCGTCCTGGAATCCGCGCCGCATGCGGTCACGCAATCCTTTCGCCCACGCTGCGCCCGCTTCTGGAACGAGTCCAACGTCGAGCCGCACGCTTGTATAGATGTACCAGAGGCTCAGCGCCGTGA